>JBDTRO010000038.1:0-3620 GCA_039931635.1 Betaproteobacteria bacterium | reverse complement strand
CGCAGCGCACGCCAACTGCTTCGCGATCGTGGAACCGGGCGCGACGATAGAGATCGCGAGCGATTTTGGCGTCCTGTTCCATGCCTGGTCCGAAGGTCCCACCGACTGGGCTGACGGCGGCAAGCAGCCCGAGCTCTTCGGCTTTTAAGCTTTCCTCGTCTTCTCGACCACCTGTTCGATCTTGCCGATGAGCGAGGGGTTGACCTGCGCCTTCCAGCGCGCGTAGACGCGGCGCGTGGTGATCTGCCACTCGTTCAGTTCCGCCGGTGTCGGCACGTGCACATCCACGCCCAGCGCCTTGACGCGGCCCACGTCTTCTGCGAACAGCTTGCGCACGAGGCCGATCTGCTGCTTCGCCGCGTCGACGCCGGCCTCGCGCACGATTTTCTGGTCCTGCGCGCTCCAAAGCTTCCAGGCGTCGTTGGCGATCGCGAAGAGCAGGATGTCGTTCGAGTAATTCCACTTGGTGACGTACTTCTGACCCAGCGTGTTGATTTTCGCCGCCAGGAACACCTCCAGCGGATTCTCCTGCGCATCCACCGCGCCGGAGGCCAGCGCCGGCTGCGCGTCGGCCCAGCTCATGAAAGTCGGGTTGGCGCCCATGGTGGACATGATCTCGCCGTACATCGGGCTGCCGACGACGCGGATCTTGATGCCCTTCAAGTCGTCGGGCTTGATGATCGGCCGCTTGGAATTGCTGATCTGGCGGAAACCGGTCTCGCCCACACCTACCGGCTCGGCGCCCGCCCTGCGCACCAGGTCGAAGTATTCGTCCATCACCGGCTTGTTCGCGAGCACCGCGTCCAGCGCCTTGTGGTCCGGCGTGATGAACGGCAGCGTGAACACGGCGAGCTCGCGCACCGTGCTGTACCAGTTGATCGGCGCGCCGCAGAGCACGTCGATGACGCCCTGGCGCATGGCCGAGAATTCGCGCGTCTGGTCGCCCTGCACCAGCGACGATCCCGGGTACTGCTTGATGTTGATGCGCCCGGCGGTGCGCTCGCGCACCAGGTTGGCGAAAATCTCGCCGCCCTTGCCCCAGGCGAAGGCCGGCGGCACCACGGTGGACATCTTGTACTCGGCCTTGTACTGCTGGCCGATGGCAATCGCAGGGAATGCGAGCGCGCCCGCGGTGGCGGAAACGGCTTTCAGGAATACGCGTCTTTTCATGACTTTCCTCCTCCAGTTGCATTCATTCTAATAGCCAAGCGAGCGCGGCAGCCAAAGAGCCAGTTCCGGCACCAGCACCACCAGCAGGGCCGCCACGACGAAGCTGGCGACCAGCCAGAGCACCCACGGGATGGTTTGCTCCATCGACACTTTCGCCATCCTGCAGGACACCATCAGGTTGACCGCCATCGGCGGGGTGAACTGGCCGATGGCGACGGCCATCGTCAGGATGACGCCGAACCACACGACGTCCCAGTTGAACAGCTGCACCACAGGCATGAGCAGCGGGACAAAAATCAGGAAGATCGAGACCCCGTCCAGGAACATGCCGACCACGATCAGGATCGTGAACAGGAGCAGCAGCGCGCCCGTGCTGCCGAGGCCGCTCTCCGCCACGGCGTGGGCGATGGGATCGGCGATCCCCAGCGTGTTCACCGAGTAGGCGAAGATTCCTGCCAGGCCCAGCACGATCATGATCACTGCGGAAATCTCCGCCGCTTCGCGGAAGATCTCGAACAGATCCTTCCAGGCGATCGTGCGGTGAACCGCCATGCCGACGAACAGGCCGTAGAACACCGCCACCACCGCGGCCTCGGTGGGCGTGAACCAGCCGGCACGCATGCCGCCCAGGATCAACACCGGCGCGGCCAGGCCCCAGGAGGCCTCGCGCAGGCTGGCCCAGAACGGCGGCCGCGGCTGGTCGGTCTCGCCCTTGCCGAAGCCGTGGCGGCGCGAGAGCCAAACAGCAGGGATGATCAGCGCCAGGCCGGCGAGGATGCCCGGGAACATGCCCGCCGCGAACATCGCGGGAACAGAGGCGCCCGGCACCATCACGCTGTAGACAACAAACGCGATGGAAGGCGGAATCAGGATGTCGGTGGCCGCCGCGGCGCCTACGATGCTGGCAGAGAACGACGCCGGGTAGCCGGCACGCGCCATGGCCGCGATCATCACGCCGCCGACCGCGGCCGCGTTTGCCGGACCCGAGCCCGAGATGCCGCCCAGCACCATCGCTACGAGAATCGCGACCATCGGCAGCATGCCCGGCCCGCGGCCGACGGCGGCGATGGCAAAAGTCACCATGCGCTGGGCGACCCCGGAGCGGTCGAAGATGGAGCCCACCAGCACGAACATCGGCAGCGCCAGCAGCGGGTACTTGGCGATGGTGGCGTAGAAATTCTGCGGCGCTGCGAACAGACCGAACAACTGCGTGTCGCTGTTGGCGAGCGCGATCGCCACCATGCCGCCGATGCCGAGCGACACGCCGATCGGCACGCCCGCCAGCATCAGGACAAAGAAGATCAGGAACAGCGAGATCCCGATCATTTTTCTTTTCTCTTTATTGTTTGAAAAACCCTATATGCGATTACAAGAGAAAACACCGGTACCCAGGCCGTGTACCACCAGCGCGGCACGCCCAGGCCCGAGGATATTTCCGCGTACCTGTAGTCGTCCCAGGCCATGCGGCCTGTGAGCAGGGCGAGGGCGAGAAAGAACAGCGCCGTAATGGCGGCGCCGAAGAGCGCCAGCCGGCGGCGGCGCGCCGCGCTGCCGCGCTCGAGGAAAAATTCGATGCGGATGTGATTGTCGCGCAGCGCCGCCGCCGCGGTGCCCGCCATCGTCGTGAGGACCAGCAGGAAGACCGAGAACTCCTCGGTCCAGGCGATGGATTCATCGGATAGATACCGCACCACCACGTTCAACATCGTGATGACGCAAAGCGCCGCCATGCCGAGCGCCGCGATCCAGTCTTCGGGTGTGCTGTTTTTTGAAGGACTAGAAACGGGAAAGGACCTCGAGAATGCCGCTGGCATCGATCCTGGCCTCGTCTTCGAGCGGTTTCGAGTAGCCCACCGGGATGCGTGCGCCGCCCAGCCTTTTTACCGGGATGCCGAGTTCCTCGGCTACGGTTGCCGCGATCTCCGCGCCGAAACCGGCCACGCGCACGGCTTCATGCGCGACGACGAGGCGTTTCGTCTTCGCGGCGGAGGCCAGCACCGTCTCGCGGTCCCAGGGCCAGATCGTGCGCAGGTCGATGAGTTCGACGGATATGCCCTGCTTTTTCGCTTCTGAAGCTGCTTGCAGTGCCGCTTGCACAGTGCGCGACCACGTCACCAGCGTTACGTCGCTCCCCGGTTGCAGGACCTTCGCTTTTCCGAGGGAAGTTTCTTCACCTTCCACCACGTCACCTTCCAGCCCCCACAGTTCCTTGTGCTCCATGTAGATCACCGGATCACCGGACGCGATCGACGCCGCCAGCAGCGAGTGGTTGTCCTGCGGCGTGCCCGGCGTGACGACCACCAGGCCGGGGATATGCGCGAACCATGCCTCCAGGCTCTGCGAATGCTGCGCCGCCGATCCGGTCCAGATGCCGACCGGCAGGCGCGCGACGAGCGGCACGCGCCCCTGGCCGCCGAACATGTAGCGCGCCTTCGCCGCCTGGTTGACGA
>JBDTRO010000037.1:0-19827 GCA_039931635.1 Betaproteobacteria bacterium | reverse complement strand
CAATCGTCCCTACGTTCAGGTGCGGCTTGGTTCTCTCAAATTTGCCTTTTGCCATCTTCTCTACCTTTAATGGTTATTTTTTTGCGCTGATCACTGCTTCGGCGACGTTCTTGGGAGTCTCGGCGTAATGCTTGAATTCCATCGTATAGGTCGCGCGGCCCTGCGACAGCGAACGCATCGTCGTCGAGTAGCCGAACATCTCGCCCAGCGGCACTTCGGCCTTGATGACCATGACACCCGCGACATCTTCCTGTCCCTGCAGCACGCCGCGGCGCGCCGACAGGTCGCCGATCACGTTGCCCACGAAATCGACCGGCGTCTCCACCTCGACCGCCATGATCGGCTCCAGCAGCACCGGCGTGCCCGCCCTCATGCCGTCCTTGAAGGCGAAGATCGCGGCCATCTTGAACGCGTTCTCGTTCGAGTCCACGTCGTGGTACGAGCCATCGAACAGGGTCACTTTCACGTCCACTACCGGGTAGCCCGCGAGTACGCCGTCCAGCAGCGCCTCGTCGACCCCCTTCTTGACCGCCGGGATGAATTCCTTCGGCACCCGGCCGCCCTTGACGCCGTCGACGAATTCGTAGCCCTTGCCATGCTGCGGCTCGAGCTTGAGCCAGACGTGGCCATACTGGCCGCGGCCGCCCGATTGCTTGATGAACTTGCCCTCGGATTCGAGCGTTTTCTTGAAAGTCTCGCGATAGGCGACCTGCGGCTTGCCGACCGAGGCCTCGACGCCGAATTCGCGCCGCATCCGGTCAACGATGATTTCCAGGTGCAGTTCACCCATGCCCGAGATGATGGTCTGGCCGGACTCCTCGTCGGTATGCACGCGGAACGACGGGTCTTCCTGCGCGAGGCGGTGCAGCGCCACGCCCATTTTCTCCTGATCGACTTTGGTCTTCGGCTCCACGGCCTGCGAAATAACCGGGTCCGGAAACTCCATCTTTTCCAACGTGATGGACTTCTTCACGTCGCAGATGGTTTCGCCGGTGATGACGTCCTTCAGCCCGACCACGGCGGCAATGTCGCCGGCGCGAACTTCCTTGATTTCAGCGCGCTCGTTGGCGTGCATCTGCAGCAGGCGGCCGATGCGCTCTTTCTTGCCGCGCACCGAGGTGAGAACCGTATCGCCCGAGGCGAGCACGCCGGAATACACGCGGATGAACGACAGCTGGCCGACGAACGGATCGGTCATGATCTTGAACGCGAGCGCCGCGAACGGCTCCTCGTCGATGGGCCGGCGCGAGTCGGGCTGGCCCCGTTCGTTCTCGCCTTTCACGGGCGGGATGTCCACGGGCGAGGGCAGATAGTCGATCACCGCGTCCAGCATCGCCTGCACGCCCTTGTTCTTGAACGCGGTGCCGCACAGCATCGGCACGATCTCGTTATTGATCGTGCGCAAGCGGATGCCCTTCTTGATCTCCTCGACCGACAGCTCGTTCGACTCGAGGTACTTGTTCATCAGCTCTTCGTTCGCCTCGGCGGCGGCTTCGACCATCTTTTCGCGCCACTCCTTCGCCTCGGCCACGAGTTCGGCGGGAATCTCCTTGCGCTCGAATTTCATGCCCTGGGAAGCCTCGTCCCAGTAGATGGCCTGCATGGTGACGAGATCCACCACGCCTTCGAACTTGTCCTCCGCGCCGATCGGAATCTGGATCGGCACCGGATTGCCCTTCAGGCGGTCCTTGATGTGGTCGTAGGACTTGAAGAACGTGGCGCCGACGCGGTCCATCTTGTTGATGAACGCGAGCCGCGGCACCTTGTACTTGTTCGCCTGGCGCCACACCGTCTCGGACTGCGGCTGCACGCCGGCGACCGCGTCGTAGACCATGCAGGCGCCATCGAGCACGCGCATCGAGCGCTCGACTTCGATCGTGAAGTCGACGTGGCCCGGCGTGTCGATGATGTTGATGTGGTGCTCGGGATAGGAAAGGTCCATGCCTTTCCAGAAGCAGGTGGTCGCCGCCGAGGTGATGGTGATGCCGCGCTCCTGCTCCTGCTCCATCCAGTCCATGGTCGCGGCGCCGTCATGCACCTCGCCAATCTTGTGGTTGACGCCGGTGTAGAACAGGATGCGCTCGGTCGTGGTCGTCTTTCCGGCGTCAATATGCGCCGAAATTCCGATGTTCCGGTAACGCTCGATGGGAGTTTTGCGGGCCACGTTCATTTACCTGACGATGTCCTTAAAACCTGTAGTGCGAGAAAGCTTTGTTCGCTTCCGCCATGCGGTGCACTTCTTCGCGCTTCTTCATCGCGCCGCCGCGGCCTTCGGCTGCTTCCGCGAGTTCGCCCGCCAGGCGCGCCATCATCGACTTCTCGCCGCGCTTCTGCGCCGCCTCGCGGATCCAGCGCATCGACAGCGCCATGCGCCGCACCGGGCGAACCTCGACCGGCACCTGGTAGTTCGCGCCGCCGACGCGCCGGCTCTTCACTTCGACCACCGGCTTGACGTTCTGCACCGCCTGCGAGAACACTTCGATCGGATCCTTGCCCGATTTCGACTTGATCATCGCCAGAGCACCGTAAACAATGCTTTCGGCGACCGACTTCTTGCCGCGCGTCATCAGCACGTTCATGAACTTCGCCAAATCGATGCTCGCGAACTTCGGGTCCGGGAGGATCTCGCGTTTCGGGACTTCTCTGCGACGGGGCATGCGGTTTCTCTTCTTGTCCGGTTAGGCGGTTTTCGCCATCTTGGCGCCGTATTTCGAACGGCTCTGCTTGCGGTCTTTGACGCCCTGCGTGTCCAGCGAGCCGCGCACGATGTGGTAGCGCACGCCCGGCAAATCCTTCACCCGGCCGCCGCGGATCAGCACCACCGAGTGCTCCTGCAGGTTGTGGCCTTCGCCGCCGATGTAGCCGATCACCTCGAAGCCGTTGGTCAGGCGCACCTTGGCGACCTTCCGCAGCGCCGAATTCGGCTTTTTCGGGGTCGTGGTGTAGACCCGCGTGCAGACGCCCCGCTTTTGCGGCGAACCGACCAGGGCCGGAACCTTGGACTTGGCGGCCTTGGCTACGCGCCCATGGCGCATTAACTGATTGACGGTAGGCATGTTTTTATCGTTTCCAGAAACGAACCGGGCGACCACGTCTGCTACACGCGTAGCCGCCCAGATGCAAAAAAGAGGCCGGATTATAAAGAGATTTTTGCCGCTGCGCAAGGATTCATGGGGCCGGCTGCAACACAAAACCGAAGCGCTCCGGCACCGCCCCGCAGGCGATCCCGGGTAGCCCCAGCGCCCTGTCGGCATAGCCCGCCAGATCCCGATCGTCCAGCAGCCCGATGCCGGGCTCTCCCGCCATCAGTACGGAGCCTTCCTGATCCAGGAACGCCTGTTCCGGCAGGAACGGCCGCGCACAGTGGTCAAGCAACGCCTCACCCTCGAAATGCAGCACCAGCGGCGTGTAGGCGAGCGCCACGAACACGCGCTGCGGCCCGTTCTGGAAAAACCACCGCCCGCGGGAATCAGAGGAATAATTCCTGGCAATAAAATCCCTGAGCGCCGCGTTGCCGATTCTCTCGCCCTTCAGCAGCCAATTGCCGCGGCGATCCAGCGACAGCCAGCCGTAGACGTCGGGCACGTCCGGCCATTTCGCCATGCTGCGCACTACGCTCTCATCCATGCGCGAGCCATATTACACTCGGCAAATATGGCGCAAGACCTGCTCTACTGGGAGGATCTGCAGGAAACCGGCACGGTGGAGATCGGCAGCCACACGTTCTCGGAGGAAGAAATCATCGCCTTCGCGCGCCAGTTCGACCCGCAACCCTTCCACGTCGACCCGGACGCGGCGAAAAAATCGTTCTTCAAGGGCCTGATCGCCAGCGGTTGGCACACCTGCGCCGTCGCGATGCGGCTGATGGTGGACAAATACGTCAACCGTTCCGCGAGCCTGGGCTCGCCGGGCCTGGACAACATCCGCTGGCTCGCGCCGGTGCGCGCCGGCGACACCCTCACCTACCGCCGTACCACCACCGGCGCGCGGGTGTCAGAGAGCAAGCCCGATATCGGCCTGCTGCAGTCGCGCTGGGAGGCGGTCAACCAGCGCGGCGAAACTGTGATGACCATGGAAGGCTGGGGCATGTTCCGCCGCAGGCCGACGTAAAACTTCCGGCCCCGCTAGTTTCCAGGCTCGCTAGTGCTGGCGGTCGTAGCCGTAGAAGGCGAGCAGCAGGCGGGCGACGCGATAGCTGAACCAGATGCGCGCCCGCAGCAGGAACGGCAGGCGCCGAGTGCGCCGCGGAATCGCCAGCGAGCCGTTCTCGATCGCTTCGTGCAGGCTCGCGCCCAGCTCGCCGGCGAACTGCGCGTCGTCTATGAAAACATTCGCCTCGCGCGCCAGCAGCAGGCTGAACGGATCGATGTTGGAGGAACCGACGCTGGCGTAACGGCGGTCGAACACGGCGACCTTTGCGTGCAGAAAACTGCGGTGGTATTCCTGGATCCGGACGCCGGCCAGCAAGAGCGGCCCGTACAAGGCCCGCGCGGCGTAATACAGCAGGCGGTACTCCACCCTTCCCTGCAGCAGCACCGTGACGTTCACGCCGCGGTGCGCTGCGCGCGCCAGCGCGATGCGGAAGCGGCGGCCAGGGAAAAAATAGGCGCTCGCAATCACCACTTCCTCGCGCGCCGCGTCGATCAGCTCGAGGTAGGCATCCTCGATATCCCGCCTGTGGCGCAGGTTGTCCCTCACCACCAGCGCGATGCGCTGTTTGCCGGGCTCTGGCCCCTGCTGCCTGAGCGCATGGCGCGGAGCGCGGCCCGCAAGGATCGCGAACCCGGGCCAGCGGCGCCAGCGCCTGCCGAAGGTCGCCCAGGCGACGCGCGTCCAGAGCTTCGACGCCTCGGCGCGCACGCGCGCCGCGAGCGGGCCTTCGATGCGCACCGCGTAGTCGTAGCGCGGCGGCACCATGCCCGGCGTGTCGTAGTCGTCGATGATGTTGATGCCGCCAACGAACGCCAATTCACCGTCAATGCTCGCAAGCTTGCGGTGCATGCGCCGGATTCGTGTGCGCTGCCGCCAGGGCGGCCAGGGGCTGACGGCGGGCCGGAAGATCAGTAACTCGACGCCGGCACCGGTGAACATCTCCCGAAAGCGCGGCGCCAGACCCTTGGCGCCGAAGCCGTCGATCAGCAGTTGCGTCGCGACGCCGCGCGCTGCCGCGCGCGCCAACGCATCCGCGACCAGGCTGCCGGTCTGGTCGTCGGCAAAAATATAGGTTTCGAGGAACACCTCAGCGCGCGCCGCGTCGATGGCGGCGACCAGCGCCGGAAAATACTGTTCGCCATTTTTCAACAGCGTGAGGCGGTTGCCCTCGAGATAATCAGGCACGCTCGAGCTCCGTGCTCACCGCCAGGTGATCGGAGAGCAGCGACCAGGGCGGGCCGCGATGCACCTGCGAGCGCAGCACCTTGAAGCCGCGCACGTAGATGCGGTCCAGGTGGAACATCGGCAGGAGGCTCGGGTAGGTCCGGCTGTGCCGGCCGGCCGCCGCCACCGACACTTCGGTCAGGCCCAGGCTTTTCTCGAGGATGCCGCTCGCGCGCTGGCGCCAGTCGTTGAAGTCGCCCGCGACGATGATCGGCAGGCGCTTGTCGGCGAGCGCCTCCAGGCGCGCGGCGATCGCGTCCAGCTGCCGCCGCCGCCCGCGCTCGTGCAACGACAGGTGTACGCAGAGGCAATGCAGGTTGTTTTTCCAGCCCGGCACCTTGACCACCGTGTGCAGCAGGCCCCGGCGCTCGTACCGATGGTCGGAGACATCCTCGTTTTCGGACGACAGGATCGGGTGGCGCGACAGGAGCGCATTGCCGTAATGGCCGTGCTGGTGTACCCGGTTGCGGCCATAGGTGTGCTGCAGTTCCTCGCCGGCGAGGAACTCGTGCTGCCCTTCGCCCGGCCAGCCTGCGTAGCGCAACGCGTGGCGCTGGTTCAGGCCCGCCACCTCCTGCAGGAACACCAGGTCGGGCTGCAGCGCGCGCAAACCCTCGCGCAGTTCATGAATAACCACGCGGCGGTTGAACTGCGACAGGCCCTTGTGGATATTGAGGGTGACGACGCGCAGCATCAGGTTTTCACTGGAGGTTGAAGCGAAAGCGCTTCTCGAGCAGATCGGCGTCGTCGAAATGGCGCCGGCCGACGAACGCCGTCGCATGCCGCCCCCACTGGCGCATCGCGCCGGCCGAGGCGATGCCCATCGGCCAGAAAACGAAACGCTCGGCGCGCCCGGTTCCGGGCACCAGCCCGTCAGGGCCGAAAGAGCTTGCGCGCCCGGGGCCCAGGCGCTGCATCGAGCGCAACTCGTCGTACGGCCGCAATTCATAGCGCACCAGACTTTCGGTGCCGCGCACAAGCGCGATGCCTTCAATGTAGTGCGTGCCACTCGCAATCCGCAGCACCGGGCGCTCGCCTTCCGCGATCCGCGGCAGCGATTGCGGCGCGAACATCCATTCTTCCGGGCCGTCCGGCGCTGGCAATGCCTGCGCACGCGGCGTCGGGAAAAACATGTGGTAGCAGCCGCAAGGATGGATCGCGTCGTAGACCAGCGGCTCCCCATCGGGCGCCAGCGTCACGCGCCAGGTGATGCCGTCCAGTTTACCCGCCAGGATGTCGCCCGCCATCGCGGCCGGCCGCTCGGGAAACCAGATCGTGTAGACGAGTTGCAGCAGCACGCGGTCGTGGTAGCGCGTCCACGCAGGCTGTGCGTAGACGGCCAGTTGCGAGCCGTCTACCGCCGGCGTGCCGCTTTCGCGCAGCCAGCGCATCGCGCCGAACCGGTCGTAATCCGCCTTCACTTCGATTTCGAAGCTGGGCGCGTAGGCGGCCAGCAATTCGGCCAGCTCGGCTTCGCCCAACTCCGGAATCCCCAGTGGATTGCCGGCCGCGCGCTCCAGGATCCTCGCCACTCTCGGGCGGGTCAGCGGCTGCGTGGGCGGCGGCGCATGGCGTACCAGGCTCGCGCCCAAAGGAGCCGCAGGCCCGCGCTGGAACGCTGCGCGCACCTGGTCTTCGTTGCGTCGCACGCCGGCGGCGAACGCAAACTGCGTGAGCGCATACAGTCCAAGAACGCGGTTCAGGAGCAGATAGTCGTCCGGCACCGCAGCGCGATCAAGCAACGCCCGGCGGGCTTCGGGTTTCGCCATGTCGAGCTCGCGCAACAGCTTGCCGCACTGGCGCGTGCGTTCGATCGCCTCGCGCGGCCCGGCAATCCGGTCCGCGGGCAGATTGAGAATTTCGTGGCCCCTTGCCGCAAGGTCGAGCGCCAGCATGCGATCGGCGAGCGCCTGCAAGGCATACTCATTTGATCGCGCCAGCGGCCGCAGGGCGGCGAGCAGCCGGCTAACGCGCAGATAGGGGAATCCCGGCACGCGCGCGTCCTGCGCGTCGCGCACGCGCGCCAGGTCCACGCGCTCGTCGAGCAACCGGTACCATTCGGCGCAGTCCCGGACTTGCGGCACCTCGGAGGCAAGATGGTCGCGGAACGGCGCGTCCAGCGTGGCGCAGCCCGCGGCGAGGAGGATGCACACCGCCGCGCCAGGCGCAGCGGCCCACATGCGCGGCCTCATCGCTTCAGTCCCTTTTCCCGCTCGCGCCGCTGCGTGTCGCGGCGCTCGACTTCGCGCACCATGCCGCGAAACTGGTCTTCGATGCTTGCGCGCATGAGGAATTCACCGAGTAGCGGCGGCATGGACAGCGCCTCGATGACGCCGGTCCAGGTGAGCAGGATCCTGCCGCCGGCCTGCGGCTCGATGCGGTAGGCGCCGTCGAGCCGCTTCAGATTTCCCTTCAGCATGCTTACGTCGATGGCATAGGGCGCCCGCTCCGTGGAGGCGAGCGTCACCTCGAGCGGAAAGGTCACGAAGAGGAATCGCGCTTCGCCCGACTGCTCGACCACCGTCACCGCGCCGCGCCGCTCGACCACGCGGCTGACGCGCATGCCGGGGATGAATTCCGCCAGCCGGTCGTAGTCCGTCAGCGTCCGCCAGACGAGATCCAGCGGCGCGTCCAGTATCGCGCGGCAGACGACCTCCAGCGCCTCGTCGCGCCTCGTCGCCTCCACCGAAATTTCCTCGACTGCACGCGCGGCGCCTGCAGTCCAAAACAGGAGCAGGCAGGAGATCGCGGCGGAGTTCAGCGCGCGCATTGGCCCAGCTCCCTGATCGCATCGCGGTTCGACCAGGAAAAGCATTTGTCCGCCGCCTCCCGCCACGGCAGCCACAAGCTTGCGACGTGCTCCTGCGGCGCCAACGTTACCGGCACGCGCGCCGGCAGCTCGACGCTGAACACATGCTCGGTGTTGTGCGTCGTTCCCGGCGAAAACCGGTGCCGCCACTGCGCGAAAATCTCGAAGGTATAGGCGAGGTTCCAGCGGCGCAGCGCCGCTGGCTGCGCGTCGATCCCCGTTTCTTCGCGCAATTCGCGCCGCGCCGCCTCGGCCGGAGGTTCGCCGGGATGATCCAGCGACCCGGTGACCGACTGCCAGAATCCGGGCCGCGCCGCGCGCTCCAGCAGCAGCACCTCACGTGCCGCGGTATGCACCACGACCAGCACCGAAACCGGCAGTTTCGGTGTCACTTCCTGCTCTTGTAGAGCTCGGGCAGCGGCATTGCGCCGCCCACGAAGACGGCGAAGAACGGCCGCTTGCGCTCGGCCCACCACGCTGCCGCCGAAGCGAGGATATCGATGAAGATGCCGCGCTCGTCGCCGGCCAGGTCGTTGCCGCCCTCGATCAGCAGCACATGGCCGCCTGCTTTCGACCAGGACAAATCGGTAAGGCAGTCTTCGAGCGCGTCCCAATTGCCACCGAACCACTCCGGAAACGCGAGCGAACGCGCAACGCGCTCCAGCAGCGCTTCCCTGCCGGCCGCGCCAGCCAGGCCGATGCGCGCAACCTGCAGCGCGCTGCCCTGCGTCGCATCGAGGATCTCGTCCGCCCGCGCTGCGCGATACACGCCGGATTTGCCGGCATCGCTGAGTCGCTGCAGGAGCTTGCTCATGGCCTATTCCAGGATGCGCTTGAAACTGCGGTAGTGATCGTCGGTGTAGTAAAGCGTACCATCCCGGCCCGCGACGATGCGGCGCGCGCCGCGATCGCGCGCGCCAGGCGTTCTCACGGTGTATTCACGGTACCAGCCGCGTTCGCGCAGCGGCAGGATTCTTTCCCGGTTGCCGAACGTGACGCCGTCCCGGTGGTGGGGAAACGGTCCGCCCTTCCTGATCAGGGCCGCGGTTTCGATCGCTTCCTCCGGCAGCTGTTGCTTTTCTATCGCGCCCCCGGTAAAGCAAAGGGCGCCGGTAGAAAAAACGAGTAGCAGGAGCCCGGCGATCGACCTCACGGGCGCGGCGTTTTTATTCCGACTTTCGCAGCCGGATGTGCAACTCGCGCAACTGGCGCTCGGTCACGGGCGACGGAGCGCCCGTGACGAGATCCTGGCCGCGTTGTGTCTTCGGGAAGGCGATCACGTCGCGGATCGCCTCCGCGCCGGCCATCAGCGTCACCAGGCGGTCGAGGCCGAAGGCAATGCCGCCATGCGGCGGCGCGCCGTACTGCAATGCCTGCAGGAGGAAGCCGAACTTCGCCTGCTGGTCTTCGGGCGATATCTTCAGCGAGCGGAATACCTGCTGCTGGATTTCCTGGCGGTGGATCCGCACCGAGCCGCCGGCGACTTCCCAGCCGTTCAGCACCATGTCGTAGGCCTTGGCGTAAGCCTTGCCCGGATCGGCTTCGATGAACGCGTCGTGCCCATCCTTCGGACTGGTGAAAGGATGGTGGCGCGCCTTCCATTCTTTCGTCTCTGCGTCGTATTCGAACATCGGGAAATCGACCACCCAGATCGGCCGCCAGCCTTTTTGCGCGAGTCCCCGGTCGTGGCCGACTTTCTGGCGCAGCGCGCCCAGGTGTGCGTTGCAGGCTTCGGCCTTGTCGGCACCGAAGAAGATGATGTCACCGGGTTGCGCCTTTGTTCTCTTTAGAATTTCTTCAGTAACGTCAGAAGGTAAAAACTTCAATATCGGAGACTGTAACGCTTGTAGACCACCGTCATTCAATGGGTACTTGATCCAGGCGAGGCCCTTGGCGCCCAGGCCGCGCAGGTACTCCGTGTAGTCGTCGATCTCCTTGCGCGAAATCGTGGCGCCGCCCGGAACGCACAGCGCCGCGACTCGGCCGCCCGCGGCGTTGGCGGGCCCCGAGAACACCTTGAAATCGACCTCCTTCATGATGTCGGTCAGCTCGGCCAGCTTGAGCGCAATGCGCATGTCCGGCTTGTCGACGCCGTAGTCGCGCATCGCGTCTTCGTACTTCATCACCGGGAACGGGTCGGGCAAGGTCACGCCCAGGACGTCCTTGAACAGGTGGCGAGCGAGCGACTCCATCAGCGCGCGAATCGCCTCTTCGCCGAGGAACGAGGTCTCGATGTCGATCTGCGTGAACTCGGGCTGGCGGTCGGCGCGCAGGTCCTCGTCGCGGAAGCACTTGACGATCTGGTAGTAGCGGTCGAAGCCCGCAATCATCAGCATCTGCTTGAACAGCTGCGGGCTCTGCGGTAGCGCGTAGAACTGGCCGTCGTTGATGCGCGAGGGCACGAGGAATTCGCGCGCCCCCTCCGGCGTGGACTTGTAGAGCACCGGCGTTTCGATGTCGATGAAGCCGTGGTCGTCGAGAAAGGCGCGCGCCGCCCTGGCCGTACGGTGGCGCAGGCGCAGGTTCTTCTGCATCACGTCGCGGCGCAGGTCGACGATGCGGTGTTCCAGCCGCACCGTTTCCGAGAGATTTTCATCGTCCAACTGGAACGGCGGCGTCAGCGACGGGTTCAGGATCTCGACTTCATGCGCCAGCACTTCGACCTCGCCGGAGCGCAGGTTCGAATTGACGGTGCCCGCCGGACGCGCCCGCACCTTGCCGAGAACCCGGACGACAAATTCGCCGCGCACCTTGTCGGCCTGCCCGAACGCCGCGGCCCGGTCCGGGTCGCACACCACCTGCGCGAGCCCCTCGCGGTCACGCAGGTCGATGAAGATCACCCCGCCGTGGTCGCGCCTGCGGTGCGCCCAGCCGGCCAAGGTCACGATTTCGCCGATCAGGGCGGAGGACAGGTCGCCGCAATAATGTGTGCGCATGCTCATTTTCCGTTCACGCCTCTGCCCGGCGGCACCACGCCCATCGAGATGACGTATTTGAGTGCCTCATCCACGCTCATGTCGAGTTCGATCACATCCTGGCGCGCCACCACGACGAAGTAGCCACCGGTCGGGTTGGGCGTGGTCGGCACGTAGACGCTGACGTAATCGCCCGGCAGATGGTTGACGATGTCGCCGCCCGGCCTGCCGGTGAGAAAGGCGATAGTCCACATGTCGCGGTGCGGCCAGCGCACCAGCAGCGCCTTGCGGAATGCCTGGCCGTTGGAGGAGAACAGGGTGTCGGAGATCTGCTTGACGCTCGAATAGATCGAGTTCACCACCGGGATGCGGTGCAGGATCTCGTGCCAGAAGTGCACCAGCCGCGCCCCGATCAGGTTGGTGGTCGCGAGGCCGGTGAGAAATACGATCACCAATGTCATCACGACGCCCATGCCGGGCACGTGCAGCCCGAGCCAATTTTCGGTCTGGAACTCTTTCGGCAGCAACAGCAGCGTCTGGTCGAGCGCGTCCACGATCAGCTTCAGCACCCACAAGGTGATGACGAGCGGAATCCAGATCAGCAGGCCGGTGATGAGGTATTTTTTCATTGGTCGGAAACAAAAAAGCCCGGCATTCAGCCGGGCCCGTATGCTGGCCCTTTGGGATTAATGGGTGGTGCTGGCCGGCGTCTTCTTCGCCGGCTTGGTTTCGGTTTTCACTTCGCTCTTGGTTTCGGCCTTGCTTTCCGTCTTGGCTTCCGCTTTCGCTTCGGTCTTTGTTTCTGTCTTCGCCTCAGCCTTGGTTTCGGTTTTCGCTTCCGCCGTCTTGCCGCCCTTGAAGTCGGTCGCGTACCAACCCGAGCCCTTCAACTGGAACCCAGCGGCCGTCAGCTGCTTCTGGTATTTCTTCTTGCCGCAGGTCGGGCACTTGGTGAGCGGCGCCTCGCTCAGCTTCTGGAGGTGGTCGTCCTGATGGCCGCAGGCCGAGCACCGGTACTCGTAGATCGGCATGACTCTCTCAAGTTCCTGAATTGGCGTGGATTATACCGCCAACAGCCGTCCCTCAGAACGGAATGTCGTCTTCCATGTCGTCGAATTTGCCGGCCGGCTTCTTCGCCGCGGCTGCAGCCGGCTTCGGTGCACCCGCACTCCTGGGCGCCGGTTCGCCACCGGAATCGTCGCCCGGCACTCCCGCTCCCGCCCGCGATCCGAGCATCTGCATCCGGTCGGCGCGGATATCCGTGCTGTAGCGGTCCTTGCCGGTTTCCTTGTCCTGGTACTTGCGCGTGCGCAGCTGCCCTTCGACGTAGACCTGCGAACCCTTCTTCAGGTATTCGCCGGCGATCTCGGCCAGCTTGCCGAAGAAGCTGATGCGGTGCCACTCGGTGGCTTCCTTCTTCTCGCCGCTTGCCTTGTCCTTCCACGTCTCGGTGGTGGCGACGCTGATGTTGGTGACCGCCTCACCGCTCGGCAGATAGCGCGTTTCCGGGTCCCGGCCGAGATTGCCCACGATAATCACTTTGTTCACGGATGCCATGATTGCCCCCTTTTCCGATGGTCGGATACTGTATGAATATACAACGCCTAGCCGCTTCCCGGGTTGACAGGGCCCATGCCGGCGGGCGCCCGCATCCCCGCCGCGAGCGCAAGCCATGCCAGCGCCAGCGCGGTGCAGGCGCCGAACACCATGCTCCCGCCAAAACGGCCTGCGATCCAGCCGCCGCCGACGCCGCCGAAGAACAAGCCGAGCGTCTGGGCAGTGTTATACACGCCGATCGCCGCGCCGCGTGCATGCGCCGGTGCGACTCGGGAAACGAGCGAAGGCAGGAGCGCTTCCAGGACATTGAATACAGCGAAAAAAACCAGCAACAGGCCCGCCAGCACCGCGATGCCCGCGCCGGCCAGCGCGAATCCGGCCAGGACCGCGGCCAATACTGCGACACAGCCGACCAAGACCGGCTTGGCCCTGTTGCGCCGGTCCGCGTAGACGATCGGCGGCACCATCAGCAGGAACGAGGCCAGCACGACCGGCAGATACAGCTTCCAGTGGTCCGCCAGCACCAGGCCGGCATCGACGATCATCGCCGGCACGATGACGAAAATCGCGTAGAGCACGAAGTGCAGCACGAAGATGCCCGCATTCAGGCGCAACAGCTCGCGGTCGATGAACATCCCGCCGCCGCCCGCCGGCTTTGCCGCGGCGGCCTCCCCGGCCACCTCCGGCACCAGCACCTTCACCACCCAGATCGCGGCTAACGGGAGCACGCCGGTGATCACGAACAGGCCTCCCATGCCGATCCGCTGGTAGAGCAAGGGCGCCACGACCAGCGACAACGCGAAGGTGAAGCCGATCGTGGAGCCGATCATCGCCATCACCTTGGTGCGATGCTGCTCGCGCGTCAGGTCGGCGGCGAGCGCCATCACTACGGAGGAAATCGCGCCGGCACCCTGCAGCGAACGGCCCGCGATCGCGGTCCAGATGTCGCCGGCCGACGCGGCGAGGAA
Source organism: Betaproteobacteria bacterium (assembly GCA_039931635.1). Classification (GTDB taxonomy): domain Bacteria; phylum Pseudomonadota; class Gammaproteobacteria; order Burkholderiales; family SG8-39; genus RBG-16-66-20. The sequence goes on along the minus strand of JBDTRO010000037.1, from coordinate 6,202 downwards.
GCTGCCCGCGGCGAAGATCACCAGGCCGATGTAGATCACCGGCTTGCGGCCCCAGCGGTCGGAGGCCATGCCGAACGGAATCTGCAGCACCCCCTGCGTTAGCCCGTAAATGCCCAGCGCGACGCCGACCAAGGTCAGGTTGTCGCCACCGGCGAGCTGCGGCGCGTGCAACGCGAACACCGGCAAGATGAAAAACAGGCCGAGCATGCGCAGGCCGAAGACGCCGGCGAGGCTGGCGCCCGCGCGAATTTCGGCGCGCGTCATCGGTTCGGGCTGCATGAAAGGCTGGAGCGAGGCGGGAGGAAAGGGCTATAGTAGCGGGTTTCGCCTCTCAAAAATCGCACTTGGAAAAAATCAGAGTCCGCGGCGCACGCACGCACAACCTCAAGAACATCAATCTTGAGTTGCCGCGCGAAAAGCTGGTGGTGATCACCGGCCTGTCGGGCTCCGGCAAGTCCTCGCTCGCCTTCGACACCCTCTACGCCGAAGGCCAGCGGCGCTACGTCGAATCGCTGTCGGCGTACGCGCGCCAGTTCCTGGAACTGATGGAAAGGCCCGACGTCGACCTGATCGAGGGACTGTCGCCCGCCATCGCCATCGAGCAGAAGGCGGCCAGCCACAACCCGCGCTCGACTGTCGGCACCGTCACCGAGATCCACGACTACCTGCGCCTGCTCTACGCGCGCGTCGGCACGCCCTTCTGCCCCGACCACAATATCGCGCTGCAGGCGCAGACGGTGGCGCAGATGGTGGACCAGGTGCTCGCGCTGCCCGAGGACAGCAAGCTGATGATCCTCGCGCCCGTGGTGGCCGGACGCAAGGGCGAGCAGACCGAACTGTTCGAGGAATTGCGCGCGCAGGGCTTCACGCGCGTGCGCGTCGACGGCAAGGTGCACGAACTCGATTCCGCGCCGCGCCTCGCGAAGAATTCCAAGCATACGGTGGAGGTCGTGATCGACCGCCTGCGCGCGAAGGCGGAGTTCAAGCAGCGCCTGGCCGAATCCTTCGAGACCGCGCTGCGCCATGCGGAAGGCAAGGCGATAGTTTTCGACCTGGACGGCAGGAAGGAAATACTCTTTTCGTCGAAATTCTCGTGCCCGAAGTGTGACTACGCGCTCGCCGAACTCGAGCCGCGCCTGTTTTCCTTCAACAACCCGATGGGCGCCTGCCCGAAGTGCGACGGCCTGGGCGCGGTGGAATTCTTCGACCCGCGCCGCGTGGTGGCGCATCCCAACCTGAGCCTCGCCAGCGGCGCCATCAAGGGCTGGGACCGGCGCAACCATTTCTACCATTCGATGCTGGCGTCGCTGGCGAAGCATTACGGCTTCGATGCCGAGGCGCCCTGGGAGATGCTGGACGACAGGACCCAGGACCTGATCCTGAATGGCTCAGGCAGGGAAAAAATCGCCTTCCATTACATCACCGAGCGCGGCCGCGGCCAGGTGCGCGAGCACGCCTTCGAGGGTGTGCTGCCGAACCTGGAGCGGCGCTACCGCGAGACCGATTCGGTGGTGGTGCGCGAGGAGCTCGCCAAGTTCCGCAACACGCAGACCTGCACGGAGTGCCAGGGCACGCGCCTGCGCCGCGAAGCGCGCCACGTGCGCATCGCCGGCGAAACGCTGCACCAGGTGGCGTGCTGGCCGCTGAAAAAGACGCTGGACTTCTTCCTCTCGGTGAAGCTGGAAGGTTCGAGAGCGCAGATCGCGGCGCGCATCGTGCGCGAGATCTGCAATCGGCTCGAATTCCTGGTGAACGTGGGCCTCGACTACCTCGCGCTGGAGCGCGCTGCCGGCTCGCTCTCGGGCGGCGAGTCGCAGCGCATCCGGCTCGCCTCCCAGATCGGCTCGGGCCTGACCGGCGTCATGTATGTGCTGGACGAGCCGTCCATCGGACTGCACCAGCGCGACAATGCGCGCCTGATCGAGACGCTCAGGCACCTGCGCGACCTGGGCAACAGCGTGATCGTGGTGGAGCACGACGAAGAGGCGATCCGCTCGGCGGATTATGTCGTCGACATGGGTCCGGGCGCGGGCCATGCCGGCGGGCGCGTGGTCGCCGAAGGCACGCCGGATGAAATTATCGCCTCGCCCGATTCGCTCACCGGCAAGTACCTCGGGCACACGCTTGCCATCGCAGTGCCGCGGCTGCGCAACCGCCCCGGATCCAAGCGCCTCGTCGTACGCGATGCAAGCGGCAACAACCTGAAGCGGGCGACGCTGGATCTTCCGGTGGGTCTCTTCGTCTGCGTCACCGGCGTCTCGGGCTCGGGCAAATCGACGCTGATCAACGACACCATGTATGCGGCGATCGCGCGCCACCTCTATGGTTCCGCCGCCGAGCCGTCGCCGCATGATTCCATTTCCGGCCTGGAGCATTTCGACAAGGTTGTGAACGTCGACCAGAGCCCGATCGGCCGCACGCCGCGCTCCAATCCGGCCACCTACACGGGCCTGTTCACGCCGATACGCGAATTGTTTGCGGGCGTGCCTGAGGCGCGCACGCGCGGCTACGACCCGGGGCGCTTCTCGTTCAACGTCAAGGGCGGGCGCTGCGAAGCCTGCCAGGGCGACGGCGTGACCAGGGTGGAGATGCATTTCCTGCCCGACATCTACGTCGCCTGCGACGTCTGCCACGGCAAGCGCTACAACCGCGAGACGCTCGAGATCCGCTACAAGGGCCGCAGCATCCACGAAGTGCTGCAGCTGAACGTGATCGAGGCGGTGGACTTTTTTTCCGCCGTGCCCGCGATCGCGCGCAAGCTCGCGACGCTCTCCGACGTGGGGCTGGGCTATATCCAGCTCGGCCAGAGTGCGGTCACGCTCTCGGGCGGCGAGGCGCAGCGCGTCAAGCTGTCGCTGGAACTCTCCAAGCGCGACACCGGACGCACGCTGTACATCCTGGATGAGCCCACTACCGGCCTGCACTTCCATGACATCGGGCTGCTGCTGCACGTGCTCCACCGGCTGCGTGATGCGGGCAACACGGTAGTCGTCATCGAGCACAACCTGGACGTCATCAAGACGGCGGACTGGGTGATCGACCTCGGGCCGGAGGGCGGCGACGGCGGCGGGCGCATCGTCGCCGCGGGCACGCCCGAGCAGATCGCAGGCGATCCCGGCAGCCACACCGGCCGCTACCTCAAGCGCGTGCTCGAGAGCAAGCAGGAAAAAAAGACGGCCGCCGTCAAACAGTTCGCCGGTCTTCCACGGTAACGATCCGGCTGCCGTCGCCGGCCGGGATATCCGGCAGTACCGCCAGAATATGGAGCAGCGCGATATGCGCCGCAATTGGCGCGCTAAATGCTTTCGGCATCGCGGCGCTCGCCGCAAGTTAAACTCGCTGAAAAAAGGAAACGAAAGAAATGACGCGCTCGCTCACCATTGACTGGGAAGACCCGATCGCCACCTTCGAGGAAGGCAAGAAGATGGCGAAGCCGATCGATTACCTGCGCGCGATGGTCGCGGGCAAGCTGCCGCCGCCGCCAATCGCCAAGCTCCTGTCGATGGACCTGGTGGAGGTCGATGAAGGCAGGGCAGTGTTCGCCCTCACGCCCGCGGAGCAGCACTACAACCCGATCGGCGTGGTGCACGGCGGCATCGCCTTCACCATGCTCGACTCGGCGATGGGCTGCTGCGTGCAGACGCTGCTGCCGGCAGGCAAGGGCTACACCACGCTCGAAATCAAGGCCAACCTGGTGCGCGCGATCACGCTGAAGACCGGGCCGATCCGCGCCACCGGGAAAATCGTGCACATGGGCCGCCAGACCGCCACGGCCGAAGGCCGCATCGAAGACGCCGAGGGCAAGCTCTACGCCCACGGCACCACCACCTGCATCATCCTGGGCTGAGAGACAGTCCCTGCCAGGCCAGCCGTCGCGCGTGGAATTCCGCGAGGCCGGCACGGTGGCCGATCGAGATCATCGTGGTTCCGGGCAGCTTTTCTTTCAGCAACCGGTAGAGCGCCGCCTGATCGCCGTCGGGCAGCGCCGCGGTCGGCTCGTCCATGAACAGCCAGTCCGGGCGATTGAGCAGCGCGCGCGCGATGGCGAGCCGCTGCTGCTCGCCGCCGGACAATAGCTGCGCCCAGTTTTCCTCGCGCGCGAGGTCGCCCGCCAGGTGCCCAAGGCCGACTGCCGCCAGCGCTTCGCGCGCCGCCTCATCGGTAAATTCCTTCTTATCCATCGGATAAGCGACCGCATGCTTGAGCGAACCGATCGGCAGATAGGCTTTCTGCGGCAGAAACAGCAGCGTCGCGCCTTTGGGCAGGGTTATCTTTCCCTTCCAGTACGGCCAGATGCCGGCCAGCGCGCGAAACAGCGTGCTCTTGCCCGCGCCCGAGGGACCCGTCACGAGCACCGACTCGCCTTTGCCGAATTGCAGGCGGGCGGCAACGAGCAACGGCTTGCCCTGCGGCAGGCTCAATTCGAGACCTTCCAGCGCCAGGCCCGATGCCTCGCCCTCGGCCCGCTCGCCGTCCAGGCGTTCGGCTTGCGCGCGTGCGCGCTCCAGCGCTTCGGTGAACCCGGTCAGCCGGTCGACGGTGGCCCTCCAGTTGGCGTAGCTGCCGTAGGCGTTGATGAACCAGGACAGCGCGCCCTGCACCTGGCCGAAGGCGGAGGCGATCTGGAATATCCCGCCCAGCTGCATGCTGCCCGCGAAAAAGCGCGGCGAGGCGACCAGGAACGGAAAGATGATCGCCACCTGGCCGTAGAACGACTGGAACCAGCCGAGCTGCTTTTGCTTGTACATCTTGGTCCACCAGACCGAGATCACATTGGCGAACTTGCTGCGGAAATTGTCGTACTCGCCCGCCTCGCCGCGGTACAGCGCCACGCCTTCCGCGTTCTCGCGCAGGCGCACAAGAGAAAAGCGGAAATCAGCCTCGACTTTCTGCATGTCGAAATTGATGCCGACCAGCGCCCGGCCGATGAGATGGGTCAGCCACGTGCCGGCGATCGCATAGACCAGGGCCACCCACACCATGTAGCCCGGAATTTCGATGCCGAAGAAGGTCGCGGCCCCCGAGATTCCCCACAGGATGCCGATGAAGGACACCAGCGTCACCACTGCGGACAAGAGGCCCAGCGCGAGTGTCAGCGTCAGGTCCACGAACGCATTCAAGTCGTCTGCGATCCGCTGGTCCGGGTTGTCCGTGCCCTTGTCGAGCAGCTGCAGCCGGTAATAGGCGCGGTCCTTGAGCCAGTCGGCGAGGTAGCGGTCGGTCATCCAGGAGCGCCACTCGATCATGAGCATCTGCTGGAAGTAGGTGCGGTAGACGCCGTTGACGATGTAGATGATCGCGAGCAGCGTGAAGGTACCGAGCTGGCGGAAGAACTCCTGCTGGTCCTTCGATTCGAAAGTGTTGTAGAACTCGCGGTTCCAGGTGTTGAACTGCACCTCCAGCCACACCCCCATCAGCGCGAGCCCCACCACGGTCGCGAGCAGGATCAGGCCGGTGCCGCGCTTTTCCGACACCCAGTAGGGCTTGGTCAGGGCCCACAGGGTCGCGAAGAAACGTTTCTTTTGCATGGAGTTACCTCAGGGTCGGTCGATCGATTTCGCGGGCAGTTTACAGAACCGCGCCGGCGGGGTGAGAATGCCTTCATGCAGCAGGTCTACCGCTTCGGCCCCGCCCCGGAGCAACCCGCCAGACATCTCTTCGTATTCCTGCATGCCAGCGGCGCCGACGCGCGCTCGATGATTCCCGCGGCCTTCAAATACCAGGGGCGCTTTCCGAGCGCCGCGCTCGTGGTTCCAAGTGGCTTTTCCCTGTACCCGAAAACCCCCGAGAGCAAGCAATGGTTCTCGACCAAGAACCTGTCCGCAGAAAACCACATGGACCGGGTGTCCGCCATCCTGCCGCGCATCGAGCAGCTGGTGCGGCGCGAACAGACCAACCACCGCGTGCAGCGCGAACACACCGTGCTGATCGGCTACTCGCAGGGCGGCACGGTCGCGCTGGAGGCGGTCAAGGCTTTCCCCGAACTCGCCGGCGCCGTGGTGGCCTACTCCGCCCGCTTCGCCCGCCTGCCGCAAGCCGGCACGCGCATGGACTCGCGCGTCCATCTCGTCCACGGCGAATTCGACTCCGTTGTTTCCCGCGTCTACGCGGAGCGCGCCCAGCGCGCCCTTTCAGGCCTGCACGTGCCCGTTACGCTCGACATCATCGAGCATCTTGGCCATGCCCTCACGCACGAGGCCAT
>JBDTRO010000036.1:0-6493 GCA_039931635.1 Betaproteobacteria bacterium | reverse complement strand
CGATACCGAACACACGCCAGGGAAACCCGACCGCAACGTGCTCGCTCTTATCGAGGGCGCCGACATCGTGATCTACGACTGCATGTACACCGACGAGGAATATGCAAAATCGTACGTCGGCTGGGGACACTCGACCTGGCAGGAAGCCGTGCGCCTGTGCAAATCGGCCGGCGTGAAGAAGCTGGTGGTGTTCCACCATGACCCCGACCACGACGACGACCGGCTGGATGCGATTGGAGGCGAAGTCGCCGCGGCGATGCCCGGCGCCATTCTGGCCCGGGAAGGTCTGGTGCTTGAACCCTGATTATTTGTAGGGATCGGCCGCGTCGCGCAGCCCGTCGCCGAAGAAGTTGAACGCCAGCACCACGATGAACACCGGCACCACCGGCAACATAAGCCAGGGATAGAGCGCGACCACGTTGATGTTCTGCGCTTCGTTCAGGAGCACGCCCCAGCTGGTCACCGGCGGGCGCAGCCCCAGGCCAAGGAAGGACAGCGCGGTCTCGCCCAGGATCATGCTCGGCACCGAGAGCGTGAGCGAGGCGATCAGGTGGCTGGCGAAACTGGGCAGCAGGTGCCGCGCGATGACGCGGCTCGGGGTCGCGCCCATCAGCACCGCGGCGGCGGCGAACTCTTCCTCGCGCAACGCCAGCAGCTTGGAACGCACCGCGCGCGCGAGGCCCGGCCAGTCGAGCAGTCCGAGAATGATGGTGATGCCGAAGTAGACCAGCACCGGGCTCCAGTTCACCGGCAGCGCGGCCGAGAGCGCCATCCACAGCGGCAGCTCCGGGAACGAGCGCACCATTTCGATGAAGCGCTGGATCACGTTGTCGATCCAGCCGCCGTAATAACCCGAAATGCCGCCCAGGGTAATGCCGATGATGAAGCTCACGGCGATGCCGAGCAGCCCCACCGTAAGTGAAATGCGCGTGCCGTGAATCATGCGCGAGAGCACGTCGCGGCCGAGCCGGTCGGTACCGAACAGGAAGAACGTGCCGCCCTCGGCGGGACAGACGACATGGACATCCGATTCGAACAGGTCCATGAATTCGTAGCTGTCGCCGCGGCAGAAAAACCGCAGCGCCTGCACCTTGCTCTCGTCCGGCCGGAATACCCGGCGCATGCTCTGGGTGTTCAGTTCCATGCTGAAGCCGTAGACGAACGGCCCGACGAATTTGCCTTCGTGGAACAGGCGCAGCGCCTGGGGCGGTGCGTAGATGTGGCGGGTATCGCGGCTGTGCAGGTTGTAGGGCGAGATCACCTCGCTCACCAGGATCGAGGCATAGAACAGCAGCAGGATCGCACCGGATACGACGGCCACTCGATGGCGTCGGAATTTCCACCACATGATCTTCCACTGCGAAGCGCGGTAGAAGCGTTCCTGCTCCGGCGTCAACTTCTCCGTCGCGAGCGGCTCGAACGGCTCGGTAGCAACGTAATGCTCAAGTTTGGCGCTCGACGCGCCGGTTTCTGCGCTACTCGACGCGCCGGTTTCTGCGCTACTCACTTCGCGACGCCTCCCGTGAGGCGGATGCGCGGGTCGAGCATCGCGAGAAGAATGTCGGACACAAACATGCCGATCACGGTGAGCAGTGCGAGAAACATCAGGAACGAGCCCGCAAGATACTGGTCCTGGCTGCGCAGGGCGTCCAGCAGCATCGGACCAGAGGTCTGCAGCGAGAGCACGACGGCGACGATCGCCGAGCCGGAGATCACCGAGGGCAGCAGGTTGCCGATGTCCGAGATGAACGGGTTGAGCGACATGCGCAACGGATACTTCACCAGCAGCCGGAACGGCGGCATGCCCTTGGCGCGCGCGGTGACCACGTATTGCTTCTGCAACTCATCCAGCAGGTTGGCGCGCAGGCGCCGGATCATGCCGGCGGTGCCCGAGGTACCGATCACGATGACCGGAATCCAGAGGTGGGTCAGCACCGAGCCGAACTTGGCCAGGCTCCAGGGCTTGTCCAGGTAATCCGGGTCCATGATGCCGCCGATCGCGAGCCCGAATTCGACGTTGGCGAAATACATCAGCGCCAGCGCGAAAAGGAAGTTCGGCGTCGCGAGGCCCACGTAGCCGAACAGCGTCAGGCCATAGTCGCCCCAGCTGTACTGGTGGGTCGCGGCATAGGCGCCGATCGGGAACGCGACCGCCCAGGTGAACAGCACGACGGTGAAATTCAGAATAAAGGAGAGCAGCATCCGGTCGCCGATGACCTGGTTCACAGGCAGGTCATGCTCGAACGACCAGCCCCAGTCGCCCTGCAGCAGGCCGGAGAAGCTGCGCTCGCCGGGCGTACCGCGTTCCGCGGGCCATAGGCCGACCCACACCGCGTACTGCTCGATGAAGGGCTTGTCGAGGCCGAACTGGGCGCGCATGAATTCGGCGCGCTCCAGCGCCGCCTTGTCGCCCTGGCTGCGCAGTTCCGCGATCTGGTTCGACAGGAAATCCCCCGGCGGCAGCTTGATGATGCTGAACGTGACGAAGCTGATCACGAGCAAGGTCGGGATCATGATCAGCAAGCGCCGGATGGTGTACGTCAGCATCTGTGCCCGAAACCTGCGATTACCTGCCGAACCAGAAGGTTTCGGGCCGGTAGATGCCGAAGAACGCGCCCGGATCCCAGTTGTAGACGCCCTTCTCGGGCACGTTCCTGAGCGTATTGCGCACCACCACCGGCTGCGCCACTCCGCTTACCACGCCGATCACGAACTGCTGCTCGGCATGGATCTGCAGCATGCGGTGCCAGACCTTCGTGCGCTCGTCGCGCGTCGGCGCATCGCGCCACTGGTTGTTCAGCTTCATCAGCTCGGCCGCCTCGGCGATGTCCGGCGCATCGCCGGTTTTGCCGCTGGTTTCGAAGTACTGGCCGAACTTGGGCCACTGCAGCTGCTGCTGGCTGACCGGCGCGAGTTCCTCAGGGCTGAGATCCGCATTGGCGAGGCCGTTCTCGATCCCGGTCCAGACCGACATCAGCGCATCGCCCGAGAACACCCGGTTGCGCAGCACCTCGCGCTGGGTGGGCTTCGGGAACAGCTTGACGCCGATTTCGCGCCAGTTTTCCCGGATCATCTCCAGCACGTCGGTCTGCTCGGTGCTTTCGCCGGCGGTCTCGACGATGATCTCCATCGGCCGGCCGTCGGACAGCTTGCGCAGGCCGTCCGTACCGCGCTTCAGGCCCGCTTCGTCCAGCAGCTTCTCGGCCGCCTTCCGGTCGTACTGCGCCCAGCGCGTCTGGTATTCCTTCTTGTAGAGCGAACTCTCGGCCACCACCGTATTGTTGCCCTCGGTGGCAAGGCCGAAATACAGCACCTGGTTCACTTGCGAGCGGTCGATCGCCATCGACAGGGCGCGGCGCACGCGCACGTCGCGCAGGACCGCGCGCCAGACCGGGTCGTTCGCGTTCAGGTTGGGAAACAGGGCGAAATGCGCGCCGCGCACGGTTTTCCACAGAAGCGTCCGGTAGTTGTTGGTTTTCTCGCCCTTCTTGAGGAAGGTGTAGTTGTTGAACTGGATGTCGCGCGCCTGCAGGTCCGATTCGCCGGCGCCGGTCTTGGCCGGGATCAGCTTGCCCTCGGCGACGGACATCACGACGCGGTCGATGTAGGGCAGCTGCCTGCCGTTCGAATCGACGCGGTGGAAGTAGGGGTTGCGCGGCGCGACGAAACGGTCCGCCGGCGGCTTGCTGGTATTCATCCAGGGCTGCAGCGTCGGCAGGGCCGGATTGTCGAACTGATACATGTTGTCTTCACGGTTGTGCACCGCGGCCCAGCCGCGCTTCATGCCGCCGCCCGCCTGCGCTTCGCCGGCGCTCTTGTTGTACTTGCGGTGGAATTTCTTCAGGTAGTGCGCCGGCCGGAAAATGAACAGCGGCGACGCGCCCGCCATGCGCGGCAGGAAATCCGGATTCGGCTTCGACCAGCTGTAGCGCACCGTCAGCTTGTCGAGTATTTCCACCTTGGGCGCCTCGCCGTTCACCAGCAGGTCGCTCGGCGGCCCGGTGGGGCTGAGCTCCTTGTCGTTCGCGACATCGTCCCAGAAGTAGCGGAAGTCGTCGGTGGTGAACGGCTGGCCGTCGGACCAGCGGTGTCCCTTGCGCAATTTCATCGTGAACACGCGCTCGTTCTTGGCGTCGATGCTCTCCAGGATGTCCGCAACGATATTGAAATTCTGGTCGTAGCCCACGAGGCGGGCATAGCCGTACACCACCAGCATGCGCACGTCGCGGCTGCGCCCGATCAGCATTCCCAGGCTGCCGCCGTATTGCCCTGGCTCCTGCCCGGCGCCGAACTTCACCACCAGCGGCACCTCGGGCAAGCGCTTGGCCACCGGCGGCAGCTTGCCCGCCTTGATCTCGTCCGCGAAGATCGGCGGCTCGATGTATTTTTCCTGCGCCGCGGCCTGTAACGCGGCGCCGGCGAAGAGGGCGGGAAACAGCAGCAGGGCGAACGATCGCATCATCATCTGAGCTCCGAAATGTCCGCGCCTTCGTGCGCGCGAACCAGGTGTTTGTTGCCGATATCCAGCAGGCCGCTGCGTGCCTCGCCGCCGAGACGGAACGGCGCCGGCCAGGCGCGCGGATCGGACGCCTTGCCCTCCATCAGAGCGGCAAAGTCGAGCTTGCGGTCCAGATCGGGGTCCGGTACCGCGGCAAGCAGCGCCTTGGTGTAGGGATGCACCGGATTGCGGAACAACTCGTCGTAGGACGCGAGTTCGACCAGCCGTCCGGCGCACATCACCGCGATCCGGTCGGCAAGATAATGCACCACCGCGAGGTTGTGCGAGATGAAGATGTAGGTCAGGTTGAGCGCGCTTTTCAGGTCCAGCAGCAAATTGAGAACCTGCGCCTGCACCGAAACGTCCAGCGCCGAAACCGGCTCGTCGCAGATCAGGAGTTCGGGTCCGAGGGCCAGCGCCCGGGCGATGCCGATGCGCTGGCGCTGGCCGCCTGAAAAACTGTGCGGGTAGCGGCGCAGGTAGCGCACGTCCAGGCCGACCAGCGTCATCAGTTCCTTCACGCGCGCGAAACGCTCATCGTCGTCGCCGATGCCGTGAATCACGAGCGGTTCGGCCACGATGTCCTGCACCGTCATGCGCGGGTTGAGCGAACTGAAGGGATCCTGGAACACGAACTGCACCTTGCGCCGGTACGCGAACAGTTCCGGCCCCTGGAGCTTTAGCACATCGCGCGGCGTGCCGCGGTCGTTGTAGATGATTTCGCCGCTGTCCGGCATCGCCGAGCGCAGGATCAATTTGGCGGTGGTGGTCTTGCCGCAGCCCGATTCGCCGACCAGCCCGAGGCATTCGCCCGAGGCGACATGGAAACTCACGTCATCCACCGCCCGGACTTCGCCCGCGAGCTTGCGCCCGAGGAACGAGGTCTTGCGCGTTTCGAAATGCTTGGTGAGGTTGCGCACCGTAAGCAGCGCATCGCCGCCCACGTTCTCCCCGTGCGGCCGCCCGCGGCCCGAGATCAGGTGGTCGGTGGACGACTGCACTTCGCGGATCGGCGTCAGGCGCTCGCCCGGCTGCATGTTGAAGCGCGGCACGGCGCGCATCAGCGCCTTCAGGTACGGATGGCGCGGGTCGCGGAAAATCTCCTCCAGCGCCGCCGATTCGACGACCTTGCCGTGATACATGACCACCACCTCGTCGGCCATGTTGGCGACGATGCCTAGATCATGCGTGATCAGCAGCATCGCCATCTTCAGCTCGGACTGCAGGGACTGCACCAGCTGCAGAATCTGCGCCTGGATGGTCACGTCCAGCGCGGTCGTCGGTTCGTCGGCCACCAGCAGCGCCGGCCGGCACACCAGCGCCATCGCGATCATGGCGCGCTGGCGCAGGCCGCCGGACAATTCGAAGGGATAGGTATGCTCGGCCTTGACCGGATCGGCGAACCCCACTAGCCGCAGCATCTCCAGCACCGCGGCGCGGCGCTCGGCCTTGCCCAGGCCCGCGCGGTGCAGCACCAGCGATTCGCCGATCTGGTTGCCGACCGTGTGCAGCGGCGACAACGCGGTCATCGGCTCCTGGAAAATGATCGAGATCCGGCCGCCGCGGATTTCGCGCACCTGCTCGCCCTCGGGGTCGAGGCGCGCGATATCGACCGCGATACCGGGCTTCCTCGGGTCGAGAAACAGGATTTCGCCGGCCTCGATGCGCGCCACGCGGGGCAGGATGCTCATGATCGCCTGCGCGACCATCGTTTTCCCGGAACCGGACTCGCCCACCAGAGCCACGGTGCGGCCCTCGGGAATGCGGAACGACACGCCGTCCACCGCCTTGACGGTACCGGCGTCGACATCCAGGTAGACCTTGAGGTCCTTGATCTGGAGGACGTCGCTCATTCCGCCAATCCGAGCTGGCCCAGATTGGCGCGCGTCGCCTCGTCGATATTGACGCCGCGGCGTCGCGCTTCGAGCGCGGCGGCGCGCACGAGGTCAACGAAGCCTCCGAGCTCTGAATCAATGCGGATCGTGCGCCCCGCGT
>JBDTRO010000035.1:0-3959 GCA_039931635.1 Betaproteobacteria bacterium | reverse complement strand
ACTTCACCGCCATTGCGACGCGCATCGCTTCGCTCGGCAAGGTCGACGTGCTGCCGACCTTTGCGCTGGAAGGCCAGACCGTGCGCTTGTCCCAGGCGCTCGCAGCGGCGCGGATCGTCAAAGGCGGCGGTGGCGGCGCGGTGCAGATGGGCTCGATCTGGCTGCCCTACGGCTACGACCAGAAAGCGGGCCAGTCCTCCGAGGGCTACGTTCGCATCGTGCAGTTCGATCCGAACGAGAAGCGCAAGATGGTGCAGGATTTCGTCGCAGTGTTCCGCGCCAAATACGGCGCCGACAAGGTGCCAACGCACATCAACGCTCACGCTTACGACGCCATCATGCTGGTGGCCGAGGCAGTGCGTCGCGGGGCGACCGATTCAGAGTCGATGCGCGACCGGCTGTCGAAGATGAAGAACGTCGAAGTGACCACCGGCAAAATCACCTTCGACGCCAAGGGCCAGAACTCCGACCTGTCGGTGGTGCATTTCGTCGAGACCCAGAAAGACCTTTCGTGGAAGGGAATGAGCTGGCAGTAGCCGTTCTGTGACGGACCTGGCGGCGCTGATCGTCCAGCAGACGATCAACGGCGTATACCTCGGCTGCCTGTATGTGATGGTGGCCTTGGGCCTCACCCTGATCTACGGGGTGCTGAACCAGATCAACTTCGCCCACGCCGACTTCGTCACGGTCGGCGCTTACGCGGCCTTCTTCACCGTCACGCGCTTCGCCACCCGGGTGCTCGGGCTGCCCGACACCGGCGGCTACCTGCTGTCGATCGTGGTCGCCCTGGGCGTCGGCGCGTTGCTCGGACTGGCGGTCAACGCGGCGGTGTTTGCGCCCCTGCGCAAGGGCGACGAGTTGCGCCCGCTGATCGCCACCATCGGCGTCTCGGTGTTGCTGGAAAACGGCCAGCTCGCCCTGTTCGGTCCGATTCCCTATCAGTTCGACTCGCCCTTCAGCCGCGAGACCATCCGCATCGGGCGCATCTTCTTCAGCGAGCAGAGCCTGCTGGTGGTGGCGGTGTCGGCGGCCTCCATCGCCGCGCTCTATGCCTTCATGCGCTTTACCTTCCTCGGCAAGGCACTGCGCGCGGTGGCGCAGGACCGCGAGACCGCGGGCCTGATGGGCATCAACCCGAACCTGCTGATCGCCCTCACCATCGTCATCGCCTCGGCGCTGGCCGGGATGGGCGGCGCGCTCCTCGGGCCGGTGCTGGTGCTCACGCCGTTCGCCGGCGCCACCGTGATCGTCAAGGCCTTCGCCATCGTGATCATCGGCGGCTTCGGCAACATGCAGGGCACCATCCTCGCCGGCGTCCTGGTCGGTGTCATCGAGGCGTTCACGGTGCAGTACCTCGGTTCGGGGCTGATCGATCTCGTGGTCTTCGTGCTTCTGCTGGTGATGCTCGCCGTGCGTCCGACCGGCCTGATCGCCGAACGCAAGGAGGAAAACGTTTGAGCCGGCGCGCGGCCGGCTACTTCGTCGCGGCCGTCGTGGTGGCCGCGCTGCCGTGGCTGATCACCACGCCGTACTGGCGCGGCATCCTGGTGTTGTGCGCGATGAATGTGATGCTAGCGCTGTCGCTGAACCTGGTGCTGGGCTACACCGGGCAACTCAACCTCGGCCAGTCGGCATTCTTTGGCATCGGCGCCTACGTTTCCACGGTCCTTGTTAAGACCTACGCCTGGAATTTCTGGCTCGCGGCGATCGCGGCCGTGGGCGCGGCGGGGCTCCTTGGCCTCGCGCTCGCCGCCTTTGCCGTGCGCCTGCGCGGGCACTACCTCGCCATCGCTTCGCTCGGCTTCGCCGTCATCACGTATCAGGTGCTGGTCAACTGGGAAAAGGTGACCGAGGGCGTGCGCGGCATCTACGGCATCCGGCCGCCGGTGTCCGGGACGGTGAACCTCTTCTACGTGGTGGCCGGCATCGCACTTCTGGTCTACCTCCTGATCGACAACCTGGTGCGCTCGCCGATCGGCGACACGCTGCGCGCGATCCGCGAGGACGAAGTTTCGGCCGCCTCGCTCGGCATCCACGGCGCATTGTGGAAGGCGTTCGCCTTCGGCCTGGGCGCGGCTATTGCCGGCCTGGCGGGCTGCTTTTATCCCGGTTTCGTCGGCACGCTGGTACCCGACGCCTTCAACATCGTCGAGTCATTCACCATGATGGCGATGGTGATCGTCGGCGGCATGGGTACCCTGGCGGGCCCGGTGATCGGTGCCGTGGTGCTCACCTTCCTGCCCGAGCTGCTGCGCGGCTTCGGCGAGCTGCGCCTGATGGTCTACGGCCTCGCGCTTACGCTGGTCGTGCTCTTCATGCCGGGCGGGATTGTTCAGGTTTTTATTGCACTCAAGAGAAAATTCACGTCAGCGCGATGATTGCCGCAAAAAATCTCAATAAAAGCTTCGGCGGCGTCCGCGCGGTGCAGAACGTCACGCTCGAGGTACCCGAGGGCTCGATCTTCGCGCTCATCGGGCCGAACGGTGCGGGCAAGTCGACCCTGCTGAATCTGCTTTCCGGCATCTACCAGCCCGATTCCGGAGACCTGGTATTAAACGGCGAGACCCTCATCGGCATGCCTGCCCACCGTCGCGTGCGCCTCGGCATCGCGCGCACCTTTCAGAAGATCCGTCTGTTCAAGCAGCTCTCGCTGCTCGAGAACGTGCGCGCCGGCTTCCACATCCACCAGGACGAGCCGTTCTGGCAGTGCGTCCTGGGCGGCACGCGCGGCCGCTTCGACGAGGAGGCGCTTGCGCTGCTCGATTTCGTCGGGCTCGCCGCGCACGCGCAGGAGCGCGCCGGCGCGCTGCCCTACGGCCAGCAGCGCATGCTCGAGATCGCGCGCGCTCTCGCCACACGGCCGAAACTATTCATGCTCGACGAACCCGCCGCGGGTTTGAATGCGTCGGAAGTTGAATTTCTTCTGAATAGATTAATAAAGGCAAAAGCTAGAGGCATTACCTTGTTGCTCGTCGAGCACAACATGGACCTGGTGATGAACGTGGCGCAGCGCGTGTTCGTGATGGACCACGGCGAAGCGCTGTTCGAAGGTTCGCCGCGCGACGTGCAGGCGAACCCGCGCGTCATCGAGGCCTACCTCGGGGGCGAAATTGCTGCTTAAGGCCGAAGGCCTCGAGCTCGCCTACGGCGAGGTGCCGGCCTGCCGGGACATCTCCTTCGAGGTCGCGGAAGGGGAAATCGTGTCGCTGATCGGCGCCAACGGCGCCGGCAAGACCACCACGCTGCGCGGCGTCGCCGGGGCGATGGTGTGCCGCAAGGGCAGGATCCTTTTCGACGGCGCCGACGTGACCCGGCTGCCGGCGCACGAGCGGGCGCTCGCCGGCATCGCGCTGGTGCCCGAGGGCCGGCGCGTGTTCCCGGCGCTCACGGTGCGCGAGAACCTGGAGATGGGCGGTTTCAAATTCCGTGGAAATCGCAACAAGATCAAGACCTTGATCGACAAGGCGATGGATATGTTTCCGCGCCTGCGCGAGCGTGCAGCGCAGGCGGCCGGGACGCTCTCAGGGGGCGAGCAGCAGATGCTCGCGCTGTCGCGGGCGCTGATGTCCGAGCCGCGCCTGCTGTGCATGGACGAGCCCTCGCTCGGCCTCGCGCCGATGGTGGTGCAGGACATCTTCCGCAGCATCCGGGCGGTGAACCAGGCAGGCACCAGCGTGTTGCTGGTGGAGCAGAACGCGCGCTACGCGCTGGAGACCGCAAGCCGCGGCTACGTGCTGCAGACCGGCACGATCATCGCCAGCGGCTCCTGCGCGGAGCTGAAGCAGGACCAGCGCGTCAAGGAAGCCTACCTGGGAAAGGGTTGAGCATGGACAATTCACTGAAGGGCAAGGCCGCCATCGTCACCGGTGCAGGCGGCGGCATCGGCAACGCCATCGCGCAGGCATTCGCGCAGGCCGGCGCCCGCGTCGCCTGTGTCGACCTTGATGTGAAGAACATCC
>JBDTRO010000034.1:0-9785 GCA_039931635.1 Betaproteobacteria bacterium | reverse complement strand
AAGGCCAACAGATTTACAGTCTGCCCCCTTTAGCCGCTCGGGCACCCCTCCGGCGGAACCTGAAATTATGTCTTGTTTCCGTCAGTTAGGCAAGATCCAATCCAGGATTGGGGGGTGGGGGCCCGGCCGGGTCCGCTAATACCCCTGCAGGCGCCGTTTCGCTGCCCGGGGCCGGGGGCATTATCATCCGAACGTGCGAATCGCGATCCTGGAAGACGATCCGGACCAGTTGGCGCTGCTGCAACGCTGGCTGGTGCAGGACGGGCACGACGTTCACGGCTACCTGACGGGCCGCGAAGCCATGATGCGCGCGGCGCGGGAGAGCTTCGACCTGTTCATTCTCGACTGGCAGGTGCCCGATGTCTCCGGCACCGAGGTCCTGCAGTGGCTGCGCAACAACGTTTCGCAGACGGTGCCGATCCTGTTCGTCACGGTGCGCGATTCCGAGCAGGACATCGTGTTCGCGCTGGAGCGCGGGGCCGACGACTACATGATCAAACCGGCCCGGCAGCACGAGTTGCTGGCGCGTGTCCATGCGCTGCTCAGGCGCGCCTACCCCCGGGAGGAAGACAAGCAGCTGTCTTTTCCGCCATTCGATATCGATACGCAGCGCGGCGAAATCCGCCGCTCAGGGTCCAAAGTCGAGCTCACGCCCAAGGAGTTCGACCTGGCGGTGGTCCTGTTCCGCAATATCGGCCGGCTGATGTCCCGCGGCCACCTACAGGAGTCTGTCTGGGGCCGCTCAGGGGATCTGGCGACGCGGACCGTGGACACGCACGTCAGCCAGGTCCGCAAGAAACTCGATTTGCGGCTGGAGACCGGCTTCAGGGTGGTTCCGGTCTACAACTACGGCTACCGGCTGGAACAAATCGGCCCGGAAGGCGCGACTTAGCGGAGTTGGCGCGCGCGCTGCTCGGCGTAGAGCCGCGCCTCGGTGTTAAGCGTTCCGGTCGCGGCGGCGCGCCGGAACGCATCCGCGGCGTCAGGTTTCCTGCCCACGGATTCGAGCGAGATCGCAAGGCCAATCCATACCGCGCCGCTTTGCGGCGCGCCAACGAGCGCGTTCTGGTAGGCGCTGACGGCCTCCGCGTGCCGGCCAAGCTGCTGCAATACCGTGCCGCGCAGCGACTGGATTTCCGCCCCGCCCTGCTCTGGAGCCCTGACACCGTCGATGACCGCTAGTGCCGCTGAGAAATCGCGGCGTTCGATATGGATACGGGCCAGCACAGTGGCAAAGCGCGCATTGCCCGGATTCAGCGTGACGCCATCCTGCAGCAGGCGCCGTGCCTCGTCGATCCGCCCCTGCTCCAGGTGCAGGGCGACCAGCGCCTGGCGGGCCGATTCGTGTGCAGGAAACAGGGCAATCGCCGCGGCAAAAGCCTCTTCTGCCTCGATTACCCGTCCCTCGTTCAGCATCGCGGCGCCGCGGCGGAATTCGGATTCTGCGCGATCGTCGGCCGAGCGCACCCGGTCGCGCTTTTCCACGCGCCCCATGGCTTGCGCGGGCGCCTGAAGGACGCGGGCGGGAGGGACATCCAATCCGAGCGTCGCCGCTGGCGTGACGGGCTTCACTGCTTTTGCAGCGGGTGCGGCTTTCTTCGACGCGGGTTTTTCCACGGCCGGCGCCGGTATGGCTGCGGGCTTCTGCACGGCCTGCTCCGGCGCAGGCGCTTTCGTCTCGGTTGGGGCTGGCGCTGCCGGGACCGGAACCGGCGCCGCCGCGACCTGCGGGGGAGCCGGTGCGGGCGCAACTGGCGCCGGTGGCTTGCGGGACACGTTCTGCGCGGCCTTGAATGCTTCGGCGGTCGCCACCGGTTCGCGCGGCTGCAGTTGCCAGGCGATCCATGCGACCCAGCCCAGGGCCACGATCAGAAGCACCGCCATGATGCGCCAGAACCATTCGCGGTCCTTGCGAGGCGACGGTACGCTGCGCACTTGCTGGACGAGCGTCGCAGCGGGTTCCGAGGCGCCCTGGCGGCGGTCGAGGTCCTGCAGCATCTTGTTGATGATGCTCATCGGCTGGGTTCCGGGATCAATCCGCCACGCGCGTGAATCTGAATCTCGGCCACCAGGCACGGGCAACCCGCGCTGCCGCCGGGGTATCGCTGGCCGCGGCATTGACGTGACTGCGCTCTACTCTGCCTGCGCCCTCGCCGAAGACCTGCAGCAGTGACTTGTGCGCGAGGATGTTCACCAGCCGCGGCACGCCGCGGCTGGCGCGATGCAGCGCTCTTACCGCACCATCGCTGAACATCGCCTCGCGGCTGTAACCGGCTACCGCCAGACGATGCGCGATGTAGGCGCCGACCTCTTCTTCAGCGAGCCCGGTCAGGCTGTACTGAAAGCTGATCCGTTGCAGCAGCTGGCGTATCGACGGGTCCGCGAGCCGGCGGTCGAGTTCCGGCTGCCCGAACAACACCACGTGCAGCAGCTTGCGCTTTTCGGTTTCGAGATTGGTCAGCAGGCGGACCGCCTCCAGCGTTTCGAGCGGCATCGCCTGGCACTCATCCATGCAGAGCACGACGCGTTTTCGCAGCCGGGCAAGGTCGAGCAGGCACCGCGTGATGCCCTTGAGCAGCCGGTGCGGGTCGGCGCCGACGTCGATCGCCACCCCGAGTTCTTCGGCGATCGCCAGCAGCAGGCCACGCGGTTCCAGCGTCGGATTGGGAATGTAGGCGCTGACCCAGCCGGCATCCAGCGTCGCGAGGAACTTCCGGCACAACAGCGTCTTGCCGGTGCCGACTTCGCCGGTGATCTTGATGAAGCCTTCGCCATTGGAAACCGCGACCAGCAGCGTGTTCAGCGCCTCCTGCGTGCTGCGGCAGGCGTAGAAGAAACTGGTGTCGGGGGTGATGCCGAACGGCGGTTCGCGCAACCCGAAGTAGGTGACGTAGTTCACCGAGTCACCGTTCCCGGTTGTGCACCCGGCGGCGGCGCATTCAGCGATTCGATCCGGTTGCGCGTCTGCGCCATGTCCTCGTCCCAGCTGCGGTCGCCCAGGATGATGGTCGGCTTGATCAGGATCACCATTTCCTTCTTCACCACCTGCGTACTGGTATTGCGCAGGAAATTTCCGATCGCGTTGTCCCCGGTGCCCGGCAGGCCGCCCCGGTTGTCGCGCAGGTCGAGCTTCATCAGGCCGCCCAGCGCGACGATATTGCCGTCCGTGACGCGCACGACGGTGTCGGTCTCGCTGACGCTGCTGCGCGCGAGCGGCAGGCGCAGGGTGCCCGCGGCGCCAAGGCTGATGTCCTTGTTGTCCGTGCTGACCTGGCTGACCGACGGATGCACGTGCAGGATGATCTGGTTGTTCTCGTCGATCTGCGGGGTGACATCGAGCACGATGCCGGAGAAGAACGGCTGCACGGTCACGGTCGGCACCGGCGTCCCCGTCGTGGTGCCGCTGGCGGTAGCGACGGTGGTGGCCGACTGGATGTTGGTGACGAAGAACTCGTCGGTCCCCACCTTGAGCACCGCTTTCTGGTTGTTCAGCGTCGCCACGCGCGGGCTCGAGAGCACCTGCACCTTGCCCTGGGTTTCGAGGAACTGGATCAGGGCGGCGAAGTTCTGCACCTGGATTGCGAGACCGAACAGCGCGGCGGCCGGATTCCCGGACAGCAGTGCCGCCCCCGCGCTGGCGCCCGCAGTGGTGAGCGAGGTACCGGGCGTAGCGACCAGGCCGCGGCTGGACAGCGCTGAATTGGTGGCAATGGTGGTGTCGCTGCCGATCTGCCCGGCCGCAAACTTGCTGTTCGGCAGCAGCGCCCAGTTGATGCCCGACTGGTAGCTGTCGTTCAGTTCGACGTCGATGATCTTCGCCTCGAGCATCACCTGGCGCTCGACCGCCAGGCGCGTCGCGCGCAGCCACTGGTCGACGCCACGCAACTCGCCGGGATGCGCCCGAACCAGGACCACCCCCGATTGCGGCGATATCACCACCTGGCGGCCTTCGCCGGTGCCGATGATCGCCACCAGCGACGTACGCAACTCGGCCCAGAACTCGTTCTGGATCCTTGTCGTTACGCGGCTGCTTTCGAGTCCGCGCGTGCCGCCGCCGCCCGCCGGCGGCGCGATTCCGGGCGTCGCTGGCGCAGTCGCCCCTCCACCGGACTGGGCGTCGGTCACCGAGCCCGATTGCACGCGCAGGTCGGACATTCCCTGCCGCTGTCCGAGCAGGTAGTTGACCTGGAACAGGCGTGTCTGCAGCCCCGCGGGCTGGATCATGATCCGCAAGCCGTCGATCTTGTAGTCGTACCCGTAGAGTTCACGGATCGAATCGAGAGCTTCGCGCAGAGTGACGTCCTTCAGGTTTACCGATATGACGCCGCCCAGCGAGGGATGCACCAGCATGCTGTAGCGCGTGCCGGCCACCAGCGACATGAACACCTGTCCGGCCGGGGCGTTGTTCACCGACAGGTCGAAGCGCGGATCGATCGGCTGGCCGCGCGCGGTGGGCATGTCCATGTGCAAGGGTGGCAGCAGTGCCTTGTCGACGGCGTCGGGCCGCGCCTCGGGCTTGCGCTCCCGTGCCTTGTTGAATTCGGACAAGACATCCGGATCGAGGCCCGGTTTCATCGGCGGGGGAAGCGCGCAACCGGCGAGCACGAGGACCAGCAATTGGGCTAGGTGCATTTTCACTTGGAACCTCCTTGGCGGGTGGAAACCCGTCCTGCACCGCCGGTCCCGGAGCGCCGCTTGACCGGCCGCTTTTCGACGCTCGGGAACAGCTTCAGGACTTCGGTTTCGTCCCCCTTCTTGAGCACGACCTGCGTTTCGGAAATCCTGACCAGTTTCGCCTCGCCCACCATGCCGCCAAGCGGCACCATTTTGCCGTTGATCACTGCGACTTTGCGGCCGCTGGAAAAGAGGATGCTTTGCAATTGGGTCCCGGGAATTTCTTCCGCGACCCCTACCGCACCAGCGACAGGCGCGGACGGCGGCCTGGTCGGATCGCTCAAGCCGCCTTGCGCTTGCGCACCCGACGCGGCGAGCCAAAGGGCCACCGCCAGAACCATGTTGAGCGCGCCCCGGTACATACGTTCGATATTCATACGATCAACCACGCGAGGTCGAGGCTCAGGGTGTAGACCGACAGCTTCAGCGTGACCTGCGGGTGCGCGGTGACGCTGAGATCGAGCTTGCCCCAGTACATCTGGCTCGGCAGTTTCTCGAGATCGCGCAAATACGCCAGCAGGTCAAGATAGCTGCCGGTAACGGTGATCTCCACGCCGTGGCGGTAGATCGCTCCGCCGGCGGGCGTCGCCCCTGGCTTGCCGGCGGCGGGCTTGGCCACGGCGGGCTTGTCCGCCGCCCCAGCCGCGCCCAGCGCCGCGGCGGGCAGCGTGCGCAGGTCCACCAGTTGCAGGCGGCGATTGCGCGACAGCATCTCCTCCAGCAGGGCGCCGATTCGCTCCGGCGGCGCGAACTTGCGCTGCTCCTCGCTCAGTTGCGCGTCGAGTTCGCCAATCTGCCGGCGCAGCCCCTCGAGCTGGCGGCGATTGACCTGGTCGGGATCGGCCTGGCGCGCGAGCGCCAGCTTTTGCAGCTGCTCCTGCATGCCCTTGATTTCGCCCTGGCGCTGCGCCACTTCGTTCGACAGGCGCCGCTGCCTGGCAAATTCAGGCTCGATCAGCACGGCGTTGAGCAGCGCGATCAGCACCACCGCGGCGCAGGCAAACACCATCACGCGCTCGCGCAGCGAGGCGGCTTCAATCCGGCTCGAGTACCGCTTCCAGAGGCGGTTCAATTCGTCCCCTTGGCGTCGGTCGCCGCCGGCGCGTTGCCGCGCACCGCGGCAATGTTGAACTCGACATAGCGCAGCGGCGCGGCCGGCCTGGCGGGCGAGGCGGGATTGGCCCCCGGCGCGGCAGTGGCCGGTACTTCCTTTTCCTCCCGCGCGGTGAGGCGCAATTCGGCGACCCGTCGCCCGCGCATGACCTCTTCCCGGTTCAGCGCGCGAATGTAGGCGGGCACCAGGTCCGAATACAGCACCTTGCCGCTCAGCAGGAGCTGCGCTTCGTCACCGCCGATGGTCAGACCGGTCAGCCAGACCCCGTTCATCGGCTGGCGCGCCAACGCCGCCAGATAGCGCGAAAAACCTTCGGTATTGCCCAGGCCCCCGGTGCGCAGCACCTCCAGCAGCTCCTGGCGCTGCTTCAGGCGCGCCGCCGCGCGCGCGACTTCCTCCTCGAGCAGCTTGCTTCTGCCCTGCGGCGAAAACTCGCGCGTCAGCCGGCCCACCTGCTCGCTTTGCGCCTGCAACTGCTTGCGCGTGTCGTCGGACAACCGCGCCAGCGTGCGCGATTCATTGAGGGCGTAGCCGTAGAACGCCACGATCCCGCCCAGCAGCAGGCCCAGCGCCTGCAGCATCGTCACCGCAGAGAAATGCTTTCTTTTCTGCAGGAAAATCGGGTTGTAGAGATTGATCTGCTGGGCCATGGGTCGCGCCTTAGAGCGCCTTCGCCTCGTGGCGCAGCGAAGCGCCGATGAGGTGAAACAGCCGCCACTGCGTCGCCACATCGGGGGCGCCCTGGCCGTTGAACCTGAGCCGCTCGGGCAGATTGGTGCGCTCCACGGGCATGTCGGTGTTCGCTTTCAGGTGCGCGTACAGCCCGGTCTCCTCGGGTTCCGGCCCGAGCAGCAGCTTGGCCACCGTCACGTGGCGGAACTGGCGCTCGAAATGATCGAAGCTGCGCTGCAGTTCGAGCACCACGCGCCCGAAAAGCTCCTCGCGTGCTTGCGATGTTGCGCCGAGCAGCTGCGCCAGCCCCACCTCGATGCGGCGGGAGAGATAGAGTTCAGCGCCGCAGGTGACCGTGAGCAGGCCGAACTCGCTGGTGAAATACAGCAGCGCGGCGCCGCGCCCTTCAGTCTCGTGCAGGGCCGAGATATTGCGCTGCGCGATTTCCGGGACATCGATTGCGCTGAGTGGGATGCGCGCGGCTTCGAACGCCTTCACCTGCGCCTGGATTACCTCGTTGCGTGCCGCGACTGCGTACATCGAGTGATTGCGCGCCGGCTGGCCGGACTCAGGCGGGATGTCGAGCACGTCCACCGTCGCGTCGTCGACGTGATAGTCGAGCAGATCCTTGATGCGCCAGCGGATCGCGCTCTTCAGTTCCGCCTGCGGCACGGTCGGCGCCTCCACCACCAGCATCTGGTATTCGCCGGCGCGCAGCAGCGTCGCGCAGTTGTGGCGATCGAAGTGCAGTTCCTTCGCAAGTTTCTCCACCGCGCCGGGTCTCTCCTCGACGCTCGCGCTGCCGAAGCGCGTGATCGAGCTCGCGCCGGAAGCCGAATAGCGGCCGTGAACGAAGCGCAGTTCACCCTCGCCCAGCGCGATTGCGAGCCAGCCCGGTTCCTTTTTTGCCGCGCTAAACCACGTCATCATCCTCACCACGCACATTGATCCGACTTTAACTTAACCCACTAACACTTTGTTGTCAATGGACTTTCAGTTGCCTAGGCTGCAGGTTACCTTCCATACGGAACTTATCTCTTCATCCGATAATCCCACCACATGCCCGGCTTAACGGAAAAAAGAGGCTGCCATCTTGGGGGCGTCCAGCGGAAACCACTGTGAGCAATTGCAAGACGAAACAAGGATTCAGCCTGCACAACCCTTGCGAATGAAAAAAACTTCCTAGTCCGCCGCCCGTCGGCCGGCAGCCACCGTCCCGAGAAACACGCCCTTGCCACCCCCAGCCCCGCCGGTATGCTGTACCCGGTGAAAACCAGCTCCTTTCCCTCATGCGCCGCCTGAGCCTGCTGCTGCTGGTGCTCGCTGGGCTGGGGCACGCGCCGGCTCTGCTGGCGCAAGCTTGCACCAGCGCGGCTTCCGGCTCCTGGACCACAGCGGGGACCTGGAACGCGCCGTGCAACGTTGCGGGCGGCCCGACCGCCGCAAATGCCGTCACCATCAACAACGGTCATGTCATCACCACGCCCGCGGCGGCGGTCCTGGCCGGCTCGCTTGCCATCGCCGCCGGCGCGACCGCCACCTCGCTCACCCTGGGCGGCAATCTCACCGTCACCAACGCCTCGGGCGGAACCGGCAACTTGACGATTAACGGGTCGACCGCCAACGTCACGCGGACGATTGCCGCCGTCGGCAACACGCTCGCCATCACTGGAACTGCCACGGTGCAGGGCGGAAATACGACGGGCGGCGCCGCCAATGTCAGCCAGCTGACCGCAACCACGGGAATCATCACGATCGGCGGCACCTTGAACATTACCGCCGGCAACACCGTGCAAAACATCGCGCGCGTGACGCTGACGACCGGAAGGATCAGCGTAACGGGCAACACGACCGTGACGGGCGGATCAGCCGCCAATCAGGACGCTCTGCTGAACGTGGCCGGCGCAAGCGGGGTCGGCAATGGCGTCATTATCGGCGGCAACCTGGCCGTCGTTTCCTCGGTCGTCGGCTCTTCCACCGTGTCGATCACGGTTTCCGGGGGCCGGATCACCGTGAATGGGGGGACCGGCGTGACCAACGGCGACACGGTGTCGATCGGGCAGGGGATTTTCACGGTCGCCGCAAACTACGCGCAGACGAATACCTCGGTCGTCACCACGACGACGGTGGCGACGCCGGGACAGCTCAACGTCACCGGCGATGCGACGCTGACCGGCGGGAGCCTCGCCACCTCCAGTTCATCGATCACCGGCGTCACCGGCACCATCGCGATCGGGGGCAATGCGACCTTGAACGCAGGATCCGTCAACGCCTCCTCCACTACTCTGTCGGTGACGTCGGGAACACTGACGATCGGTGGCAACGCGACCCTGAACGGGGGGTCCATCAATGCATCCGCGGCGACTTTGTCGGCCACCACGGGAACGCTGTCGATCACCGGCAACGCGACGCTGAACGGGGGTACGTCAAACGGCTCATCGGTGTCGATGACCGTCACCACCGGCAGCCTTACGGTGGGCGGCAACCTGGACATGACGGCGGGAAGCGTCGCCACCAGCAATGCGACGGTGTCGGTGTCAAGCGGGAGCATTGATGTCACCGGCAACGCCAGCCTGCAGGGCTTCGCCGCCAACCGCACCGCTACCCTGACCGCCAGCGCCACCCCCGCGGGGGCATTCAGCATCCAGATCGGCGGCAATCTCACCATCAACTCGGCGACAGCGAGCACGGCCACCGTGCAGAACAGCGCAGGCGCCGGCGTGATCATCGTCAATGGCGCCAGCGGGGTGACGAACGGGGACCGGGTGCTGGTCAATGCAGGATCGTTCAATGTCACGAACGCCGCGGCGACTTTTGCGCAAACCGATCCTGCGCACGTCACCACCACCACAGTGACGAGCGGTGCGCTCACCATCGCGGGCGCGGCCACGATTGCGGGCGGCTCCACGGCAAGCTCCAACGCCACAATGTCGGTGACGAGCGGCGTCATTTCCATCGGGACGAGCGCGATGGTCACCGGGGGCTCGTTCAATTCATCCAATGCCGCGCTGACCGTGACGACCGGCTCGCTTTCGGTGGGCAGCGACCTGGTGCTGGCGGCCGGCACGGCGACCAATTCGAACGCGACGGCCTCCGTCACTTCTGGAACTCTTACCGCTACCGGCAATACCACCGTAACTGGCCGCACCGGCGGCACCGGCGGGACCGCGTCGCTGGTTGCGAGCGCCGCGCCGGGAGCCGGGACCGGGATCGGACTGGGCGGCAATTTGACGGTCGTCACCACTGCCGCCGGCGGCGTGGCAACGGGTCTGGTCAATCTGACGGGCGGCGGCGTGCTCAATATCGCGGGCACTGTCAACAACGG
>JBDTRO010000033.1:0-7468 GCA_039931635.1 Betaproteobacteria bacterium | reverse complement strand
GGCCCGCTAGCCGATGACCGCGACCACGTCGCCTTCGTTGACCATGTCGCCTTCCTTGACCCGCAGCTCAAGCAGCTTGCCGGCAACCGGCGCGACGACCGGGATCTCCATCTTCATGGACTCCAAGATAAGAACGACGTCGTCGGCCGCAAGCTGCGCGCCGGGGCTGGCCTCGACCTTCCAGACCTTGCCAGCTACTTCGGCGACCACCTGGGTAGGTTTCATGCTTATGATCCTGAAATCTTCGGGGGATAAATGAAACGCCTGCTCGCCGCGCTCCTGCTCCCGCCTTGCGTCGCGCTTGCCCAATCCTACCCCGTCAAGCCGGGCCGCATCATCGTGCCGTTCCCGCCCGGCGGGACCACCGACCTGGTCGCCCGCATGGTGCAGCCGAAATTCCAGGAATTCCTCGGCGTCCAGGCCGTCATCGAGAACCGGGGCGGCGCCGGCGGTTCCATCGGCGCCAACGAAGCGGCGCGCGCGGCGCCGGATGGCTACACCTTCCTGATGGTATTCGACACCCACGCCACCAACCATCACATCTACAAGGACGCGCTCGATCCCTTCAAGACCCTCGAACGCCTGATGCTGATGGTGACCTCGACCAGCACTCTCGTCGCGGTGCCCAATTTCGCGCCAAACAACCTGAAATAAAGTCAACCAATTCACGTTAGTAGGCACTGCACTTGGGGGCGTACGCATGAACGAAGACTCTGACAAGATCACCGTCCAAGATGCGGTTCGCCTAAATCACGAGGTAAACAAGTCCATCAAGTACGGCAGTTACAACGCAACAGAGATTAGGGAGCTTGAGCGCCTCAACGAGCAACAACGCGCCAAGCTTGGTTCCGAACTAGCAAACATAAAGAAGGTTTGGTGGGTATTTCCCGACTGGGTCATGGTGGTTGCCGCCATAGCTGCGACTGGTTCGTTGTTTTACTTTGACAGTCTTTCGGCGCGTATCTTCTCTGCACTCGCATCGATCTACTGCGCAACGCAAGTCGCGTACAGGCTAGGCGTTTACTATGGCTTTGCCCGTGGTTATCAAGAAGGGCAAGAGCAAGGAGTTCATCGTGCACTTGGTATTTCGCCTGACGAGGCACATGAAATCGGCGAGAAAGCAACTGAGATGGAAATGGATGACAGGTTAATCAAGAAGCTAGATGAACGTAAGGATCATCCAAGTGCCCTCTAACAGCGCGTTGTGGACCGGCACCTACACCTCGCCGCTACGCGCTCAGCGCAGCGCGGCAAAACGCGGACGTTAGCCGTCGGAGAGGCGTCCTCGTGCAGGCATCCGTTTGGCGATTCGTTGGCAATGCCACTCCTGTGCGTCTCGCTGCGCTTGCACAACCATTGCCCAACGCCGAATTGGCGAGCGCCCTGCAACGCGAGCTCAAGCTGGGGTGCTTCCACCGCGAGCCTCGCCAGGACGATGCCACTTACAAGCGGGCCGTCTTCTGCGGCAGTGTAAGTCCCCGGCTTTTCGATTGGTTCTTCAACGCCAGTACCGGGTATCGCGGCCGGTTCTTCGAGTCGCCAAGCGCCGGTACCCGAGCCAATCGCTTGCTCGTGGATCAACTCGCTCACTTCCTAGCGGACTGGGCCGTTGCGCACAAACTCGACGATGATCTCCAGTGGGTGCTTGCATCGCTCGCCAAGCCATCAGCTAAGGCGTGGCTTGCCGAGTATCCTGGCCTCTGCGCGTTATGCGCTGGGGAGTGGAGACCTTCCTACGCCTCCGAACTACAGATCGAGAATTCACGTTGGGAGTGTTCATCTCATGTTCATTCCGCCTGGGGTCGCCAGGCGCCGTGCCTGTCGAAGGTCCGCGTTTTTGGAGGCTTCATCGACCTACAGCAGAGCGAGTGGCTTGCATCCCACAAGACGAACCGCGCCACACACATCTGGGAGCACGGGTGGAGCTGAAGACTAACCCTTCGCCGCAGCCGACGTGCCACTGCCAGCGGCCTACGCACGCGACTAAGCTCAAACGTTATACGCCTTGAGCACATAAGGCACACGGCGATATACTAGCGCCCGTGACGAAAAAGAAGGTGGTCCGCTGGAATCCGGAAAAGAATGTCGAGCTCATGCGAGAGCGAGGGGTCTCATTCGAGGAAGTTCTTTCAAGCATTGAGCAAGGCGGCCTTCTGGTGACATTGGAACATCCGAATGAGCGGAAGTATCCGAATCAGCGAATTTGGGTGGTGAGGATCCGTGGGTACGCGCACGTGGTTCCATTCGTCGAGACGGAAGAAGAGATATTTCTCAAGACCATCATGCCCAGCCGCAAGGCGACGAAGCAATTCCTAGACGAGACTGACAATGAAGAATGACCGAAAGTACGAAGCCGGGATCGCCCGCTCCCTTGAGAAAGGCGAATGGAAGCCGGTTAGGAGTATGAAGCAGGAAATGGAGCGCTACCGCGATGCAGCGGTCGAGACATTGCTGAAGAATCGACGTGTGAACATCCGCATTTCTGCGATGGACCTGGAGGGGCTTCAGTCTAAGGCTGCTGCGGAAGGTCTTCCGTACCAGACACTAATGGCAAGCGTGCTTCACAAGTATGTGTCGGGTCGCCTCGTGGACGGATCAGCACGTATATCTACGCGTTCGAACGGCCGCGCCGCAAAGAGGCGCTCCGTTTAGCGCGACGTTGGAAGGTAAAGCTTCCGAGGGAGGATAGAAATGCGCGCATTCATTGGGGTGATCCTGATCGCTCTGCTGTCCGCCTGTACCGTGCATTGGGCCAGTGAGGGGACGCAGGCCGCGGCGGCGAAGGACCAGATTGTGGCGGCGACCGCTGCCTGGGCGGCAGCATTCAATAGCCGTCAGCCTGCGTGGGTTACCGCCTTGTACGGCGACGACGCGATTCTGTTGGGAACGACGGGAAAGACGATCGCCACGACTCCGGCTGCGGTCGCCGAGTACTTCAACGACATGCCCAAAACCCCGAATGTGCGTGTCGTCTGGGGTGAGCAGCACATCAGGTTCTTCGGCGACGTGGCGATCAACTCGGGCAACTACACGTTTACATTCCCCAAAGGGGAGCTTCCTGCCCGCTACACGCTGGTATTCACGTACCGCGACGGCAGATGGATGATCATCGAGCACCACTCGTCACGTGTGCCGTGACGGTTATTTGTCAAAGCGGTAAGGCCCGCCTTTTTCCAGTGCTTTCTTGTATGCGGGGCGCGCGTGGAGGCGCTTCACCCAGGCGTCCAGGTTAGGGAACGCCGCGCGCTTGCCGTAGGTTTCGGCGATTTCGCCGATGAAGCTCATCTGGATGTCGGCGCCGGTGAAGGCGTCGCCCATCAGGTAGCTGCGGCCCTTGAGGTGGCCGTCGAGGTAACCCAGATGGTTGGCGATTTCGCTCTCGATGCGCGCATGCAGCGGCGCGCCGCCTTCGCCCAGGCGCGAGACGTAGAGATTCAGCATGAGCGGCAGCATCGCGGAGCCTTCCGCGTAGTGCATCCACATCTGGTAGTCGTCGTAGGCGGGCGTGGCGGGGTCGGGCTGCAGGCGGCCGCCCGCGTGGCGGCGGATGACGTAGTCGATGATCGCGCCGGATTCGTAGACGGTCTTGCCGTTGTCGGTGATGACCGGTGACTTGCCGACCGGGTGGATTGCTTTCAGCTCGGGCGGCGCGAGGCGCGTCTCCATGCGCTTGTAGTGCTTGATCTCGTAGGGCAGCGCCAGTTCCTCGAGCAGCCACAGGATGCGCTGCGAGCGCGAGTCGTTCAGGTGATGGACGACGATCACGCAGGAGCCTTGTCGGTCACCCGAACGAGCGCGATGGTCACGTTGTCCTTCGCCTTCAGTTCCAGCGCCGCGCGCAGGAGCGCTTCGGCCGAACTCTTCAGGTCGGCGCCGATCAGCTTCACCATCTGCTCTTCGGGCAGCGTTTCGTACAAGCCGTCGCAGCAGATGAGATAGGTGCTGCCGGTCACGGCGGGCTCGACGAGCATGTGCGGGTGGATGTCGGTGAAGGTCGGGCGGCCGCCAAAGCACTGGGTCAGCATGGTGGTGCGCGCGACGCCCGATCCCGGCTTCCAGTTCTGGACGAAGGAATCGTCGATGCTCAGCTGCTTGAGGCCGCCTCCCACGATTTTGTAGGCCCGGCTGTCGCCGACATTGAAGATCGCGAGGCTGGCGCCATGCACTGCCAGGCCGACGACGGTGGACCCCATGCCAGCCAGCTCGGGATGCTCGCCGACATGCGCATAGAGCTCGGCGTTCACCGCGCGCACGGAGGCGGCGATTTTATCGGGGCCGATCGCAGGCAGGCGGCGCGCGAGGCTTTTGGCGACCAGCAGGCTCGCCTTTTCGCCGTCGTTGTGGCCGCCCATGCCATCGGCCACGACGCAGGCGAAAGGCAGGTCGAGCGCGTGGTGAAAGGGGCGCGCGGTCTCCATGGTTTCCTGCGACGTCCAGTAGCCGATGGCGATGCAGTCTTCGTTGTTGTCGCGGACCGTGCCCTTGTGGGTGATGCCGGCGGCTTCGATGTGGAGGGTCATCGTGCGAATTCCTTTTCCTGCAGCGCGCGCCACATCACCTTGCCCGATCCGGTGCGGGGCAGGGCGTCGATGAATTCGATCATGCGGGGGGCCTTGTAGGCGGCCATCTGGGTGCGGGCCCAGGCGAGGATTTCATCGCCGGTAACGACCTGCTCCGGCTTCAGAACCGCCACCAGTTTGACCGTCTCTCCCTTGCGCTCGTCGGGGGACGCAATAATGCAGCATTCCTTGATCGCCGGGTGTTTGTACATCGCGGCCTCGACTTCGGCGGGCCAGACCTTGAAGCCGGCGGCGTTGATCATGCGCTTGAGGCGGTCGGAGATGTAGAAATAGCCGTCTGCGTCGGTCCGGCCCAGGTCGCCGGTGCGGAAGTACCGCTTGCCCTCCACCTGGCACCAGGATTCCTCGAAGGCCGCCTCGTTTTTCCAGTAGCCGGTCAGCAACTGCGGTCCGCGAACAACGATTTCGCCCTGGGTTTCAATTGGTAGAACTTCGAAAGTAACGGGATCGACAACAAGTGCTTCCGTGTCGAAGGCGGGAATGCCGAGGCACTGTTTTTTCGGGTTCTGCGGCGGGTTGATGTGGGTCTGGGAGATGGTCTCGGTCATGCCGTAGCCCTCGATGTAGCGCACGCCGCAGAGATCGAAGAGTTTCTGCGCGATCGCCTCGGGCATCGCCGCGCCGCCGCCGAATATCCACTTCAGCGACGAAAGGTCGTGCCCGAGCGCCTCCGGGTGCGACAGCAGGTCCACCACCATCGTCGGCACGTTGTCCCAGTGGCTGCACTTGTAGCGCTCGACCAGTTTCGCAGCCGCCAGCGGATCCCAGCGCCGCTGGATCACCATCGTGCCGCCGGCGTGGATGGCGGCAAGGAAGCTGTGGACCAGGCCGGTGACATGAAAGAACGGCGCCGTCGCGAGGGCCACCGTGTGTTCGTCTATGTGCTTCCACGCGCAGGCGCCGGCCACGTTGTGGAGCACCGTGGCGTGCGTGTGCATGCAGCCCTTGGGCAGGCCCGTGCTGCCAGAGGTATACGGCATCATGCAGAGGTCTTCGGGTTTTGATTCGCTTGCTTTTACCTGGAGAGGTTCTTCCGGCACCCGGGAGAGAAGAACCACGTGATCCAAAGGCAAACCCGAAAACCGTGGCGCCAGTTCTTGCTCGGTAACAGCCACTCTTGCATCGCTGTCGTCGACGTAGTGCCGCAATTCCTCCGTCAGATTCATCGGGCTCACGGGCACCACCACCGCGTCGGCGCGCAGGATGCCGAAGCAGGCGATGACAAAGCCGTGCCCGTTCTGCATGTCGAGCAGCACCCGGTCGCCGCGCCGCACGCCGCAGGAGTGCTGCAGGTGCGCGGCGAGGGCATTGATCCTGTTTTCGAGTTCTCTGTAAGTCAAAGAAATTCCATCGAAAATCGCCGCGGGCTTGTCCGGATGCCGGGCGGCGCTAAGGGAGAACATCTGCTGCAGCGTGATGGGCGGCGCGCGCAGCGAGCGCGGCATGTCGGCCGGCCAGTGGCGGAAGTAGCGGGGCTCCATGGGCGCGAAGTATAGTAGGCCATGCTGGACCACACGTTCCTTTTCAAGGAAGGCCTCTGGCGCTCGGAGGGCGAGTTTGTCGACGCACTCGGCAAGCGCGCCGCGGTGCAGGGCGAGGCGCACATCCGGCACTACCCGGACCGGTGGGTCTACGAGGGCGTGCTGCGCACGCTGGCTTCGCAGCCGGTTGAGCACCGTACCGTGTACGAAATCCAGCCGCTGGCGCCGGGCAATTTCGCCACGCCCTGGACGTCCAAGAGCGCGTCCTTCGGTACGCTGCACGGCCGCTTCGTCGTGGTCGGGGATGCGATTCTCTCCGCCTACGAATCCGCCACCGCCCGCTACCGCGGCCAGGACACGATCTTCAGGCGCGATGAGCGCCACTACAGCGCGCGTGGCGCAATGTTCGATGGCGGCAAGATCCTTTCGGCCTGGAGCTTCGAACTGGCCTCCGCATGATCGCGCCGGCCGCGTCCTTCGAGGAGCATCTCGCCCGGGAGATCATCCTCAGCGAGCGCGTGCGCATGGCGATCCTTGCCGGGCTGCTGGGCGCGCTGCTCGTGTTTTACGGCCTGGGTTACGCACTGTTCCGCAAAGACTACCTGCTTCGTTTCCTCACGCCTGCCGTGTTCCTCTACATCATCGCGGTCATCGCCCTGCTGCTCTGCTACGAGCTTTTCATCCGGTACCTGATCGGTCGCTGGCTGCGCCAGGGAAAGGGCGTGCCGGGCGCGCTCCGGTACCTGAACGCGTTCGTCGAAACGAGCGTTCCCAGCATCCTGATCCTCCTCGTGTCGCGCGAAATCAATCCGCAATACGTGCTGCAGAGCCCGCTGGGTCTCCTCTACTCGGTCTTCATCGTGCTCGCCACGCTGCGGCTGGACTTCAGGCTGTGCGTATTTACCGGAATGGTCGCGGCGGCAGAATACGTGGCCCTGTCGTTCGCCTATATCGGCGCGAGCGGCGGCGTGGTCGGCGGTGGCGCGAGCGCCGCGGCGCCCACGCCGTTCGAGGCGCCGCCGTTCTACCTTGCCAAGGGGGCGATGCTGCTGCTTGCCGGGCTCGCCGCGGCTTTCGTCGCGCACCAGTTGAAGCGCCGGGTCGGCAACGCATACCGGACGCTGCAGGAGCGCCAGCGCATGCTGAGCGCTTTCGGCCAGCAGGTATCGCCCGCCATTGTCGAACATCTGCTGAAGGCAGGCCCGGAAATCGCCAGCACGCGCAGCTTCGTGTGCGTCATGTTCATGGACATCCGCAATTTCACGCCGCTGGTCGAGAACAAGTCGCCGGAGGAGATCGTCGCGTTCCAGAACGTCGTCTTCGCGGAGGCGGTCGACGTGGTGAACCGTAACCACGGCATCATCAACCAGTTTCTCGGCGATGGCTTCATGGCCACCTTCGGCGCGC
>JBDTRO010000032.1:0-11438 GCA_039931635.1 Betaproteobacteria bacterium | reverse complement strand
TTGCCGACGTCGCGCACGGCGTCCCAGACGTCTTCGGGGTGGGCGTCCAGGTGGATTTCCTTGTGGATCGAGGCCATGGCGGTTCCTAGTTGTTGAAGGGGCCAATCTAGGGGAACCCCGGGCGCCTTACTTGGAGAAAATTGCGGTGCGGCACATCAAATACCCATTGCGCCGCGGACGGGAGTAATATTTTTCGCGCAAGCAGTCGGTTACCAAGGGAGACGACGATGACACCATGGGAATTCGAGGGCCGCGAGCTGGTCAACTGCAACTGCGCGTACGGTTGCCCGTGCCAGTTCAATGCGCTGCCGACCAAGGGCTTCTGCGATGCGATGGGTGCCATCGTCATCGATAAGGGCCACTACGGAAAGGTCAAGCTCGACGGCCTGAAGATCGGCTTCGTGTTCCACTGGCCGGGCCCGATCCACATGGGCAAGGGCCACTGCCAGCCGATCGTGGACGTGAAGGCGAACGCAGAGCAGCGCGAGGCGCTACTCAAGATCATGACGGGGCAGGATACGGAGCCGTTCGCAACGATGTTCGCGGTCTTCGCCACCACCCTGGAGAAGGCCTTCGATCCGATCTTCACGACGATCGACATGGACGTGGACGTCGACGCGCGCAAGGGCAAGATCCGCGCCGAGGGCGTGTTCGACCTGACGGGCGAGCCGATCCGCAATCCGGTGACCGGCGACGAGCACCGCGCGCGGATCGACCTGCCGCACGGTTTTGAGTACGAGCTCGCGGAGGTCGGTTCGGCCTCGAGCAAGTCGCGCGGCAACGTGGCGTTCGAGCTGAAGGACAGCTATGCGCAATTCGCGCGGCTGCACCTGAACAACAAGGGGCCGGTCCGGCACCGCAGCGCGGCGTGACCGCCGTAGAGCAGGTCCTGCTGCGCGAGCGCGCGATCGTCGCCGCCGGGCTCGCGGCGCTCGTGCTGCTCGCGTGGTTCTACATCTGGCAAGGCGCCGGCATGGGCATGTCGGCGCTCGACATGACGAGCCTGAGCCTGTTCCCGCACCTGCGAAAGGATATGCCAGGGGAGATGGACACGACCTGGCCGGTCGTCGCAGCGATGTGGTGGGTGATGATGATCGCGATGATGACACCGAGCGCGGCCCCTCTGGTGCTGCTGTACGGGCGGGTGCTGCGCCATCATGCCGCCGCGGGCGCCAATGCCGGCGTTCCGTCGCTCTTCGTCGCCGCAGGATACCTTTCCGTCTGGTTCGTTTTTTCCGCCGGCGCCGCTTCGCTGCAGGAAGCATTGCAGGACGCCGGCCGCATCTCCGGCATGATGCTGTGGTCGAAAAGCGCGGCGCTCTCGGCGGCGGTGCTCGCCGCGGCGGGCGCCTACCAGTTCTCGCCTCTCAAGCAGGCTTGCCTCGCGCAATGCCGCGGCCCGGTGCAATTCCTGACGCGCTACTGGCGCCCCGGGCGCGGCGGCGCATTCCTGATGGGCGTGCGCCACGGCGCCTTCTGCGTCGGCTGCTGCTGGCTGCTGATGGCGCTGCTGTTCGTCGGCGGTGTGATGAACCTGCTGTGGATCGCAGCGCTCACCGCGATCGTGCTCGTGGAAAAGCTCTCCCCGGCCGGGGATCGCATCGGCAAAGCGCTGGGGCTCGTCTTGATCGCCTGGGCGGTGGCTACGCTGCTGGTGTAGGCCGCCCCAGGCCTGGCCGGATTTCGGCCGTTGCAGGTTGCTAGACATTTTTATATAATGTCTAGCAACTCATTTTATGGCCACCCCGCGCTATTCGGAACTGCCCCTCTCGGCCCAGACGGCGTACGCCGAACTGGCCGAGCGCACGCGGGCGTTCGAGATGGACAGCGCGCTGGCCGGGCTGTCAGGGAGTTTCCACACCCTGAAGCGCAAGGGGCGAGCGTACTGGTATTTCTCGTACCGCGAGGCAGGCGCGGCGCGCTCGCGCGTGTTGTATGTCGGCCCGGACAACGATCAGGTGCGCGCGCTCGTCGAGCGCTTCAAGGGCCGGCGCGCGCCCAAGGCGCTGGCGCCGCAGGCGCTCGCCGCGATCACGCTGGGCTGCGTGGCGATGGCGCCGAAGCACTTTCGCATCGTCAAGCAACTGGCGGAGTACGGCCTGTTCCGCGCCGGCGCGGTGCTCGCGGGCACGCACGCGTTCATCGCCTACGGCAACATGCTGGGGGTGCGCTGGAGCGACGCGGCGGCCACGCTGGACGTGGACCTCGCCCATGCGGGCCGCAATGTGTCGGTCGCGCTGCCCGCGGATCTTGAAGTGAATGTCCACGGCGCGCTGCAATCGCTCGAGCTGGGCCTGCTGCCGATCACGGAACTGAGCGGCAGGATCGGCTCGCAATACCGCAACCCGCAAGACGAGGAACTGCGGGTGGATTTCCTCACCAGCCGCACGCGCAGCGGCAAGCCTGTTCAGATGCCGGATTTGAACATCGCGCTCGAACCGCTGAAATTCATGGAGTTCTCGCTCGAAGGCACGACGCAGGGCTGCGTCTTCGGACGCACCGGCGCCTGCACGGTGAACCTGCCCGCGCCCGAGCGCTACGCGGTCCACAAGCTGCTGGTCTTCGGCGAGCGGCCGCTGCGCCAGCGCACCAAAGCCACCAAGGACCTGCTGCAGGTCGCCGCGCTCGCTTCCTGGTTCGCGACGTCGGGGCAGGCTCGCGTCTTCAACGCCGCGTGGCGCGACCTGCTTTCACGTGGCAAGGGATGGCGCGCGCGCGCAAAGCAGGGACACTCTGCACTGCTCAAACTCGCGCCCGAAACGGATCTGCCCGGATTGTGGCGAAGCTGAACGGCTAGGCGGCCAGACGGTCCTGAAAAATCTTGCGGTCGCCGCGGGCGGCCTTGCGGAAGGCGCGCGGCGAAAGTTTACGCGCGCTGGTACGGCGCGAGCTTCGCCCAGTCGAAATCCACGCCGGTCCCCGCCTGGTCGGGCGCCACGGCGCGTTGCGCCTCGATGACGAGCGGCCGCGTGGTGTAGGCGTCGATCGGAAAGCTGTGGATTTCGAGCCAGCCTGCGTTCGGCTGCGCCGACACCAGGCTCACCTGCAGTTCCTGCATGCCGTGCGAGCACACCGGGATGCCGTAGCGGCGCGACATTTCCGCCACGCGCAGCCAGCCCGTGATGCCGCCGCAGTTCCCCGCATCGGGCTGGATATAGGAAAGGTTCGCGTGTTCGAAAGCCAGGCGGAATTCGTGCATCGTGTGCTGGTTCTCGCCCATCGCCAGCGGCATGCCGGTGGCCTGCGCGATTTCCGCGTAGCCGCGGTAGTCCTCCGGCTCGATCGGCTCCTCGAACCAAACCAGGTCGTAGGGCTTGAAGGCGAGCGCGGCGCGGATCGCCTGCTCGACGTTCATGCCGTAATTGGCATCCACCATGAACGCGGCTTTGCCCCCGATCAGCTCCCGCACGCGGCGCACGCGCTCGACGTCTTCGGCCAGGTCGGCGCGGCCGACCTTGATCTTGACGCCGTTGACGCCGCGCGCGAGATAGCCGCGCACGCTGTGGAGCAACTTCTCCAGCGGGAACATGAGGTCGATGCCGCCGCAATACGCGCGGCAGCTGCGTGCGGCGCCGCCGGCCATTTGCCATAGAGGCCTGCCGGTTTTGCGGCCGCGGATATCCCACAGCGCGATGTCGATCGCCGAGATCGCCATCGCGGCGATGCCGCCGCGGCCGACGTAATGCACGTGCCAGCCGTTGAAGTCGTGGATTCCTTCGACGTCCGCGCCGTCCCGGCCTAGCAGAGCCGGCGCAAGGTCGTGGTCGATCATCGCCTTGATCGCGTGCCCGCCCTTGCCGCCGGTATAGGTGTAGCCCGTGCCACTTGCGCCATCCTCCAGCGTCACCGTGGCCGTGACCAGTTCAAAGTGCGTGTGCGCGCCGTGCTTTGCGTCGGTGAGGACTTCGGCAAGCGGAATCTCGAACAGGCGGCAGCTGATCGACGCAATGTTGCTCATGTCAGGCAAGTGCCGGTCCGGAGCTACTGTGGATCGAGGCGAGTGTAGGTCCGGATTGCCTTGGCGGCGATCCACGGCGCGACGGTTTTGTCGAATGCCTTGAAGTGATCGGCAGCCAGATGCGCGTCGAAGGCGGCGCGATGCGCATAGACCTCGTAGAGGAAGATGCGCTCCGGCTTTGCCGGATCGGCACAGACGTCGAACTGCAGGCAGCCCGGCTCGCGCTCGCGGCTCGCGCGCGCATTGGCGACCATCTGCGCGCGGAATTCATCGAGCTTTTCCGCCTTGATGTCGAATTCGACAGTTACGACGTACATGCGGTTCCTTTCGTCAGACGGGATGCTTGGCGCGCAGTGCGGCAACCTGCTCGGTAGTGAGGCAGCGGACTTTTTCGTGCCGCAGCAGCAGGAAGAGTTTCGCGGTCGCTTCGAGCTCCTCGACCGCATCGGCGGCGGCCGAGAGCGACGATCCGGCGACCACCGGGCCGTGGTTGGCGAGCAGCACCGCGTGGTGCTCGCCGGCGAAGCCGCGCACCGCCTGCGCGAGCGCCATGTCGCCCGGCGCGTAGTACGGCACCAGCGGCAGGCTGCCGATGCGCATCACGTAGTAGGCGGTGAGCGGCGGCATCACGTCCGCGGGATTCACGTCTTCCAGCACCGAAACGGCGACCGAATGCGTCGAGTGCAGGTGCACCACCGCCGCGTTCTTCGCGCGCTCCTCGTACATCGCGAGGTGCAGGAAGGCTTCCTTGGAGGGCGCATCGCCCGAGAGCAGCTTGCCCTTCCAGTCGAGCTTCGAGAGGCGCGCCGGATCGAGCCGGCCGAGGTTGGAGCCGGTGGGCGTGAGCAGCCAGCCGTCGTCGCTTTTCGCGCTGACGTTGCCGGTCGAGCCATGCGTCAGGCCGCGCTCATAGATCGAGGCGCCAAGGCGGCAGATGTCCTCGCGCAGTTTTGCTTCGCTCATTTCTGCATCTCCAGCGCCTTGGTGAAAAAATCCACGGCACCGAAGTTACCCGATTTGAGCGCCAGCGCGAGACGGGGTTCGCTCCCACCCGGTTCGCCTGTGGTTTGGGTCCAGGGCACGCCCGGATCGATCTGCAGGCCGATGCGCAGTGCCGTCACGCCGAGCGCCTGCCCCACCGCGCCGGAAGTCTCCCCGCCCGCCACCACCAGCCGCCGCACCCCCCGCTCGACCAGCACCCGCGCGATCTGCGCCAGGCAGGTCTCGACCAGCTCGCCAGCGCGCTGCGCGCCGAGCCGCGACTGGGCCTCGCGCACCGCGTCGGGCTCGGCGGTGGCGTAAATCAGCAACGGTCCGTCCGCGAGCCGCGGCGCTGCCCATGCCAGTGCAGCGCCGGCAACATCCTCGCCCGAGCCAAGCCGCAGCGGATCGATGCGAAAAGCGGGCTTCGACTTCATCCAGTGCGCCACCTGAAGATTCGATTGCGCCGCGCAGCTGCCCGAGAGCACCGCCGCGTGGCCGCCGACGGCGGGCAGCGCTGCAGCGGCGCCCTTGCGGATGCCAAAGTTCGCCGGCAGGCCCATGGCGATGCCCGAGCCGCCGGTAAGCAGGGCCATGTCCGCGCAGGCGGCGCCTAGCGCGAGCAGGTCTTCGTCCGAGACGGCATCGACGATCGCATAGCCGTGGCCTGAATCCTTCAATCCGGCGAACGCCTCGCTCATCGCGCCGACGCCTTGGCGCACCACCGGCAGCGCAACGAGCCCGACCTTGCGCTTCGCCTGCCGGCCGAGCACGCGCGCGAGGTTCGCGTCCTTCATCGGCGTGAGCGGGTGCTCTTTCATCGGCGAATCCGACAACAGCTGCTCGCCGACGAAGAGATGCCCGAGGTAGACGGTGCGTTTGTTGGTCGGAAAGGCCGGGCAGGCGACCGTAAACGACTCCCCCAGGTTTTCGAGCAGCGCATCGGCGACCGGGCCGATGTTGCCCGCGTCGGTGGAATCGAAAGTGGAGCAGTACTTGAAGAGGATCTGCTTCGCCCCGTGCGTGCGCAGCCAGCGCAGCGCCGTGACCGATTGCGACACCGCCTCCGCGACGGGCGCGGTGCGCGATTTCAGCGCCACCACCACCGCGTCGGCGTCCTGCGGCGCGCTGCCGGAGGGCACGCCGATCACCTGCACCGTGCGCATGCCGGCGTTCTGCAGCATCAGCGCGACGTCGGTCGCGCCGGTCAGGTCGTCAGCAATGCATCCGAGCAGCATCAGGAAGAAGTGTAGCCCGCGATTTCGATGCGGCGGCCCTGCTCGCTGGAGGCATAGACCGCCTCCATGATCTTCATGTTGGCGAGGTAATCGGCGGCGCCGTTCTCCAGCGGCGCGCCCTCGCGCAGGTGGCGTACGACGTGCGCCTGCAATGCGTCGCAGGCGCCGCCGCCGAATGTGTCGTCGCGCCCGCGGTCGTAGCGATGTTCGGACTCGTCCTGCTGATGCGGCTTCCACCACAGGCGCGCCTCGCCATCGAGCCGTAGCACGCCCGCGGAACCCTCCAACCAGCATTCGCCCATGGTGCGGCGCGGGTTCTGCGCGGCATGATCGTTCAGCCGGTTGCCGTCGAAGAGGCCGGTGGCGCCGCCCGCAAATTCGAACACGATGTAGCCCGCGTCTTCCCCGGCGATCGCAGGGTTGATGCGGCGCAGGCAGGCCGTCACCGACCGGACTTCGCCCATCAGGTAGCGGTACGTATCGATCAGGTGTATCGCCGTTTCGAACACCAGGAAGCGCGGCATCTTCTGGAAATAGCCCTGGCGCGCGAGGTAGGCCTCGGCGCCCTGGCCGTCGCCCGGGCGCAGCCGGAAGGCGATCGAGTGCACTGCCCCGAGTAGCCCGGCGTCCAGCATGCGCTTCATCTCGCGGAAATGCGGCATGAAGCGGAAATTCTCGTGCACCGCCAGCGTGATGCCGGCGTCCTTCGCAATTGCCGCGATCTCCCGGGCTTCGGCATGACTTTGTCCGAACGGCTTCTGGCAGATGGTCGTCATGCGCCGGCGCGCCACCTCCGAGACGTACTCGCGGTGCGTTACAGGCGGCGTCACGATATCGACGATATCGGGCGAACAGGCATCCAGCATCTCCGCGACGCCGCCGAACACGCGCGGCACTGCATAGCGCTTGGCAAGCGCCTCGGCCTTGGTGATGTCGCGATTGCAGATACCGGCGAGCTCAACCCCCGGAATACGCCGCCAACCGTCCAGCTGGAACTGGCAGAAGTATCCGGCACCCGCGACGGCCACTCGCAACGTTTTCATATCTTCACGGCTAGAGGTTGGAGAGGACCGCGTCGCGGATCGCGGCGGTGCCGTCCTTGCCGCCCAGCTCAAACGGCCGCAGCCGGCCGGACGCGAACACCGCGTCCACTGCGCGCTCCAGCTTCAGCGCCGCGGCGGCGAGCCCCTGGTTGCCCGAGCGCTCCGCCAGCCAGTCGAGCATCATGGCCGCAGACAGGAATGTCGCCGTGGGATTGGCCTTGCCCTGGCCGGCGATGTCGGGCGCCGAGCCGTGGCAGGGCTGGAACAGGCCGTGCGCATCGCCGATATCGGCCGAGGGCGCCATGCCCATGCCGCCGACCAGCGCCGCCGCCTGGTCCGAGAGAATGTCGCCGTACATGTTCTCGGTGACCATGACGTCGAACATCCAGGGCTTGCGCACGAGATCCAGCGCGGTCGCATCCACGTAATGGTGGTTCGCGGCCACGCCCGGATGGCGCAGCGCCACCTCGTCGAACACCTTGCGGAAAAACGCCATCGAGACGAACACGTTCGCCTTGTCCACGCAAGTCACCCGTCCAGGCTTGCCGCGCAGCTTGCGGCGCTCGGCCAGGCGGAAAGCGAATTCGTGCACGCGCTCCGATCCTTTGCGGGTGATCACCATCGTGTCGCGCGCTTCGCGATCGTCCTCGACCACGCCCTTGCCGCGCGAAGCGAACAAGCCCTCGGTCGATTCGCGGATCAGCACCAGGT
The DNA here is from genome assembly GCA_039931635.1 of Betaproteobacteria bacterium. Taxonomy (GTDB): domain Bacteria; phylum Pseudomonadota; class Gammaproteobacteria; order Burkholderiales; family SG8-39; genus RBG-16-66-20. Next base: position 3,507 of record JBDTRO010000032.1, on the reverse strand, counting down.
CGATGTCCTTCGCGCGCGGATCGGCGAGTGCGGCGGGCACCCCGGGTATCGCGCGCGCCGGCCGCACGCCCGCGTAGAGTTCGAGGCGGAAGCGCAAATCGAGCTGCGGCGCGATCTCGGTGCCGTCCGGGTAGCGGATCTCGGGCCAGCCCATGGCGCCGAACAGGATCGCGTCGGCGGCTTTCGCGGCCGCGAAGCTCGCTTCAGGCAAGGCTTCGCCCGCCGCCTTGTAGTGCAGCGCACCGGCCGGATAGCGTTTGAATTGCAGCTCGAATCCGCCACCGCGCTGCAGCTTCTCGAGCAGCGGCAAGGTCGCGTCGATCACTTCGACGCCGATGCCGTCGCCGGGCAGAACGCAGATGTCAAAGCGGGTCTTCATACCTGGTTCATGCGGTGGCGTTGCAGGAGTTCGATCAGTTCACGGCTCGCGCGCTCGCGATGCGCGCGGAAACGCGCGCCCGCCGCGGTGGCATCGCCGCGCCGGATGGCCTGCACGATCGCGAGGTGCTCGCGTGTCGAGTTCTCGGGCCGCGGCCGCAGCCGCAGCGTCAGCATGCGCGCGCGGTGAGAGCGGTCCCAGAAATTGAAGACAATCGCGGCGAGCTTCGCGTTGCCGCACATCTGCATCAGCTGCCGGTGAAAGCGTTCGTCGGCTTGCGCCCAGGCATCGAGATCGTCGCGCTTGAGGGCTTTTTCCATGTCGCGCGACGCCTTCTCCAGCGGCTCGAGCTCGGCCGCGGAGGGCCGCGCTTTTGCCACCAGTTCCGCGGCCGTGGACTCCAGGCTGCTCAGGATCTCGTAAATCTCGCGCATGTCGGAGGGCGACACCGGCAGGACGCGGATGCCGTGGCGCGGCACCACTTCGACCAGCCCCTCGTTGGCGAGGCGTATGCCCGCCTCGCGCACCGGCGTGCGGCTCATGCCCAGCTCCAGGGCGAGCGCCTGCTCTAGCGCCTGGTAGCCGGGCGCCCAGACGTTATCGAGGATCTTCTGGCGGATCGCCCGGTAAGCGGCGTCCGCCATCGATTCGGCTTTCAGCTGTACTTGTTGTCGCGCCATTTGCACTGTCCTCTAGTAGTCCCAATGCACGGGCGGCGCACCGGCAATCGGCGAACGGAAGGTCGCGATGGTATCGCCCAGCAGGCAGCCGAGGTACGCGGTGCGCAGGTCCGGCCCGCCGAAGGCAAGGCTGGAGACATTCTTCAGGCGCCGGCTTTTGACCGCGTCCAGGTGCGGCCGCCCCATCGTGCCGGCCTGGTACGCGCCTTCGACCCAGGCGAGGTGGGCTGCATCGCAGTCTTCCAGCATCAACTGCTGCGAGCCATCCGGCGCGACGCGAATCACGCGGTTCGAGACCACGCTCGTGATCCATACGCCGCCTTCGGCATCGAAGGCGAGCCCGTCCGGGTAGGTGCCCGGGCCGAAATCGCAAACCACCTCCCGGGAATTCAGTCCGCCGCCGGATGCGATCCGAAAGCGCGTCAGCCGCCGCGTAAAGGTTTCGTTCACGTACAGGTACTGGCCATCAGGGCTGGGCAGCGCTTCGTTGGTGTAGCCCAGGCCGTCGGCGACCACGCGCGGACCCTGCGAGTCGCATAGCACGATGAATCCATCCGCCACCTGCGCGCGGTACGCCGCGGCGCGCGGAACCTGCCGCGTGCTGACGGTGATCCAGACGCGCCCGCGCGCATCCTCATGCACGAAATTCGACGGCGGCAGGTCGACGCCATCGACGCGCAACACGAATGCGCGGACCGATCCGTCGCGCCCGAGCTCGTAGACGCCGCCCTGCGTTTCACCGAGATCGGCGAACAGGAAGTTGCCGTTCTTGCGCATCGCGATGCCATTCGGGCGTGCCGCGCGGCCATCGGGCAGCGTGCCGGCATACAGCGCCTGGCTGCCGTCGGCACGCAGCTGCGCCACGCCGCCGCGCCAGTCCGAGGTATAGAGGTCGCCCGCGCGCGTGGCAAGCACGCATTCGGGCCGTACCAGCCCATTGCCCTCAAAGGCGATGTCCTCGATCGCAATTGGCGCGGATTGCACCGGCCGGGCGGTGGCGTTCTTCATTAGTGTCCTCATTAATGTATACGTTGATTCCCCTACGAGTCAAGGTCCGCCAACCTGCATAATCCGCCCATGTGCCGCGCCCTCCTCTACCTCGGCAAGCCCGTCCTGCTGGACAACCTGCTCTACCAGCCCGACTCGGCGCTGATCCGGCAAAGTTACATGCCGAAAATGCTGCACATGCTCAACCTCGCCGGTTTCGGCATGCGCGCCTGGGACCCGCGGAGCGCCAACCCCGAGCAGGCCTACTCGTACTACTCGCAGTCGCTGCCGGTGTTCGACCGCAACCTGCAGAACCTGGCGCAGAAGATCCGCCCCAGCTGCCTGCTCGGCCACGTGCGCGGCGTGGCGTACTCGACGCGGGTGGAGATTTCGCTGCAGAACGTGCACCCGTTCCACTTCGCCAACGTGCCGCTGGTGATGGCGCACAACGGCGACCTGGCCGAGTTCGCGCGCATGAAGCCGCTGCTGCTCGCGCACATCAAGCCGGAATACCTGTCGCAGATCCACGGCACCACGGACAGTGAATGGATTTATGCGTTGCTGATGTCGGGATTTTCGGATTCCCTGAGTGAATTGACTGAAAATTCAATATTCAAGGCACTTCAAGACACACTGCAAATCATCCGGGATATCCGCGCCAGGCTGGACATCTCGCTGTCGTCCTCGGTGAACCTGTTCGTCGCCAACGGCAGCCAGCTCGCCGCGGTGCGCTACTGCTTCGATTTCGGCCGCTACCGCACCGAGGACCCGGCCAAGGTGCACGAGGCGAACCTGAGCTTCCTGTCTCTCTGGTACACGCTCGGGCGCGACTACGCGCTGCACGAGGGCGAATGGAAGATGACCGGCGGCGCCGAGAACGCCGATTCCATCATCATCGCCTCCGAACCGCTCACCCGGGACGTCGCGAGTTGGGTCGAGCTGCCCGAATACGGCGCCCTGTTCGCTGAAATCCGCAACGGCCGCCCGCACGTGGCCGTGCGCCTGCTGGACTGAGAGGACATCGATGAGAAAAGTCCTGTTCGCACTCGCCTTCGCCGCGCCTGCCGCGCTCGCGCAGCAGGCCACCTTCGAAACCAGGTCGCTGACGCCGGAAACGGCGCTCGTCGCTGCGCGAGCCGCACTGGAGAGTTGCCGCAAGGCCGGCTACCAGGTGGCTGTCGCCGTCGTCGATCGCGCCGGCCTGCCGCAGGTGCTCCTGCGCGACCGCTTCGCGAGCGCGCACACCGTCAGAATCTCGATCGACAAGGCATGGACTTCGGCGAGCTTCAAGATCCCGAGCGCGGCGCTCGCCAAGGAAACCCAGGCCGGCATGCCGATGAGCGGACTGCGCAGCAGCCCGCGCGTGCTCGCCATCGGCGGCGCGCTGCCGATCGAAGGCGGCGGGTCGCTCTACGGCGCGATCGGCGTCTCGGGTGCGCCCGGCGGCGAAGCCGACGAAGC
>JBDTRO010000031.1:0-8070 GCA_039931635.1 Betaproteobacteria bacterium | reverse complement strand
GCTGCGTCGCGATGTCGATGCCGCAGGTGCATATCGTCGCCTACTGCGGCGACCTGGGATTCGGTGCCGCACAGGGAGCGCAAATGCTCTCGGTGATGCTCGGCTTCGGCATCGTCAGCCGGCTCGCCTCGGGTTGGGTCTGCGACCGAATCGGCGGCCTGCGCACTTTGCTGCTCGGCTCCGGACTCCAGGGCGTGGCGTTGCTGATGTTCCTGCCCTTCGACAGCCTGGCCTCGCTCTACGTCGTGTCGGCGATGTTCGGCCTGTTCCAGGGTGGCATCGTGCCCTCCTACGCCATCATAGTGCGGGAGTATTTCCCGCAACGCGAAGCGGGCATGCGCGTCGGCACAGTCCTGATGTTCACGCTAATGGGCATGGCGCTGGGGGGCTGGATGACCGGCGCCATCTTCGATCTCACCGGCTCCTACCGCACGGCGTTTCTCAACGGCATAGGCTGGAATCTGCTCAATCTCGCGATCGCATTCTACTTGCTGCGCTGCAGCTTGCCGAAGAACACGCTGCTTCCGGCGACCCGGTAGAGTACCGAAATGACCATGAACCCCGTCGGCGAACTCGAAACGCCCGCCGTCACCGTCGACGTGGCGATCATGCAGGACAACATCCGGCGCGTGCAGGCGCATCTGTCAAAGCACGGCGTGAAAAACCGGCCCCACATCAAGACGCACAAGATCCCGGCGCTCGGAAAAATGCAGATGGCGGCGGGCGCGGCCGGCATCACCTGCCAGAAGATCGGCGAGGTCGAAGTGTTCGCCGACGCCAAGGTCGCAGACGATGTGCTCCTCACATACAACATCCTCGGCGCGGCGAAGACCGACCGGCTGATGGCGGTCGCGAAGCGGCTGAAGCGCCTCGCGGTCGTGCTGGACAACGAAGTCGTGGCAAAAGGCCTGTCGGAGGCGGCGGTGCGCCACCAGGGCGAGATCCCGTTCCTGATCGAATGCGACACCGGCATGGGCCGCAACGGCGTGCAGACGCCGCAGGCTGCCTTCGACCTGGCGAGCGCCGCGCTGCGCATGCCGGGCATTCGCTTTGAGGGCATCATGACCTTTCCACTGCGCGCTCCCGGCGCCAGCCTGACGAACCCCAGGATGAGCGCGCCCGGATCGCTGGCATTTTTCCAGGAAGCATTGCGCCTCTTCAAGCAGGCCGGCATCCCGGTGCCGGTCGTCTCGGGCGGCGGCACGCCAGCGCTCTGGACGGTGCAGGACTACCCGATGCTCACCGAGCACCGAGCCGGAACCTGCATCTACAACGACGTCATGACGGTTGCCTCAGGCACCGCGACGTGGGACAACTGCGCCATGCGCGTGCGCGCCACGGTGGTGAGCCGGCCGACCGACGAGCGCGCAGTGTTCGATTGCGGCACCAAGGTGCTGACCTCCGATACCTACACCGTGACCGGCCACGGCCACGTCATGGAGTACCCGGACGCGGTGATCCCGCACCTCTCGGAAGAGCACGGGGTGATCGATTTGAGCAACTCGAAGAAGAAACCGGACATCGGCGAAGTGATCCACATTGTGCCCAACCACTGCTGCGTGGTGAGCAACATGGTGGACGAGGTCTACGGAGTGCGCGGCGGAAAAGTCGAAACGGTCTGGCCGGTCGCCGCGCGCGGTACCGTCAGGTAGGCGCCACTTCTTCAGCAGCTGTTTTTTCCACGGCTCCCAGGGCCGCTGCAGCGTGCCGTGGTTGGCCTTGGTGATACGCTAGACGAGAGCTTTTTCCACCAAAGCGCGCAGCGGCGCCGGCGCCAGCTTCTCCAGCCAGGCGCTCATGCGCCCGGCATAGACCAGTTCTTTCGCGTTGCCGGCCGCGTCGCGATCGGGGTCCTCGCCGTGCGCCGCGTCGATGCGCGCAAGCGCCTCGGCGTAGCGCCCGCTCACCAGGCCTCCATCCAGGGACGCAGGTCCAGCTCGTGCGTCCAGGCGCTGCGCTGCTGCAGGTGCAGCTGCCAGTAGTTCTCGGCGATCGCTTCCGGATCGAGAATGCCGGCCTTCTCCTTCAGCGCGTAGCGCTCCGGGAAATTCTCGCGGATGAACGGCGTGTCGATCGCGCCGTCGATCACGATGTGCGCGACATGGATGCCTTCGGGCCCGAGTTCGCGCGCCATGCTCTGCGCCAGCGCGCGCAGCGCGTGCTTCGCGCCCGCGAAGGCGGCGAAGCCCTTGCCGCCCCGCAGGCTGGCCGTGGCGCCGGTGAAAAGAATGGTGCCCCGGCCGCGCGGCACCATCACCTTCGCGGCTTCGCGACCGACGAGGAAGCCCGCCAGCGCCGCCATCTCCCAGACCTTAGTGTAGACGCGCGCCGTCGTGTCGCGGATCGGGAAGCGCACGTTGCCGCCGACGTTGAACACGCAGACCTCGATCGGACCGATGTCGCGCTCGATCGCCTGCACGAGTTCGGCAACTTCTTCTTCCTTGCGCGCATCGCTGCCGAACGCGCGCGCCTTGCCACCCTCGGCGGCGATCTGCTCGATGAGCGGCTTCAACTTGTCGGCGTTGCGCCGCGTGCAGCAGGCGGTAAAACCCTCGCGTGCGAAGCGCCGGGCGATTGCACCGCCGGTCGACTCGCCCGCGCCGATCACCAGCGCGACTTTGGCCTGCGCCATGGCCGCGCTACTTTATCTTCGAGAAGGCGGTCGGCGCGAGAATCTTGCTCGCAATATTGGCGACGATGGCACCGTTCTTCTCCGACTCCGCGCGCGCCTTCAGCCACTCCTGGTCGCCCATGAACGCAGCCCAGACGCGCTCACGCTCGCCCAGGTCCTTCCATTCCAGCAGGTAGGTCAGGTCCTGATTGCTTTCGCCAATCACAGTCGTCCAGAACCCGACCGGCCGAAAACCGTGTTTCTCCCAGAGCTTCAGCGTCACGCTTTCAAAGCGCTTGTTGAGGTCCGGCAACTTGCCCGGCATGCAGCGGTAGACGCGCAGTTCATGGATCAAGGCGATTCTCCTTTGGTTGAATCCTGCAGGCGGAGTTTAAACTGCGCCCATGCCCGGATCACGGCTGACGGCCTTCCTGCTGCTCGCGCTTGCGAACCTGTTCTGGTCCGGCAACTGGATCGCCGGCCGGGCGCTGCGCGAATCCTTCGACCCGGTACCGCTCAATTTCTGGCGCTGGGTGGTGGCCGCCCTGGTGCTGGCGCCTTTCGCCCTGCCCGGCCTGCGCGGCAAGTGGCCCCTGATCCGGCGCCACGCCGGCATCCTGCTGCTGCTCGCCTTCACCGGCGTGGCCCTGTTCCAGAGCCTGGTTTACCTGGGATTGCGCAGCACGCTGGCGGTCAACGCCGTGCTACTCAACTCTTCCATGCCGATGTTCATGCTGCTGTGCTCGTGGGCGATAGAGCGCGAACGCGCCTCGCCAAGGCAGATCGCCGGCATGCTGATCTCGCTCGCGGGGATTCTCGTTATCCTGTCGCGCGGCGATCCCGGCGCATTGCTGCAGCTCGAACTGCACGCCGGCGACGCCTGGATCCTGCTCGCCATGCCGGTGTGGGGAATCTACTCCGTGCTGCTTAGGCACCGGCCGCAGGAACTGGGCGGCATGCAATTCCTGTTCGTGATCGCGCTGGCAGGCGTGCTGATGCTGGCCCCCGTGGCCGCAATGCAGGCCCTTCAGTCGCCACCGGGCTTGCCGACGCCGCGCGCGGCGCTGGGCGTCCTTTACATGGGCATCTGCGCCTCGGTGCTCGCGTACTTTTTCTGGAACCGCGGCGTCGCGGTCGTGGGCGCGAATGCCGCCGGATTCACGGTCCACTTACTGCCCGCCTTCGGCACGATTCTCGCAATCCTGTTCCTCGGCGAAGCCTTCGCCGGCTTCCATGCTGCCGGCATCGCCATCATCCTGGCCGGCGTGCTGCTGGCAACCACGAGGGCGCGACGCCTTGACGATTGACAGTGCACGTGGATAATCCAATCCCATGCGCCCCTATCTCGCCCGACCGATGCTTCTGTCCGCGTTGCTGCTTGCGACACTGAGCGGCTGCGCCATCTACGACCCACGCCCCCAGCTGACGGGAAGCAGCTCCGTCAATACCCGCACGCAGGACCAGGCAACCGTGGATGACCGCGCTGCGCGGATCGCGTACAAGAAGGAATTGGCCGCGCAGGAGGAGCGCGAGCGCATCGTGCGCTACAACCGCTACTTCGAGTAAACCAGCGGTCAATCCATAAAAAAAGCCGGCTGTTGCCGGCTTTTTTTTCTGGTCGGGGCGAGAGGATTTGAACCTCCGACCACCTGCACCCCATGCAGGTACGCTACCAGGCTGCGCTACGCCCCGAACCTGTGATTTTATCAGGCGCGCAGGCTGTCGAGCAGCTCTCTGAGCTGGCGCTTGAGGTCGGTGAGATCGCCTGAGGGAGCGGCGGCGCCGGGTGCGGCGGCACGCGCAGCGCGCGCTTCATGCTTGTCGTCGCCCGTAGCGGCATTGTCCAGGCGGTTGCGCGCTCCGCTGATCGTGAAACCTTCTTCGTACAGCAGTTCGCGGATGCGGCGGATCAGCAGCACTTCGTGGTGCTGGTAGTAGCGGCGGTTGCCGCGCCGCTTGACCGGTTTTAGCTGCGTGAACTCCTGCTCCCAATAGCGCAGGACGTGCGGCTTCACCCCGCAGAGATCGCTTACCTCACCGATGGTGAAGTAGCGCTTGGCGGGGATCGGCGGAAGATCAACTTTCCTGCGGCTTGGCTCCATGGCGCGACTTCTCGACCATGGCTTTCAGCTTCTGGCTGGCGTGGAACGTAACGACGCGGCGGGCGCTGATCGGAATTTCCTCGCCGGTCTTGGGATTGCGGCCCGGACGCTGCGGCTTGTCGCGCAGCTGAAAATTCCCGAAACCGGAGAGCTTGACGCTCTCACCCCGTTCCAGCGCTCCTCGGATTTCCTCGAAGAACGCTTCCACCATGTCCTTTGCCTCGCGCTTGTTCAGCCCGACCTTTTCGAACAACAGATCGGCCAGTTCGGCCTTGGTCAAAGTCATTACAACTCCCTGATAGATCTATGGTTTTTTTTATTATGCCCGCAATTTGGCGCCAAAACGCCGACCCCACAGCACGACCAGCGCGTCGCACGCTGAATCGGCCTCCGCATCCGTGAGGGTTCGTTCAGTATCTTGCATAACTACCCGGAACGCAAGGCTTTTCTTCCCTGTGGGGAGGCTGGCGCCCTGGTACAAATCGAACACCCTGACCTCCTGGACGATGGGGGGTTTTTCCGCCTTTACGGCGTCCAGAAAGGCCTGGACCGGGTGCCCGGCGTCCACCAGCAGGGCAATATCGCGCACCACCGGTGGGAAGCGCGAGGGCTGCGTGAGCCGCGGCAGCGGGGCCTGGGTAAGGCATTCGGCGTCCAGTTCGAACAGCACCACCGGCTGCGGCAGTTCGTACTTCTGCTGCCACCGTGGATGCAGCTCGCCCAGCCAACCGACAGGCTCAGACCCGGCAGCATCGTCGATGTATACCTGCGAGGATCGCCCGGGATGCAGCGCCGGATGCGCCGCGCCCTCGAAGCGCAGGCGCCGCGGCGCGCAGAGGGCTTCCAGGTCCGCCTTCACGTCGAAAAAATCCACGGCGCGCGCGGGGCTGCCCCACTGCTCGTCCAGCGCCGGGCCGAAAGCGGCGCCGGCGATACGGATAGGCTGCCGCAATCCGGCCACCGAGAGCGGCCCGTCGGCGGCAGCGTCATCGCGCAGGTACACACGCCCGACCTCGAACACGCGGATGCGCGGCAGCTTGCGCGCGTGGTTGTAGCGGATGTTCGCCACCAGCGAACCGAACAGCGTGCTGCGCATGACGGAGGCCTGGCTTGCGATCGGATTAAGTAGCCGGATCGGTTTGGCCTCGCCGGCGAAATCGGCCTCCCAGGCAGGCTCGACGAAGCCGAAGTTGATCGTTTCCTGGTAGTCGCAGGCGGCGAGCCTTTCGCGCAGCGCGTGCAGCGAGCGCCGCGCCTCGGGATGGGCGCGCATCTTCGCCGTCGCGCGCGGCGGCAGCGCCGGGATGTTGTCGAATCCGTGCACGCGCGCCACTTCCTCGATCAGGTCTTCCTCGATTTCGAGATCGAAGCGGAAAGAGGGCGGATTTACGGTGAAATCGTCCTTGCCCTTTTGAAATGAAAATCCCAATCTGGTGAAGACAGATTCAATTTCAGCCGAATCCACATCGATTCCCAGGATCTTGCGCGCGCGCGCCACGCGCATGCGCACGGGTTTGCGTTCCGGCAGCCGCTCCACCAGGTCCACCGTCGGGCCGGGCTCGCCGCCGCAGATATCGAGAATCAGCTGCGTGGCCCGCTCGATGCCCGGCGCATTGTTCTCGAAGTCCACGCCGCGCTCGAAGCGGTGCGAAGCGTCGCTGGCGAAGTTGTAGCGCCGCGCACGCCCGGCGATCGCCGCCGGGAAGAAGAACGCGGATTCCAGGAACAGGTTCCTGGTCGTGGTCTCGGCCTTGGTGGATTCGCCGCCCATGATCCCGGCGAGTCCGATCGCACCCGAATCATCCGTGATACACAGCACACCGGGATCGACCGCGACTTCCTGGCCATTGAGCAGCAGCACCTTCTCGCCCGCCCGGCCCCAGCGCACGTCGATCGCGCCCTTCAGCTTGTCCTGGTCGTAGACGTGCAGCGGGCGGCCCATCTCCAGCATGACGTAGTTGGTGACATCCACCAGCGCCGAGATCGAGCGCTGGCCGGCGCGCTCGAGTCGCGCTCGCATCCATGCCGGTGTCGGCGCCGTCGCCTTCACGTTGCGGATCACGCGTCCGGCGAAGCGGCCGCAGCCATCGGGCGAGGAAATGCGGACCGTATGTTTGGCGGTACCCGTGGCGGCAACTTTCTTTATCCCGGGATTCTTCAGCGGCGCGCCTGTCAGTGCCGCCACTTCGCGTGCGATACCCAGCACGGAGAGGCAGTCGGCGCGATTCGGCGTGAGTTTGAAGGTCAGCACCTGCTCGTCCAGGTCAAGCGTCTGGTAGACGTCCGCGCCGGGTTTGGCGCCGGTGTCCAGTTCAAGCAGCCCTGAATGGTCCTCAGAGAGCCCCAGCTCTCTTGCGGAACAGAGCATGCCTTCACTGTCCACCCCGCGCAGATTTGATTTCTGGATCTCCAGCTTCCCCAGGACCGTGCCCGCTTTGGCAAGCGGAGCCTTCATGCCCACGCGAACGTTGGGCGCGCCGCAGACGACCTTCAGCTGTTCCCCGCCCGCGTTGACCGTGCAGACCGTCAGCTTGCCGGCATTCGGATGGCGCTCGACCGCCACGATCTCGCCCACCACCACGCCCGTGAACCGCGGCGCGACAGGCGCGCAGGATTCGACTTCCAGCCCCGACATGGTGAGCAACTGCGCCAAATCATTTATTTTTATTTTTATGTCAATAAAGCCACGTAACCAGTTCTCGGGAACTCTCATGAGAACTGCCTCAGGAAACGCAGGTCGCCGTCGAAGAAGAGGCGCAGGTCATCAATGCCGTAGCGCAGCATCGTCAGGCGCTCGAGGCCCGAGCCGAACGCAAAGCCGATGTATTTCTCCGGGTCGAGGCCGAAATTGCGCACCACCTGCGGGTGCACCTGGCCGGCGCCGGAGAGTTCCAGCCAGCGCCCCTTGAGCGGCCCGGAGGCGAACTGCAGGTCGATCTCGGCGGAAGGCTCGGTGAACGGAAAGTAGGACGGGCGGAAACGCACTTCCAGCGCGTCGGATTCGAAGAAGCGGCGCAGGAAGTCCGTGTACACGCCCTTCAGGTCCGCGAAACTGATGTCCTCGGCGATCCACAGCCCCTCGACCTGGTGGAACATCGGCGAGTGGGTGGCGTCCGAATCGACGCGGTAGGTGCGGCCCGGTGCGATGACCTTGATGGGGGGCATCGCCGCCGACTCGCGGTGGCGATCAACCCACATGCGCGCGTAGCGCACCTGCATGGGGCTGGTGTGCGTGCGCAACAACAACGGCAAACCGCCGCTGTCTTTCATGTCGACGTAAAACGTGTCCTGCATCGAACGCGCCGGATGGTTCTCCGGATTGTTCAGCGCGGTGAAGTTGTACCAGTCGGTCTCGAT
>JBDTRO010000030.1:0-5606 GCA_039931635.1 Betaproteobacteria bacterium | reverse complement strand
ATCACCAACGACATCGCGATGGCACTGCGCACGCCGACCGCCGAGGCCGAGGCGATCAAGATGCGCCACGGCGTGGCGCTGCGCCAGCTGGCCGATCCGAACGAGATGATCGAAGTGCCCGGCATCGGCGACCGGCCGCCGCGCGTGATGTCGCGCCAGACGCTCGCCGAGGTGATCGAGCCGCGCGCCGAAGAGCTTTTTTCCCTGGTGCAGCAGGTGCTGCGCGAATCCGGCTATGAAGAGCTGCTGTCTTCCGGCGTCGTGCTCACCGGCGGCAGCTCGATGATGCAGGGCATGGTGGAGCTGGGCGAAGAGATCTTCCACATGCCCGTGCGCATCGGCATGCCGCGCTACTCGGGCGGCCTCGCGGACGTGGTGCGCAGTCCGCGCTACGCCACCGCCATGGGTCTGCTGTTCGAAGGCGCCTCCCAGATGCAGCAGGGGCGCATTGCCAAACAAGGCGGGTCCGTCGGCGCGGTGGTCGGACGGATGCGCGACTGGTTTCAGAGGAATTTTTGATGTTGGTCCAACCGGCAAGGAGAAAAAAATGTTCGAAATCGTAAATGAAAGTTCAGCAGGCCCGGTAATCAAGGTGATCGGTGTCGGCGGCGCGGGTGGCAATGCCGTCGATCACATGATCGAGCAGGGTGTCGAGGGCGTCGAATTCTACGCCGTCAACACCGACGCGCAGGTGCTGGCCCGCAGCAAGGCGCGCAACCAGATCCAGCTCGGTTCCAGCGGGTTGGGGGCGGGAGCGAAACCGGAGGAAGCGAGAACGGTGGCGATCGCGGAACGCGAACGCCTCGAGGAAACGCTTGCCGGCTCGCACATGGTGTTCATCACCGCGGGCATGGGCGGCGGCACCGGCACCGGTGCCGGTCCGGTCATCGCGGAGGTGGCGCGCTCGCTCGGTATCCTCACCGTGGCGGTGGTCACCAAGCCCTTCACCTGGGAAGGTTCGAAGCGCATGAAGATCGCCGAGCAGGGCATCGAGGAACTGGTGCCGCACGTCGACTCGCTGATCGTGATCCTGAACGACAAGCTGGAGGAGGTGCTCGGCGACGACGTAACGCAGGAAGACGCGTTCGAGGCCGCCGATGACGTGCTGAACAACGCGGTCGCCGGCATCGCCGAAATCATCAATCAGCCCGGCCTGGTGAACGTGGACTTCCAGGACGTGCGCACGGTGATGACGGAGCAGGGCATGGCGATGATGGGCTCGGCGGTGGCGAGCGGCATCGACCGCGCGCGCATCGCCGCGGAACAGGCCATCGCCTGCCCGCTGCTCGAAGGCGTGAACCTCGCGGGCGCGCGCGGCGTGCTGGTCAACATCACGGCTTCGCGCTCCAGCCTCAAGCTGCGTGAAACCAAGGAGGTGATGAACACCATCCGCGCCTTCGCGGCCGAGGATGCGACCATCATCTACGGCGGCGTCTACGACGATTCCCTGGGCGAGGAACTGCGGGTCACCGTCGTTGCGACCGGCCTCGGCCAGCCGCTCGGCGTGCGCGCGCAGAAACCGCAGCTGGTGATGTCGCAGAAGACCGGCACCGACAATCAGCCCGCCTATGCGTCCGCGGCCATGCCGGGCGCCGCGCCCGACTACAACGCCATGTCGGATACGCCTGCGGTATTCCGCAAGCGCGATCGGGCGGCGCAGGTCGAGGCACTGACCAACAGCGGCGTCGAGAAGTACGACATTCCGGCTTTCCTGCGCAAGCAAGCGGACTAGCGCAGGCGCACGGAAGGACCGGCTGCCGCCCCCTCCCTTGCCGGAGGGCGGCAGCTGCTCTTTGTCACCAATTCTCGGGCAGACGTCTCGAGGTGTGGAATAACCGCAAGATCTCGACCGCCTGGCCCCGCACCCGGTACGGAACGACATAGCGTGTTTTCTTCACCACCAGTTCGCGTGTGCCCGGGACGCGCCCGGGACGCCCGAGCCCTGGCTGATCTGCGAGCATCGCCACCGCGCCGACAACCCGCTCCACCACGAGGCGAGCAGCCTTCGCATCGTCGCTCGCAATGTAGCTGGCTTCCTCATCAAGGTTGCGCAACGCCTTGCGCAGCCACCTAACCCGCATTCACCTTCCATTTCCTGGACAGCGCCGTAACGTCTTTGTCACTGGTGAAGTCTCCGGCATCGGCCTCTCGCAGCGCGGCGCGGATTTCGCGGATCTGCCACTCGTTCGTCTCGACGAACGCGCGGATGGCTTCGGCCGCCAGGAACGACTTGCTGCGCTGGGTCGCTTCGGCAAGCTGGTCAAGGCGGTCCCTGACCTGGTCTTCCAGGCGGATAGTCATGGTGGTGGACATCGATGGATCTCTCCGTGCGTGAATGTACACAGCCTACCACATTCTGCCGCCACCACGTTCGCTCCGCGCGACGGGCTACAACGCGATGTCGGACACAGCCGCGCTTGCTGCGTCGCTTGGTAGAATCGCGCGTCCCATGCTGCGTCAACGAACCCTGAAATCGCTCGTCCACGCCACCGGCGTCGGTCTGCATACCGGGCAGAAGGTGAAAATCACCCTGCGCCCGGCGCAGCCGGACACCGGCGTGGTGTTCCGGCGCCTGGACCTGCCCACCGCGCCAGAGATTCCGGCGCGCGCCGACCTGGTGGGCGAGACGCGGCTGTGCTCCTGCCTGGTGATGGGCGAGACCAAGGTTTATACGATCGAGCACCTGATGTCGGCGCTCGCGGGCCTGGGCGTGGACAACGTCTACGTGGACCTCGATGGGCCCGAAGTCCCGATCATGGACGGCAGCGCCGCGCCGTTTGTCCTCCTTCTCCAGCAGTCCGGCATAGAGGAGCAAGGCTCGCCCAAGCGCTTCCTGCGCGTGAAAAAGCGCATCGAGGCGAAGGACGGCGACAAATGGGCCGTGCTCGAACCCTACGAGGGCTTCAAGCTGTCGTTCTCGATCGTCTACGACCATCCCGTGATCGAGAAGTCGAACACCTCGCTCACCGTGGACTTCGCCAGCACGTCCTACCTGAAGGAAGTCGCGCGTGCCCGTACCTACGGCTTCATGCAGGACCTGGAAGACCTGCGCGAGTCGAGCCTCGCCCTTGGCGGCGGGCTGGAGAATGCGGTGGTGCTGGACGAGCACCGCGTGCTGAACGCCGAAGGGCTGCGCTACGCCGATGAGTTCATACGGCACAAGATCCTGGACGCGATTGGCGACCTGTACCTGCTCGGCCGGCCGCTGCTGGCCGCGTTCAGCGCGTACAAATCGGGCCATGCGTTGAATAACAAGCTGCTGCGCGTTCTGGCGGCCGATGCGGCGGCGGTGGAAGTGGTTACTTTCGAGCGCGCCGATGAGGCGCCGGCCGGGGTCGCCGGACTGCTGCGCCAGGCGCCGGCCTAGGCCTTTTCCCCGCCGGCCTTCGCCGGCACAAGTTGATGATCCAGCAGCGTTTTCAGGGCTTTCCTCGCGGGCGAGTCGGGTAGCTGCTGGTGCAGCGCCTCCAAGGCAGCAAGCGCGGTCCGGGACAAGCGCCGCGGCTGTCGTTCTGCGGCTACATATTCAGGCCCCGCCCCGGGTTGCACCCTCACGGAAACTGAATTAACCTGCGCCCCGTGTTGTAGGACAAAAGTTAACAAAGCCTCGGACAGCAGTTTCAGCTTGGCGGCCGCAGCGGGCGATGCGGCCAGCAGCACCAGCTGGCGGTCCTTGGGGCGGTCGTTGAAAGTGATGGCCCGTACCAGGCGGGCCAGGCCGGGTGGCAGAAAGTCAAAACAAAGCTTCGAGAGCGCGTTGATCTGACGTGCTTTTTCGACGACCGGCTGCAGGCTGGCGTCAGACGCAAGCACTCTGCCGACTTTGGAAGGTTGCACGGGAAAAGGGGTTCAGTGGAGGTGACGTGCAGGTTATCTTGATCTCCAGCAGGCTGGCAAAGGCGCGTTCCCTGACGCTGTCGCTGCGTCACGTCCTCGTCACGTTCGTCCTTGCGGGGGCGACGCTGATCTGCCTGACCGCCGCCACCTACTGGCTCAGCCTGCGCTTCGCGGTCGACCTGAAGATTCCCCTCGTAAACCAGCTGGTGCTCGCCGTGCAGCAGGGCGAGACCGATCGTTCGCGCGAATTCATGCAACAGAACCTGAACGCGATGGCGGTGAAGATCGGTGAAATGCAGGCCCAGCTCTCGCGCCTGGACGCGCTGGGCGAGCGGCTCTCGGCGCTGGCCGGCATGAAGCCGCAGGAGTTCCGTTTCTCGGAAACACCGGGCCTGGGCGGCGCGCAGTCCACCACCATGCCGCCCCAGAACCTGACGCTCACCCAGTTCAACGAAAAAGTCGCGCTGCTCTCGCGCCAGATGGAGAACCGCACCGACCAGCTGGGCGTGCTGGAGGCGCAGCTGTTCGAGCAGGCGGTGAAGAAGAAGGCGATGCCGACGATGATGCCGGTGAGCGCGCCGTTCAACGCGTCGGGCTTCGGCTACCGCATCGACCCGTTCACCGGGCAGCAGGCGATGCACGAAGGCATTGATTTCATCACCGACACCGGCACGCCGGTGGTCGCGGCCGCGGGCGGCGTGGTGCAGTTCGCCGGCTTCCATCCGCAGTACGGCAACATGATCGACATCGACCACGGCAACGACCTGGTGACGCGCTATGCGCACCTGTCGAGGGTGCTGGCCAAAGAGGGCGACGTACTGCAGCGTGGCCGGCGCATCGCCGACAGCGGCAATACCGGGCGCTCGACCGGCCCGCATTTGCATTTCGAAGTGCGTTTCCGCGGCGCGGCGCAGAACCCGAGCCGGTTCCTGCTGGCGACCAATCCGCAAGTTCCCCTGGCGAAAGCAAAAACCAGGTAGTCCGGCCCCGGCGCCGGCCGGCGCCGCCATGTTAAAATCGTTGTTTTTCCGGGGGTTGAGAAGTCACCCGCGCCCCCGAATCCATGGACATTTTCCGCAAGTTTTTCGTTTTTCTATTCAGCATCCCCCAAAGAATCTTCGGCAGCCGCAATGAGCGGCTGCTGAAGCATTACTCGGGGACGGTGAAGCGGATCAACGCCCTCGAACCAGAGGTCGCCGCGCTTTCCGACGCCGCCCTGCAGGGCAAGACCGCCGAGTTCCGCAAGCGCTACGCCGAGGGCGCGACGCTGGACGACCTTCTGCCCGAAGCTTTCGCCGTGGTGCGCGAGGCCGGCAAGCGCACGCTGCGCATGCGCCACTTCGACATGCAGCTGGTCGGCGGCATGGTGTTGCACGACGGCAAGATCGCGGAGATGCGCACCGGCGAGGGCAAGACGCTGGCTGCGACGCTGCCGGCATACCTGAACGCGCTCGCCGGCAACGGCGTGCACATCGTCACGGTGAACGACTACCTGGCGAAGCGCGATGCCGAGTGGATGGGCAGGCTCTACGGTTTTCTCGGCCTCACCGTCGGCGTCAACATCCCGCAGATGGAGCCGGACGACAAGCGCAAGGCCTACCAGGCGGACATCACCTACGGCACCAACAACGAATTCGGCTTCGACTACCTGCGCGACAACATGGCGATGCGGGTCGAGGAGCGTTACCAGCGCAAGCTCACCTACGGCATCGTGGACGAGGTGGACTCGATCCTGATCGACGAGGCGCGCACGCCGCTCATCATCTCCG
>JBDTRO010000029.1:0-2572 GCA_039931635.1 Betaproteobacteria bacterium | reverse complement strand
ATTTTCGCGCCTCGGGCGTGCAGCTCAACCGCTTCTGCGCCTCGGGCCTGGAGGCCGTGAACATGGCCGCGCAGAAGGTGCGCTCGGGCTGGGAAGACCTGGTGGTGGCCGGCGGCGTGGAATCCATGTCGCGCGTGCCGCTGGGCACCGACCGGGGCCCCTGGGCCTGCGATCCGGAAACCGCGTTCGACACCGCGTTCATTCCGCAGGGCATCAGCGCCGACCTGATCGCGACCCTGGAAGGATTCACGCGCGACCGGGTCGATGCCTACGCCATGCGCTCGCAGCAGCGCGCGGGCGCGGCGCGCGAAGCCGGCCGCTTCAAGCGTTCACTGGTGCCGGTGGAAGACGCCATGGGCGACGTGATCCTCGACAACGACGAATTCATCCGGCCGCAGACCACGCTGGAAGGGCTGGCCGCGCTCAAGACCTCCTTCGACAAGATGGGCGAAATGGGCTACGACTCGGTGGCGATCCAGCGCTATCCGCAGGTGGAGCGCATCAGGCACGTGCATACGCCCGGCAACTCGTCCGGCATCGTGGACGGCGCCGCAGCGGTGCTGATCGGTTCGGAGGAGAAGGGCAGGCAGCTCGGCCTCACGCCGCGCGCGCGCATCGTCTCGGTCGCGCTCTCGGGCGCCGACCCGACCATCATGCTGACCGGACCGATGCCGGCGGCGAGGAAGGCGCTCGCCAAGGCGAAGATGCGGATCGAGCAGATCGATCTGTTCGAGATCAACGAAGCCTTTGCCGTGGTGCCGATGAAGTTCATGAAGGAAATGAACGTGCCCGACGAGATCGTGAATGTGAACGGCGGCTCCATCGCGATGGGCCATCCGCTGGGCGCCACCGGCGCGATGATCCTCGGCACGCTGATCGACGAACTCGAGCGCCGCAAGCTGCGCTTCGGCCTCGCGACACTGTGCGTCGGCGGCGGCATGGGCATCGCGACCATTGTTGAACGACTCTAGCTTCTAGTTGCCGTCGTCCCCGCGAAGGCGGGGACCCATCGTCGAAAACCTGGATCCCCGCCTTCGCGGGGATGACAAACTGATCGTGGGGATGACAAACTGATCGTGGGGACGACAAACTGAATATGCCAATTCGCTTCGAAAAAGATTCCGACAACATCGTCACGCTGACCTTCGATGCTCCAGGCGCACCAGTCAACACCATGACCGAGGCGTTTGACAGGGCATTCACGGAAACGGTGGCGCGCCTCGTCAGGGAAAAGGATTCAACGAAGGGCGTGATCCTCGCCTCCGCGAAGAAGACCTTCTTCGCCGGCGCCGAACTGAAGGACGTGCTCAAGTTCGGACCGAACGATGGCCCGCAGGTGTTCCGCTGGATCGAGGCGGCGAAGAAACAGATGCGCACGCTCGAAACGCTCGGCATCCCGGTGGTCGCTGCGCTGGAGGGCTCGGCGCTGGGCGGCGGCTGGGAGTATGCGCTGAGCGCGCATTGCCGCATCGTGCTCGACGATCCGTCGATCCAGCTCGGTCTGCCGGAAGCGACGCTCGGCCTGCTGCCGGGCGCAGGCGGCGTGACCAAAACCACGCGGCTCCTTGGCCTGCAGGCGGCATTTCCGTACCTGGTCGAAGGCAAGACTATGCGTCCGCAGGATGCCGCGAAACTCGGCCTCGTGCAGGGCGTTGCCGCGAACAAAGCCGACCTGTTCAGGATGGCGCGCGAATGGATCGCCGCCAACCCGGCGCCGAAACAGCCCTGGGACGACCCGAAATTCCGCATGCCCGGCGGGGGTCCTTCCGCCCCGGCGGTTTCGCAAATGCTGTCGATCGCGCCGGCGATGCTGATCGAAAAGACGCGCGGCCTCTATCCGGCGCCCAAGGCGATCATGTCGGCGATGGTCGAGGGCGCGTACGTGGATTTCGATACTGCGCTGCGCATCGAATCGCGCTATCTGGCGCGGCTCGCCGCGGGCCAGGTGGCGAAGAACCTGATCTCGCTGTTCTTCGATCGCACCGCGATCAAGTCGGGTGCGTCGCGGCCGAAAGGCATTCCGAAATGGAAAGCGACAAAGGTCGGCATCCTCGGCGCCGGCATGATGGGCGGCGGCATTGCCTACGCCAACGCCGTGCGGGGCGTGGCCTGCGTGCTGAAGGACGTCACGCAGGAGAAGGCGGCAGCGGGCAAGTCATATACCGCGAAAATTCTTGAGCGCCGCAAGAAGGATGGGAAAGCGCTTGAATTGATAACTGCAACATCAAAGGCAGATGATCTTGCCGGCTGCGATCTCATCATCGAAGCGGTGTTCGAGAAGCGCGAACTCAAGGCGCAGGTCACCCGGGAGTCCGAGCCGCTGCTCGCGGCCGGCGGTTTCTTCGCGTCCAACACGTCCACGCTGCCCATTTCGGGCCTCGCCACGGCATCGGCACATCCGGACAAGTTCATCGGCCTGCATTTCTTCTCGCCGGTGGACCGCATGGAGCTGGTCGAGATCATCAAGGGCGGAAAGACTTCGCCGGAGACGCTGGCGAAGGCCTACGACTACGTGCTGCAGATCGGCAAGACGCCGATCGTGGTCAACGACTCGCGCGGCTTTTTCACCAGC
>JBDTRO010000028.1:0-6249 GCA_039931635.1 Betaproteobacteria bacterium | reverse complement strand
GCTGACACCTCATCCGCGGGTTCATGCTCTATACGCCAACAAACGCAACCTCGCCGTACTCAGCGATCCTGCACGCTTGCGGTCGTTCGGCGTCTCTGAAGACATTGTGCGCACGCTTCTGAGTGGCATACCGAGAACGGAGATAGTCAATCCCGCCGACGCCGAGCGCTTGTGGTCGGAGCGGCGCAAGCTCTTCTTCAAGCCGGCCGCAGGCTTCGGCAGCAGGGCCACATATCGGGGCGACAAGCTGACCAAGCGCGTGTGGGAGCAGATTCTCGCCGGCGACTACATAGCGCAGGCGCTGGTGACCCCGGGAGAGCGACTGATAGCGGGCGATCAGGCGCCGCATGCGCTCAAGTTCGACGTGCGCAACTACGTGTATGACGGCGCAGTACAGTTCATCACCGCTCGGCTCTATCAGGGCCAGACGACAAACTTCCGCACCCCGGGCGGCGGCTTCGCGCCGATATTCACAGAGACTGCCTCCGATTCTGGGCCGATTCCCGATCGTTGCGAAGCCGGTGCGAAGACTTTGGCGCCATGAAAGCAGCTTCAGATGCCGATCTGGAAAAGCTGAAGCGTGAATCGTTCGGCTACTTTCTGCATGAGGTGAATCCCGCCAACGGGCTGGTGATCGACAAGACCGAGCCTGACTGGCCAGCGAGCATCGCCGCCACCGGCCTCGCTTTGGCCGCCTATCCGATCGGCGTGGAGCGCGGATTCATGCCGCGCCACGCTGCCGTCGAAAGAACGCTGACGACGCTGCGGTTTTTCTGGAACAGCCCGCAAGGCGCCGAACCGGATGCGACCGGCTACCGGGGCTTCTACTATCATTTCCTCGACATGCAGACCGGCCGGCGAGCCTGGCAATGTGAACTGTCAACGGTGGATAGCGCTTTTCTGCTGGCGGGCGCGTTGGCGGCGGGCATCTATTTCGATGCGGACAATGCGGACGAACATGAAATCCGCACCCTCGCCGACGCGCTGTATCGTCGCGCCGATTGGCAATGGGCGCAGAACCGCGGAGCGACAGTTACGCACGGCTGGAAGCCCGAAAGCGGATTCCTCAACTACCGATGGGAAGGTTATGACGAGGCGCTGCTGCTGTACATCCTGGGGTTGGGCTCGCCGACTCATCCGCTGCCCGAGAGCAGTTACGCGGCGTGGACTTCCACGTACCAATGGGCATCCTGCTATGGATATGATTACCTTTACTCCGGGCCGCTGTTTACGCACCAGCTCTCGCATGTCTGGATCGACTTTCGCGGCATACAGGACGCCTTCATGCGCAGCAAGGGCATCGACTATTTTGAGAACAGCCGCCGCGCGACCTATGTGCAACAGCAATACGCGATCGCCAACCCGCTCAAATTCACGGGTTATGGTCGCCATTGCTGGGGACTTACCGCGAGCGAAGGCCCTGGCCCCGCCACCATCGAAGTGGGCGGTATCGAACGCACTTTCTTCGACTATGCGGGACGCGGCGTACCATACGGACCCGACGACGGCACCCTCGCACCCTGGGCTGTGGTGGCATCGCTGCCTTTCTCGCCCGAGATCGTATTGCCGACGCTCGACTATTGCGTTCACCAAGCCAAACTGTCGGCACTCAACCCCTACGGTTTCAAAGCTTCGTACAACCCGACCTACCCAGGGCAATCTGACAGTCCCAATGGCTGGGTATCCAAATGCCATTACGGGCTAAATCAGGGGCCGGTTGTCTTGATGATCGAAAATCATCGTACCGGCAAATTGTGGCAGTTGATGAGAGAGTGCCCATACATTGCCAAAGGGTTGCGCCGAGCGGGTTTTGACGGGGGCTGGCTATGACCCTCGCGCTTCGCCGCCCATGAATGCATCAGGGAGGGAGTCCAATGAATAGATTTTTTTGCGCGGCTCTGTTGTCAATGGTGTTTCCGGCAGTGGCACAGCAGCTCGCGGAGGGCGAAGTCCGAAAGGTGGACAGGAAGGCTAAGACCATCACGCTAAAGCACGGCCCTATCCAGATCAGCGACATGCCGGCGATGACGATGGTGTTTCAGGTCAAGTATCCCGCGCCGCTGGAGAAGGTCAAGCAGGGGGACAAAGTGAAGTTCGAAGCGCCGAAGCTGGGCGGGGCGTTTACCGGGACCCGAATAGTAGGCGCGAAGTAGCGCGGGGGACGGCCGGCATGGGCTGTGGCGCCGCCGGAACTCGCGGAACTCGCGCGTGAAGGGGATGTCTTACCGGACGCCATTGACCCTAGAATCCTCAGGCTGCTAACCTTACCCAAGTGATGTCGACGATTCGCGTGTTCCTCACGATTCTCGCAATCCTGCTGATCGGAGGGCCGGCGTTCGGCGGTATCACCAGCGATTCGGGCGCGGGAACCATGGCGGTGAAGCACGCCGGCATGGATGGCTGCTGCGGAAACACTTCTCCTGCGCCAGAGTGCGGCATGGTCGGTGCGCATTGCGGCGCCGCCTGCATGACGACCTCTGCAGCCCGCCACGCCGTGGCTGAGTACAGGACAGTTCTGGCCGCCGCGCCGCTCTCGCCCTCGCCGCGGTCTTACCTTCCGGCGCCGGAAACCGCTCCTCCCAAACCTCTCTCCGCCTGAGTTCGCCAGCGCACTAGTCGGCCGGCGCCGCCTCGGCTGCGCTTTGCATCGGTCCCTCGGACTGAACGGAGACGGAGGTTCGATTGAATCAACATCAGCCGCGCGTGTTTCGCGCGCGGCGCGGATTTCTCGGAATGTTTGGCGGGCTTGCCGCCGTCGCGCTTGGACTTGGCGTCGTCGCGGCATCCGCGTGGCGTCGATTCAGGAATCCTGGGCCGACATTCGAGGCGGTCGACGTGACCGGCGCGCCCTGGGGCCGGGGGTTCGAATTGACCGACCACCATGGCCGGCTCAGGACACTGGCCGATTTTCGCGGCAAGGTGGTGACGCTGTTCTTCGGCTATACGCATTGCCCGGACATGTGCCCGACGACGCTTGCGATGCTGGGCGAAGCGGTGCGCCAGTTGGGCGCCGATGCGAATGGCGTTCAGGGACTCTTCGTGACCGTCGATCCGAAGCGTGACACGCCCGCGGTTCTCGCGCAGTACGTCCCGGCTTTCCATCCGGCGTTTCTCGGGCTTTACGCGGACGAGGCCACGACGGTACGCACCGCGAAGGAGTTCAAGGCCTACTTCCAGGCGCAACCGGCCAACGCGCACGGCTCCTACACCGTGGATCACTCCGGCCAGGTATTCGTGTTCGACCGGGAAGGGCGGTTGCGCCTGTTTGTGAAGCCGAGCGCAAACTCCGAAGCCGTGGCGCATGACCTGCGCATGCTGCTGAACGGCCCTGCCACATGAATTTTCGTGGGAGAGACATGATGATTCGCAACCGTATTGCGCTGTTGGCGCTCGCACTCGGATCGGCGGGTATCGCCGAAGGAGCGGGTGATGCAGCGCGCGGCGCGCAGGTGTTTCGCGCCTGCGCTGCCTGCCACGCGCTCGAGCCGGACCGTAATCTCACGGGGCCGAGCCTGTCCGGCGTTTGGGGCCGCAAGGCAGGGAGCCTCGAGAGTTTTCTTCGCTATTCGGCCGCGCTCAAGAAATCCGGCTTGGCATGGAACGAAGCAACGCTCGACGCCTGGTTGCGGGATCCGCAAGCGGCGATGCCGGGAAATTACATGGGGTTCGCGGGTCTGCGCGACGATCGCGCGCGGGCCGATCTCGTCGCATTTCTGCTGGCCGCATCCAAAGGCAAGGCGCCAGCAGCCGCGATACCGCCCTCGCTTCCGGATCTGAAGACCGCGCCTGCCGAGGCGGCGATCGCTTCAATCCGCCACTGCGGAGATTCCTATTTCGTCACCAATGGCAAGGGCGAGACGCGTCCGTTCTGGGAGTTCAATCTGCGCATGAAGACCGATTCCAGCACCCGGGGACCGGCCGCCGGAAAGCCGGTGCTGGTGGGCCAGGGCATGCAGGGTGACAGGGCGCAAGTCGTCTTCGCGCGGCCCGAAGAGATTTCCGCGTTCATTCGTGAGGGGTGCTAGCAATGCGCGGGTGTTTTATCGCGGTAACACTCGGTTTGCTTTCCCAATGCGCCGCCGCGCAGCAGCCCGCGGACTTGCTCGATCCGCGGGACGCGTTCCGGCTCAGCGCCCGGGCGATCGATGCGCGCACCGCCGAAGTGGAATTCAGGATCGCGCAAGGCTATTACCTTTACCGCGATCGCTTCCGCTTCGAGAGCGACGCCGGCAAGTTGCTCGCCGATGCGGAGCTTCCGGCAGGGAAGGTGAAGCACGACGCGTTCTTCGGCAGGAGTGAAACCTATCGCGATCGAGTGCGCATCCGGGTTCCGCTTTCGGCGGCGAACGTCGCGAAAGGTCGAGTGAAGCTCAAGGTCACGTCTCAAGGTTGCTCAGATCAGGGCGTGTGCTACATCCCGCAGGAACAATGGGTCGAGGTAAATCTTGATTACGGCGCGTCCCGGAGGTTTCCATGATTCGCGTAATCGCAGCATCACTGATTTTCGCATCAGCGTCCACGGCCGGCGCGGACGAGGCGGCGGTGCGCCGCCTGGTGCAGGACAAGCTGCGCGGCGGCGGAGCGATCGAGTCGCTGCGCAAGCTGCCCAACGCGGAGCTGTTCGAGGTCGCGGTCCGGTCCGCCGACGGCATACTCATCTATTACATCGATCCGGACGCCTCGGTGATCATCGCCGGCAAGGCGTTCGATGCGAAAAGCGGGCGCGATCTTACCGACGAGCGCATGCGCGTGCTTACCGCGATCAAATGGGAATCACTGCCGTTCGATTGGGCCCTGACCAGCGCGCGCGGCAGCGGCCGGCGCAAGATCGCCGTGTTCTCGGACCCGAATTGCCCTTACTGCAAGATTTTCGAGAAGAACCTCGCCAAGCTCGATGACGTCACCGTGCACATTTTCCTGTATCCGGTGATCAAACCTGAGTCGGTGACCCAGACCAAGTCGGTCTGGTGCTCGAAAGACCGGGTCAAGGCCTGGAACGATCTCATGCTGAAGGACATTCAGCCGCGGGCGGCGCCCGATTGCGACACGCCCATCGAAAAGCTGGTCGATCTCGGGCACAAGCTGGGCGCGAACTCGACGCCGACATGGTATTTGCAGGACGGCAGCCGCCATCAGGGTGCGCTGGCGCTGGACGACGTGCGCGCGCTGCTCGATGCGGCGTCACCCGTAAAACGTTGATTTTCAATGGAGAGAAAAATGTGCTTTCATGGATTCGCCCGAAGCCTGGCGGCGATTGTTCTGGCAAGTATCGGCGTCGCGGCGGCGCAGGGCCCGGTCAAGCTCACGCACGTGCATGGCCTCTCCTATAGCCCCGACGGCAAGCAGTTGATGATCCCGAGCCATCATGGGATTGCGGTGTACGAAGGCGGGCGCTGGAGCAAGGCGCCCGGCCCACTGCACGACTACATGGGGTTTTCGGCAACCGCCGGAAACATCTACAGCAGCGGTCATCCGGCGCCAGGATCCAGCGCGGTGAATCCCTTCGGTCTGATCCGTAGTCGCGACGGCGGAAAGACCTGGGAGAAGCTTGGGCTGGAGGGCGAGACGGATTTCCATTTGCTGGCGACAGGTTGGAATACCAACGTGATCTACGTTTGGAATCCGGCCCCGAGCGCTCGTATGCCGCAGTCTGGGCTGCATTTCTCCGGTAGTGATGGATTTGCGTGGAAGAAGCCGGCCGCGGAAAAACTTGAAGGCGAGCCACGAGCGCTGGCGGTGCATCCGGACGACCGGGCGACCGTGGCGGTCGCAACGACGAAAGGAATTTTTCTGTCGCGCGATTGGGGTGAACACTTCACCCCGGCCGCCGCGGGGGTGGAGGGGCTTGCGGTGTTCTTCGATCTGGACGGCAAGCATCTTTGGTACGGCGCGTTCGACGGCCGCCCACGCCTTGCGCGCGTGGCGCTCGCCGACGGAAAGGCCAGGCAAATCGCTCTTCCGCCGCTCGAACGCGACGCCGTTTCCCATATTGCGCAGAATCCTGTCAGGCGCGCCGAGTACGCAATCGCAACTTTCGGCCGCAGCGTCTTCATTTCGCGTGATTCTGCCGCGGCGTGGAAAGCCATCGCCGAGCGGGGCGACGGCAAGTGATCCGGAAAGGATTCAAGTGCCGCGTCTGATCATGTTCGTAGCGTTCGCGCTTTCCGCGGCCGGGTGGCCTGAATGATGACGCTTCGATTCGCGAAAAAGGGGAATGCCGCCGTTTTCCTGGTGCCGTTACTGCTGTTT
>JBDTRO010000027.1:0-7973 GCA_039931635.1 Betaproteobacteria bacterium | reverse complement strand
TCAATGCGGCCAGCACCATCAGGCACGTTTTTCCAAAATTCAACTTATCCAGCACGGCGTTCTCCTTGAGATTGAAGCTTCGGGCCTTCGTATGGCGATCACCCCGGGCAACAGCCGATCACCGTATTGGAGGCGGTAGACCCTGAAGGGCGACCGATGGCGGTGGCATCCCCAAATACCTGCGAATGACTTCACGTAGACGGAGAACCAGCGCCTGGGCATCTGACAATTGCAAACAATTGCGCCCCTGCCCGATCGAGAGGTCATTCGTTGGCCTTAGAGTCGCAGGCTGCCCGGTGCTCCAGGCCGCGTTTAGGGAGCCAGAGTCCGTCGAGAACCGTGCCGTGTGGGCCTCTGCACCAACCACGGAGGTACCTGATGAAGTGTTAGAGCCGAAGAGTCGAAGCGCACTTGCTATACCAAGGCCTGTACTTCCATGTCCCTCAAATTGCGCGAGTTTTTCAGCAAGCGTTCCATCGCCCCCTGCGCGAGAAACTGACGCTCTAATTGCTGGGATGTCCACATTGCACACCATCGGAGGTATTTGCACGGACACGTTCAGTTGCTCCCCGGTCGCGACTGGAACGCCGGGAATCGTTTTGGTCCACTCTCCCGGCTGCATTTCGCCTCCATCGATAGTGGCTCCCAGCGCGGTGCCCGGCCCGCTGCCGCCGCCGCCGATGAAGGCGAGCAATACGAGCAACACAGAAAGAGGCACACCGAACCAGTCGCGTCTTAATCCACCAGCTTGAAGCGGTTTCATTCTGTTTCTCCTGGAGTTGACGATCTGACCAAGCTCCTATTGCGGCTTCTGGATTCCAATACCACCGGGAATGGCCGGCTTCTGGGTTGCCTGCCCTGCGGGCGCAAGCGCTTGCGCAACTGCGCGCATCACACGGAGTCCCTCAGCAATGGTCTGATCCAGCTGGTTGGAAGACAAACAACTCAGGGGGGAACCCCACTGAGTCTCTTCGCCCAAACGTAGATGCACTACCGTCGCGCCCTCAATCTTCACATCGAGTGCGCGGATTTCGTAAGCCAATTGGAGCGCCGGAAGAGAGCTGCCATTGACGTCGAAAATTCGCACGAATTTCCGCAACCGATCGGGCTCGTTTTCGATTTGCTTTATTCGGTCCTGAATCTGCGTAACGGTCCTTCCCTCGAGCACCGCGTACAGACCGAGTTTCAATGCATCGGAGCTAATGTCTATTCCGTTGGTTGAATTTGCAAAATATCTTGCGCAGAGCGATCCCGCGGGCATCGTGGCCCGAATTGTCATTGGGCGAGCTTCAGGGATGGATACGCGGTTCGCAGGCAGGGTCAGCGTCACCGGAACCACGAGATCCGCCGGATTCTCAATTTCGGCAGCTTGAAGCGTCATCGGAAAGCCGACTGAGAAGGCAACGGGCAGCAGCCCGATTAAACAGCGGATTCGCGTCATTTTTTCCCCTTAGTTCCCCCGCCAGCACAGGCCTGCGACGCCTTCGCACCCTGTAGGCATGGCAACAGATATGATGCGTGCAGGGACTCTCCCCAGCCATCGGCCAAACGGCCGAGTCCGAGGTTGATGGGGCGAGTAGCGGCGCGATTGCCGCGATAGTGACGGGAGAGGTCAATGAACCGCCGGGTTGCTGCTTCGCAGATGCGACACCCCCTATCCGATATCCTGCTCGACCTGTACGCGGCGGACAGCCTGGAAGACCTTCGCGCCCGCGCCCTGGCGCTGGTGCGCCGGGAGTTCGGCGGCGAGTTGACCTGCCACAACGAGATCAACCTGGCGAACGGCGACTCGCTGAGCGCCCTCAGCGACCCGATCTCGGCGTTTCCCGCCATCCGCCCCGCCTTCTTCGAGCACGTCGAGCAGCACCCGTCGGTGCAGCACATCCTGAAGACCAACGGCGGCGAGTCGAGCGCGCTGAAAACCAGCGATTTCGTCAGCCAGCGGCGCTGGCGCAATTCAGGGCTGTATGCGGATTTCTACCGGCCGCTGGCGGACGTGCGTTACCAGCTCACCATCGGCCAGCGCTTTGGCGATTGGCTGGTGTTCTTCGCGGTCAGCCGCAACCATCGGGATTTCAGCGAGGACGAGCGCGACCTGCTGACCAGCCTGCGGCCGCACTTCGTCCAGGCCTATCGCAATGCCGCGGCACGCTCCGAACTGGCTCGCCTGCGCGCTGAGTCCGCGAAGGCTGCCGATACCGAATTTACGCGGGGCGAAGCGGCGGTGTTTGCGCTGATGACGCGCTTCGAGCTGAGCCGCCGGGAGGCTGAAGTTCTGCACGAAATCGCGCAGGGAAAATCCAATGGCGACATCGCGCAATCGCTCGGCATGAGCCTGTCCACGGTGAAGACCCGGCTGGAAAGCGTGTTCCGGAACCTCGCCGTCACGTCCCGGACGGCGGCAGCCCTGCGCGTGTTGAAGTCGGCCTAGTACTTCCACTCGCGCTCGATATCGGAAACGCGCGCCGACGCCGCTGCGGCCGCGTCCCTGCGGACCGGCGAGCGTCGCCGCTTCGCGCATGGCGGTGGAATATTTCCAGGATCACCATGGTGCGGCCCATTACGTCGCAGCCGACCTCCTTCTCGAGATTGCGCGCCTGCGAAGGCGGGTCTGGTCGAACGTGGCGCGCTTCGGTTTCTCTCTGGTTTCCTGCATCATGGGGGCGAAGCCTATCAGTCAAACACGTCAAAGCCGCAACTCCCACGTTTTCGCTACCGTTCGCGACTGCCGGATGCGCTTCTTCTCTGTCACGGATGTATCTCTACTACTTGCGGTCGGGATAGCTCACCGCCATCCCGGCCCGCACGTCCTGCTGGATGCCGTATTGCGCGAACGGATAGCGGAAACCGTTCTTCGCCAGCGCTTCCATGCCGGCGATCGCTTTCGCCAGTTGTTCGGGCGGCAGCGCCATCAGCATCTCGTCATCCAGCACGCCGCCATAGCGGCGCTCGGCGAAGCACGGGATCGACAGGCTCGGCTCGCGCGTGCGCAATGCCCTGCCCCATGAATCCGCGCAGGCGGATTCGCCGACCACGCTCCAGTCGAAGCGCTTGTAGCCCGACCACTGCAAGCCATTGATGAAATAAATCATTGCGCCAGGCGTGGCGTAGAAGAGCGCGATGTCCGGCGGATCGAGCCTGCCCGAAGCCAGCGGCGCCACCGCGAGCGCCTTGTATCGGCCCGCAGGCACCACGTTCATCGCCTTCTGATGTGCCGCCGCATCGACCTGCGTCGCGAACCACACGCCGGTCATGTGCTGGCCGGAAAACCATTTCTCGTCCTGGCCGCCAAGGCCCACCACCGAGCGGCACTGGTCGCCGACAAGGTCTTCCGTGGTGATGCCGACCGTCCACCCGAGCCGCGCCGCCTGCGCCACGATCTGGTCGAGCGTGTGCACCGATTCCTTCGGCCGCCGGATCTTCGGTATCGCCTCCATCTGCGCCACGGTTTCGTACAGCTTCATCCCGAACGGGATCGAACGCAGCCGCAGCAGGCCTTCCAGCTTCTCGACCAGTTCCTTCATCACCGGCTCCTCGCCGCTTTCACAAACTCGAGCGAGACCTGGAACAGCGCGAGATCCTTCTCGTAGTCGGCCGCCTCGGCGCGGTCGATCTGGATCCATTCCCTCGAACTCGGCAATCCGCTGGGCTGAAACTGCACCACGTTGTCCCTTGAAAACTGCAGCTCGGTCGCCGCCGCGACGGACATGCGCAGCCCGATGCCGTTGCCGCTGATGCACGCGAACATCTTGTCGTTGACGAAGTAGGCGTCGAGCCCGTTGATTTTACGCGCACTGACCCCCGGCAGCTTGAGCAGCAGCGCGTCGATCTGATCTTTTCTAGAAGAGGGAATATCCGCCATCGATGAGGAACGTATCGCCGGTATGGTAACTGCTCGCGTCGCTCACGAGGTACACCGCTATCGCGCCGAAGTCCGCGGGCTTGCCCCAGCGGCGCACCGGCACGCGCGGCAGGACCTTGTCGCGGAACTTGTCCCAGTTGAGCGCCTTCTCGGTCATCGCGGTCTCGATCCAGCCGGGCAGGATGGCGTTGGCGCGGATGCCGTGGCGGGCGAATTCGACGGCGAGCGCGCGGATCATCGAGATCAGGCCGCCCTTGGTCGCAGCGTAGTGCTCGCCGCGCGGCTGGCCGGAGATGGCGGCAAGGCTGGCGGTGCCGACGAGCGCGCCGCCCTGGCCGTGCCCGGCCATGTGGCGCGCCGCGGCGCGCAGGGTGTAGAACGCCCCATCGAGATTGACGCGCGTGACGCGCCGCCACTCTTCGGTGGTCATTTCGGTGAAGGATTTGACGCTTGCGCGCCCACTCACGCCGGCGTTGGCGAAACAGGCGTGCACCGGTCCCAGCGCGGTAACGGTTTCGGCAAAGCGCTGCTCCACTTCCTGCTCGTCGCCCACATCGCAGTGCAGCGCGAGGGCGTTGGCGCCGTGCGCCTTGAGTTTCGCCAGCGCGGCGGCGTTCTTGTCCGCGTTGGTGCCCCAAATGCAGATGGCGGCACCCGATTGCGCGAGTGCCTCGGCCATGCCGAGGCCAATGCCGCTGTTGCCGCCGGTGATGAGCACGGTTTTACCCGTGAGATCGAACGCTTTGTAGGCCATGAGGGAACGTCACCTTAGAATGTATCCCACTATGAACGAAAAATTCGAATCCTACGATGCCACCCATGGCATCGGCCAGCCCGTAAGGCGTTTCGAAGACCCTCGCCTCTTGCGTGGCGAGGGGCACTTCATCAACGACCTGGTGGTGCCGGGCATGGCGCATATCGCGTACCTGCGCTCGCCGCACCCGCATGCGCGCATCGCCGCCGTCGACGCTTCAGCGGCGTTCGCCGCCCCCGGGGTGCTGGGCGTGTTCACCGTCGAGGACCTGGAGCATGACGGCGTCGGCACCACGGCGCCGACCTTCAAGCGCAGCCGGCCCGACGGCAAGCCGATGTTCTGGCGCGCGCATCCGGGCCTCGCCAAGGGCAAGGTGCGCCATGTCGGCGATCCGGTCGCCATCGTTGTCGCCGGAACGCTCGCGCAGGCGAAGGACGCCGCCGAGCAGGTCGTGGTGGAGTACGAAGCCCTGCCGATCACGGACCCGGTCTGGGCCGAATGCCCCGACAACATCAGCAACGTGTTCGACCTCGGCGACCGCGCGGCCACCGAGGCCGCGTTCGCGCGCGCGGCGCATGTGGTGAAGCGGCGCTATTCGGTTTCACGAGTCCACGCCCAGTGCATGGAGCCGCGCGGCGCCGTCGGGGAGTGGGATGCGGGCGCCAGCCGCTATACCCTGCACTGCGACGTCCAATACCCGCACCGCGTGCGCGAAGTGCTGGCCGGCCTGCTGAAGGTCGCCGAGCAGCAGATTCGCGTGGTGAGCAAGGACGTCGGCGGCGCGTTCGGCGCCAAGGGCTGGGCGCACCTCGAGCACCGGCATGTGCTGTGGCTCGCGCGCAGGCTCGGCCGCCCGGTGAAGTGGACCTGCGACCGCAGCGAAGCGATATTGGCCGACGAGCACGCGCGCGACATGAGCGCGGAAATCGAACTCGCCTTCGACGCCGGCCACCGCATCCTCGCCCTGCGCGCGCATAACACCAGCGCCCTGGGCGCCTACGTTTCCACCGACCGCAACATCCTGCCCACCTTCGCCAATATCGGCTCTCTCGTCGGCATGTATGCGTTCCAGGCCGCGCACGTGCGGGTGACCAGCGTGTTCAGCTTCACGCATTCGCTCGCGCCCTACCGCGGCAACGGCCGCCCCGAGGCCATCTACCTGGTGGAGCGCCTGCTGGACGACGCCGCGCGTGAAATTGGCGTGGACCGCGTCGAGCTGCGGCGCCGCAACCTGATCGCGCCCTCCGCCATGCCCTACAAGACCGCCCTCACCTTCACCTACGACTGCGGCGAATTCGAGAAGGGGATGGACAAAGCCCTCCAGCTCGCGCGCTGGGATGAATTCGGCCAGCGGAAAAAGGAATCGATAGCGCGCGGCAAGCTGCGCGGCATCGGCCTGGCGAACGCCATCGAACGCGCGGCCGCGCCGGGCATCGAATACGCGGAGGTGCGCTTCGATCCCGGCGGTACGGCGACGCTGATGGTGGGTTCGAAGAGCCAGGGCCAGGGCCACGAAACCATCTACCGGCAGATCGCGGCCTCGCGCCTGGGGCTATCCCCGGAAGAGACGCGGGTCATCGACGGCGACACCGACGCCGTCGCCTTCGGCGCTGGCAGCTTCGGCTCGCGCTCGGCGGCGATCGGCGGCACCGCGCTGTGGCTGGCCGCCGACAAGGTAGTCGCCAAGGGCAAGCGCATCGCCGCGCACCTGCTCGAAGCGGCCGAGGCGGATGTCGCGTTCGCCGCCGGGCGTTTCAGCATCGCCGGCACCGACCGCAGCCTGTCGTTGAAGGAAGTGGCGCGCGCCTCGTTCGCTTTCGCGTCCCTGCCCAAGGGCATCGAGCCGGGCCTGTTCGAGAACGCCACCTTCTCGCCCGCGCAGGAGACTTTTCCGAACGGCACGCACGTCTGCGAAGTGGAGGTGGATCCGGAAACCGGCGCTATCGAACTGCTGAACTACGCGGTGGTGGACGACGTCGGCACCGAGATCAATCCGCTTACGCTGCACGGCCAGGTGATGGGCGGCCTGGTGCAGGGCCTGGGGCAGATCCTGATGGAGCAGATCGTCTACGACCCGGAGTCGGGCCAACTGCTCACCGGCTCGTTCATGGACTACGCCATGCCGCGTGCCGGCGACCTGTGCCATATCGAAATAGGCCACAACACGGTGCCGACCAGGCTCAATCCGCTGGGCGCCAAGGGCGCGGGCGAAGCGGGCACCGTGGGCGCGCTCGCGGCGGCGATGAACGCGATCGTGGACGCCATCGGCACCAGCGCCATCGACATGCCCGCCACCGGCGAGGCCGTCTGGCAGGCGCTTCGCGGCAAACGGCCCTGACATCTGGATTACGGATTACACTTCCCGGGAACAGCTTCTGGGAGGGACTGTGGCTACTGAAATGGTGTTTTGCCGCGGCTGCGGCAAGCAGATTCACGTCAGCGCTCCGGCATGCCCGCACTGCGGTTTCGTGCAGGAGACGGCGCCATCCACCAAGGGACTGAAGAACAGGGGCACCGCCGCGTTGCTGGCCTTTCTCCTGGGCGGCCTCGGCGTGCACCGCTTCTATCTCGGGCAGTGGTGGGGCGTCTTCTACCTGCTCCTGTGCTGGACCCTGGTGCCCGGCCTGATCGCCGTGATCGAGTCGATCGTGTTCCTCTGCACGTCGGACAAGTCCTGGGACGACAAGTACAACGGCGGCAAGAATTCCGGCGGCGCGTCGACGGTGCTGGTGATCGTCGTGATCGTCGTGGGAATATTCTTCGCCATCGCGATCATCGGGATCCTGGCCGCGGTCGCGATCCCGGCCTACCAGGACTACACGCGGCGCGCGCAGATTTCAATGGCCATCTCGGAACTGTCGTCGCACAAGGCGGAATACGAGGCGATCGTGCAGAAGCGCGTCCTCGGCAAAAGCCTGGGAGAAGCAGGCCTCACCGTAAACGCCACGCCCCAGACCTACCTGAGCGGCGCCTACCATGATCCTTCGCGGCTCGTGCTGGTGGGCAAGCTGGCGGGCGGCTCCGCGGGCCGCACGATCGGCCTGCGGCGCAACAGCGACGCGAGCTGGACCTGCGGCAGCGTCGACCTGGAGAAACGAATTCTCCCCTCCGCTTGCCGGGAGGACATGGTGTATGCAAGCGAAGAGGAAGCCGCGAAGCTGCGCGCCGCGATGAAATGAAACTCGATACAGCCGGGAGAGTGGCGATGAATTTTCTGAAAACCGTCCTTGCGTGCCTGATGCTCGTTGCGTTTCCGGCGCGCGCCGCGGACACCGTGAACGCCTATTCCATCTGGCCGGAGAACTGGGCGCGGCCGATGTTCGAGGAATTCGAGAAGGCGACCGGCATCAAGGTCAA
>JBDTRO010000026.1:0-12565 GCA_039931635.1 Betaproteobacteria bacterium | reverse complement strand
GCAGGTGCTGACCCGGGTCTTCATTCCCGTCGCGCTCCCCGGCATCATTGCGGCGACAATTTTCGCCTTCACGGTGTCCTGGGCCCAGTTTCTCTACCCGCTCGCGTTCACCACCTCGGCCGACCAGCTGGTGCTCCCGGTCGGCATCATCACGACACTGATCCGTGGCGATGTCTTCACCTGGGGCCAGATCATGACCGGCGCGCTGCTCGGCGCCGCGCCGCCGCTCGTCATCTATGCGTTTCTGATGGATTACTACATCGCCGGGCTCACCGCCGGCGCGACCAAGGGATAGGGACAATGGCACAGGTCACGCTGAAGAGCCTGGTTAAGAACTACGACGATACGCCCGCCGTGCGGGGCATCAACCTCGACATCCCGGACAAGGAATTCGTAGTCCTCGTCGGGCCTTCTGGCTGCGGCAAGAGCACCACGCTGCGCATGATCGCCGGGCTCGAGGAAATCAGCGGCGGCGAAATCCTGATCGGCGACGAGGTGGTCAACGACGTGCCGCCCAAGGACCGCAACATCGCCATGGTGTTCCAGAACTACGCGCTTTACCCGCATATGACCGTGTACGAGAACATGTCCTTCGGCCTGCGGCTGAAGAAGGTGGCGAAGGCGGAGATCGCGCAGCGCGTCGAGAACGCGGCGCGCATCCTCGACATCAGCGAGCTCCTCGAGCGCAAGCCCAAGCAGCTGTCGGGCGGGCAGCGGCAGCGTGTCGCGATGGGGCGCGCGATCGTGCGCGACCCGATGGTGTTCCTGTTCGACGAGCCGCTGTCGAACCTCGACGCGAAACTCCGCGTGCAGATGCGCACCGAGATCAAGCGCGTGCACCGCAAGGTACGCACGACCACGGTCTATGTCACGCACGACCAGGTCGAGGCGATGACGCTAGCCGACCGCGTGGTAGTCATGAACGCGGGCCGCATCGAGCAGGTGGGCACGCCGGCGGAGGTCTACGGCATGCCGGCAACGAAATTCGTCGCCGGGTTCATCGGATCGCCGGCAATGAATTTCATCGACTGCGCGCTGGAAGAGCGCGCGGGCGGACTCGCCGTCGTGCTAGCCGGCGGGCTTGAATTCCCGGTGCCGGCCGGGCGCACTGCGCGCTACCGTGGTCACGTCGGCCAGGCAAAGCTGCTCTTCGGCCTGCGGCCCGAGCACTTCACGGAGTTTCATCAACACGCGGCCGCGGGCCAGTGTCCGTTCGAGGTCACCCTGGATGTCATCGAGCCGATGGGCATGGACACGCTCGTGTTTTTCCGTGTCTCCGGAGTCGATGTCTGCGCGCGCGTCAACCCGGCTGCCGGGCCGCAGCCGGACCGGCCGCTGAAAATGCTCGCCGACCTTGACCACATGCACCTGATCGACGACGAGAGCGGCCGGGTTCTGTAAGGCGCTGCGCCTCAGTCAGCTTCCATCATTTCGAGACGATTGCCGAAGGGGTCGTCGACGAAGATGCGGCGATAGCCTTCGAGCGGCTCATCGTCCTTCAAAAAGAACCCGCGCGCACGCAACGTCGCCTCGAGCTCCTGAAGGCCCTCGACGAGGAAGGCGGGATGCGCCTTGCGTGCAGGGCGGAAATCCGTCTCGACGCCGAGGTGCAGCTTGAGCGTGCCTCGCTCGAACCAGCAGCCGCCCCGTGCCGCCAGATTCGGCGGCTTCGGCCGCTCGGGTATACCAAGGATGCCGGAGTAAAAGCGCCTTGCGTCGTCCTCGCGGCCTGCCGGCATCGCCAGTTGCACGTGCTCGATCGATTGAATCTTCATGCGCACCGGGTCCCCGGAATGCCCAATCTTCTTTGATCGAGGCCATTTCCACTTTATCATGCGCTTCATGCTCAGCGGAAAGGTGGTGATCGTTACTGGCGCGGGTGGCGGCATCGGGCGCGATTTCGCGATCGCGATGGCCGCCCGTGGCGCGAAGGTCGTGGTCAACGATCTCGGCGCCTCGGTCGCGGGTGAAGGCAAGGACGCCGGCCCGGCGCACAAGGTGGTCGCGGAGATCAAGGCCAAGGGCGGCATCGCGGTCGCGAATACCGACAGCGTGGCCGAATGGGAATCGGCCAACCGGATCATCCAGTGCGCCCTCGATTCGTTCCAGAAAATCGACGTGGTGGTGAACAACGCCGGCATCCTGCGCGACCGCTTCTTCTTCAATATGTCGGTCGAGGAATGGAAAGCGGTGATCGACGTCCACCTGAACGGCACGTTTTACGTCTCGCGCGCCGCGGCGCCCCATTTCAAGAGCCAGAATTCGGGCCGCTACATCAACATGACTTCCACCTCCGGCCTGATCGGCAATTTCGGCCAGGCCAACTACGCCGCGGCCAAGCTCGGCATCGCGGCGCTGTCGAAATCGATGGCACTGGACATGGCCAAGTTCAAAGTGACCTCGAACTGCATCGCGCCTTTTGCCTGGAGCCGCATGATCGGCACCATCCCCGCCGAAACGCCGGATCAGAAAGCGCGCCTGGAGAAAATGAAGCGCATGGAAACGGCCAAGATCGCGCCGATTGCGGTCTATCTCGCCAGCGACGCTTCCCAGGAAGTGACCGGGCAGATATTCGCCGTGCGGGCGAACGAGATTTTCCTCATGTCGCAGAGCCGCCCGCTGCGCTCGGTGCACCGGGACGGAGGCTGGACGCCGGAAGCCATCGCGGAGCAGGCGATGCCCGCGATGCGTGCGCATTTCTACGCCCTGGATCGGTCGCAGGACGTGTTCTCCTGGGATCCCATCTAACCCTTGGAACAGACGCAATTCGGCCGCTACGTCATCGTTTCCGAACTTGGCCGCGGCGCCATGGGCGCGGTGCATCGCGCCGTGGACCCCCTCATCGAGCGCGACGTCGCGATCAAGACGCTGCTGCCGAACCTGCCGCCCGAGATCATGGGCGAGATCCGCGAGCGGTTCCTGCGCGAGGCCCGCTCGGCCGGCCGGCTGAACCATCCAAACATCGTCACCATCTACGACGTGGGCGAGCATGAAGGCATCGCCTACATCGCGATGGAACTGCTCGAAGGCAAGTCCCTGCAGCAGATCCTGCGGGAAACGCCGCGCCTGCCGATCGCGACCATCGCGGATCTGGTGGCGCAGGTGGCCGACGGCCTGGACCTTGCGCAGCGCTTCAAGATCACCCATCGCGACGTCAAGCCCGCGAACATCATGGTGTCGGCGGACTGGCGCGCGAAGCTGACCGACTTCGGCGTCGCCCACGTGGCGTCGTCTTCCATGACCCAGACGGGCTCTGCGCTGGGCTCTCCCAAATACATGTCGCCCGAAGCGGTCACCGGGCAGCCGGTGGATCCGCGCTCGGACATATTCTCGCTGGGCGTGGTGCTCTACGAAATGCTGGTGCGCCGCACGCCCTTCGAGCGCGCGGGCGACAACACCGTGTTCGCGGTCATGCATCGCATCGCCGGGGAACCGCATCCGGCGGTGACGCAGATCGACGCGCAGATTCCGCCCGCATTCAACACCATCCTGGACAAGGCGCTCGCCAAGTCGCAGGACAAGCGCTACCAGCGCGCCGGCGAGATGGCGAACGACCTGCGCAACTACAAGGCAATTGCGGGCGGCGCAGCAGCGTCCGACCCGGAATACGCCAAGACGATGGTGGTATCGCGGCCGCCTGCCAAACCAGCCAACGGCGATCCGGCGACCGCTACGCTCATCTACGACATGGATGTATTCGCGCGCGGCTTCGAGGAGCAGCAGAAGGAAGCACTGCGCGCCGAAGCCGTCGAACGTGAGCGCAAGGAGGAAGAAATCCGCCGCTGGGCCGAGGCCGAGGAAAAACGGCGCCAGGCGTTCGAGCGCGAGCGCGACGCCAAGGCCGGCGTCACGCAGGTGGGCGGCACGCGGCGCAGCGCGGCACTGGATCTGCTGAAGCAGAAAGTGGCCAGCAAGACCGCGACGGTCGACGTCACGCAAAACCGGAAAGTGGAGTCGATCGCGCTCGTGGACGAGCGCCTGCGCGCGGCGTTCCGCTACCTCTCGGAATTCACCGCCGTCCTGAACGAAGCCCATCCGGTATCCGACGGCAAGCAGGGCGTGATGTTCTTCGGCGACCGGGCCGGCATGATTCTCGGCGAGGGCTTCACCGACATGCGCACGCGCGACGTGGGCGGCAAATCGCGCGCCGACTACGTCACCTTCAAGTTCCGGGTGCGGTTCCCCGGCCCGGAGAAACTGGAGATCGCGGGACCGGAGGGGCTGCGGGTCGCCGAGCGGCTCAAGGCACTCGGCATCAAGCACGAGTTCTCCAGCCGGAATAACGACCTCGGGCAGCTGACGCACGCCACCTTCGTTCTCTCGGGGCCATTTCCCTGCCAGGCGATCCTGCGCGCGGATTACGACGAACCGGGATTCAACATGGAACTGGTGAACGTGCGGCATCACGGCCCGGCGAAGCTGCGCCTCGACGTCGAAGAACTGAACGACGACGTGCTGGACGAGTTCGGCACCTGGGTGCTGGGCGCGGACGACGCCTTCGAACGGTTCCTGAAACGGCGCTCATGAGGCTGCTGATATTCGCGCTCGGGGTCCTGGTGAGCGCCGCCTGTGCCGCGCAAGCCTATCCGTCAAAGCCGGTGCGGGTGATCGTGCCGCTGGCGGCCGCCGGCACCGGCGATACGCTCGCGCGCGTGGTCAGCGAGGAAATGTCGAAGATCCTCGGCCAACCCTTCGTAGTGGAGAACCGGCCGGGATCCGGCGGCGTCATTGGCACCGAGGCGGTGGCCAAGAGCGCGCCGGACGGCTATACGCTGCTCGCGGCCAGTTCCGCGCACGCGATCCACCCCGCGCTGCGCCCGGTTGGCAGCTACGACCCGGTCAAGGATTTCGAGCCGATCACGATCGTCGCCAACACCCACCAGCTGATCGTGGGTCATCCTTCGGTCCCGGCCACCAACGTCAAGGAACTGGTGGCCTACGCGAAACGCAATCCCGGCAAGCTCAACTACGGCTCGGCGGGTTCCGGTTCGGCGACCCATCTCAACATGGAAATGTTCAAGTTGATGACGGGCACGTTCATCGTGCACATCCCCTATCGCGGCAGCACCCAGTCGCGCCAGGACCTGGTCGCCGGCGAAGTCCAGCTGTCGGTCGACGGCCTGCTGCCCACCCTGCCCCTCATCCGGGCCGGCAAGCTCAAGGCCTTCGGACTCACCAGCGGCCGGCGTTCGGCCGTCGCGCCGGAAATCCCGACGCTTGCGGAAGCGGGCGTCACCGGATACGCCTCCGACACCTGGTACGGATTCCTGGCGGCTGCCGGAACGCCAAAGGACATCGTGAAGACGCTGCACGGCGCCGCGATCAAGGCCATCAACACGCCGTCGGTACACGACCGTCTCACCAAGCAGGGCGCCGAACTGGTCGGCAGTTCGCCCGAGGACTTGCGCAAGTTGATCGAAACCGAGCTGGTCATGTGGACCAGGGTGGTGAAGGAAACGGGAGCCAAGGTGGATTGATGAAAAAACAAAGTACGCGGCTGCGCGAACTGATCAAGCCCGGACCGACGCTGTTCGTGCCCGGCTGCTACAACGCCATGAGCGCACGCGTGCTCGAGAACGTCGGCTTCAGCGCCATCTACATGTCGGGCTACGGCACTTCGCTTTCGCTCACCGGGCTGCCGGACGCGGGCCTGGTGACCATGACGGAGGTGATCACCAATGCGCGCTACATCGCGCAGGCGGTGAACATCCCCGTCATCGCGGACGCCGACAACGGCTACGGCAACGCCCTGAACGTCATCCGGACGGTGCGCGAATTCATTGCCGCCGGCATTGCGGGCATCCACCTCGAGGACCAGGTCAGTCCCAAGCGCTGCGGCCACGTCGCCGGGCGGCTGGTGGTGCCGCTCGAGGAGGCGGTCGGCAAGATGCGCGCCGCCGATGCCACGCGCAAGGATCTCGATCCGGACTTCCTGCTCATCGCGCGCACCGATGCGCGCGGCGCGTCCGGCGGTTCGCTGGACGATGCCATCCTGCGCGCCAACGCGCTGCTGGCGGCCGGGGCGGACCTTGCGTTCATCGAGGGCCCGACTTCCGTCGCCGAGGTGCGCCGCGTCTGTTCCGAGGTGAAAGGCCCGGTGTTCTACAACATGACCGGCGTCTCGCCGCGCTTCACGCTGGAGGAGATGAGGGCGCTCAGGATCTCGGTCACCATCGTGGCGGGCGCGATGATGCGCGTGTCGCTCGCCGCGATGCACGACCTCGCGGTGCAGCTGCGCGACGAGGGACCGATGGCGGAGGCGCGCTTCATCGAGCAGTTCGCCAAGCACCCGCTGGGCGACCTGCACACCTTCGCAGGCTTCGATCGCATCCGCGCCCTGGAAAAAGAATACCTGGGCGAAGAGGCGATGCAGAAGTACGCCAATTCGGTCGGCCACGTGCCGAAGAAATAGGGACCGGATCGTGCGTGCTCCGGAGAGCGTGCCTGACTCGCGGGGCCTGAACCTGTTCGAAGCGGACGCCTCTTACCGTTCGCTGCTGGAATTGCACCTCGAATCGAAGCTCTGCGCGCACCTGCTGCCGCATTTCACGCGGCTGGGCGCAATGGCAGGCGCCGACCTGGACGAGCTGGCGCTGGAAGCGGACAGGAACCCACCGGTATTGAACGGCCAGAAGGTGGAGAAAAGCCCGGCATACAGGAAACTTGAAGAAGTCGCCTTTGGCCAGTACGGACTGGCCGCGATGTCGCACCGGGGCGGCGCGCTCGGCTGGCCGGAACCCATGCCGCCCGCCGCCAAGTACGCCCTGAGCTACCTCTACGTGCAGGCCGAGTTCGGCGTCTGCTGTCCGCTGTCCATGACCGACGCGCTGACGCGCAGCATCCGGAAGTTCGCGGATCCCGCGCTGGTTGCGCGCTACCTGCCGGGACTGACCTCGCAGGACATGGACGTGCTGACCCAGGGCGCAATGTTCATGACGGAGCAGCAAGCGGGATCCGATGTAGGTTCTATTTCCACAAGAGCAATAAAACAAGGCGACCACTGGGCGCTTTACGGCGACAAGTGGTTCTGCTCCAACGCCGACGCCGGCCTCGCGCTGGTTCTTGCACGACCCGAGGACGCTCCGGCGGGAACTGCGGG
This sequence comes from Betaproteobacteria bacterium, assembly GCA_039931635.1. Taxonomy (GTDB): domain Bacteria; phylum Pseudomonadota; class Gammaproteobacteria; order Burkholderiales; family SG8-39; genus RBG-16-66-20. The sequence goes on along the minus strand of JBDTRO010000026.1, from coordinate 5,466 downwards.
CCTGTCGCTGTTCCTGCTGCCGCGCACGCTGCCGGACGGCTCGGCCAACCGCTACCGGATACTGCGCCTGAAGGACAAGCTCGGCACCCGCGGCATGCCGAGCGGCGAAATCAAGCTGGAGGGCGCGCTCGCCTGGCTGGTCGGCGATTCGCAGCAGGGCTTCAAGCAGATGGCGGACATGATCAACATGTCGCGCCTGTCCAACGGCATGCGCGCGGCCGGCCTGATGCGCCGCGCGCTGACCGAAGCGCTGTTCGTCGCCCGCCGGCGCCAGGCGTTCGGCAAGCCATTGGTCGAACTGCCGCTGATGCGCCGCCAGCTGCTCAAGTTGATGCTGCCGGCGGAAGCCGCGCGTTCGATCCTGTTTTTCACCGCCGCGGAACTCGAAAAGGCCGATGCAGGCGACGACGTGGCGCGCCGCTGCGTGCGCCTGCTCACCCCGCTGATCAAATTCCGCGCCTGCCGCGACGCGCGCAAGGCCACCGGCGATGCGATGGAAGTGCGCGGCGGCGTCGGCTACACCGAGGAATGGTCGGATCCGCGACTGGTGCGCGACGCCCATCTGGGTTCCATCTGGGAAGGCACCTCGAATATCGTCGCGCTGGACGTATTGCGCGCAATCCGGCGCGAGCACTGCCTGGAAGCGCTGCTGCCCGGGCTTAACGAGCGCATCGAACGCGCGCCCCGCCTGCTCGCGGCGCGTCTTGCGGCATCGCTGGACAAAGCCGCCGAATTCGCGCATGAGACCGCGACCACGAAAAACGAAGCGCACGCCCGGCAGGCGGCGACCGGGCTTTACTACGCCTGCGCCGCGGCACTGCTCGCCGAAGAAGGCACCCGGCTGGGCGAGAGGGGCGACGCGCGCAGGCAGTTGGTTGCCTTCCTCGTCTACGTGCATCGCCTCGCGCCGCGCGATCCCTTGCGCCGCGTCACTGCCAATTTCGAAACCGAGTTCGCGGAAGCCCTGCTGCCTGAAACGCCTGTTGCGCCGGATGCCGTCCAGCGTATCCTGACGCGCCTTGCCTGAAGGACGGACCATGCCCGGACCGCTATCGCATATCCGCGTTCTCGACCTGTCGCGCGTCCTCGCCGGACCCTGGGCAGCGCAGAATCTCGCCGACCTGGGCGCCGAGGTGATCAAGGTCGAACGCCCTGGCGCCGGCGACGATACGCGCGGCTGGGGCCCGCCCTGGATGAAGGACGGCCGAGGCAAGGACACGACCGAATCCGCGTACTACCTCTCGGTCAATCGCAACAAGAAATCCGTGACTCTCGACATCGCCAAGCCCGAGGGGCAGAAAATCGTCCGCGAACTCGCACTGAAATCCCAGGTATTGATCGAGAACTACAAGGTTGGAACTCTCAGACGCTATGGACTTGATTTTGATTCGTTGAAGCAGGAGAACCCAGGTCTTATTTACTGCTCCGTCACCGGCTTCGGCCAGGACGGTCCCTACGCGCCGCGCCCGGGCTACGATTTCATTTTCCAGGGCATGGGCGGCCTGATGTCCATCACCGGCGAGCGCGACGGCCAGCCGGGCGCCGGGCCGCAGAAAGTCGGCATTGCCATCACCGATGTCCTGACCGGGATGTATGCAAGCGTTGCGATCCTCGCCGCGGTCACCCACCGCGAGCGCACCGGCCACGGTCAGTACATCGATGCCGCGCTGCTCGACACCATGGTCGCCTTCAACGCCAATCAGATCGTTTCCTACTTCTGCTCCGACAAGGTCCCGGTGCGCTGGGGCAACGCGCATCCGCAGGTGGTGCCCTACGAAGTCTTCCCCACCGCGGACGGCCACATCATTCTCGCGATCGGCAACGACGGCCAGTTCGAGCGCTTTTGCGAGGTCGCCGGCGCCGCCGCCCTCGCGCAGGAAGCACGCTTCAAAACGATGTCACAGCGGATCATCCACCGCGGCGAATTGATTCCGCTGATCGCCGAACTGATGCGTACGCGCAGCAAGCGAGAATGGATCGCGCAGCTGGAAGCCGCGAACGTGCCCTGCGGCCCGATCAACAACATGAAGGAAGTATTCGAAGACCCGCAGGTCCGGCACCGCCAGCTGCGCGTGGACATGCCGCACCCGCTGGGCGGCGTCGCGCCCGTCGTGGCGAGCCCGATGCGCCTGTCGGAAACCCCGGTCGAGTACCGGCTCGCCCCGCCGATGCTGGGCCAGCACAACGAGGAGGTGCTCAAGGGCCTGCTGGGGCGCAGCGACGCCGACCTGCAACGGCTCAAGGCCGACGGAATCGTCTAGCCGATGCGCGTATTGCTGGTAGATCCGATCGATCCCTCGGGCGTCGCGCTGCTGCGCCAGAAAGCGGAAGTGCTGGAGTGCCGCGAAGCATCTTTCGACGGCATCCGGCGCGACGCGGCAGATGTGGATGCGGTGATCACGCGCAGCCGCCTGCCGGACGATTTCTTCGATTTCGCTGGGAAGATCCGGGCTGTCACGATTCACGGCACCGGCCTCGACCTCGTTCCGCTGCAGGCCGCCACTGAACGCGGCATTCCGGTAGCCAACATTCCCGGCGGCAACGCGCAGTCAGTGGCGGAATACTGCGTCCTTGCCATGCTTATCCTGGCAAGAAATGCTTTCGAAATAGCGACCAAAATAAAAACCCAGCCGTGGGATGAAACGCGTGCACTCGGCGCCAAGGCGCACGAGATCGCCGCCATGACCGTCGGCATCGTTGGCGTGGGCGAAATCGGCAAGCGCGTCGCAAAAATCTGCCGCAACGGTTTCGGCATGCGGGTACTCGGGAACCAGCGGCGCCTGGACCGCTTGCCGCCGGAAGCAGAGCCGGTGGAACTGGACCGCCTCGTGGAGGGATCGGAGTTCGTCGTTATCACCTGCCCCCTGTCGCACGCAACGCATCACCTGTTCAACCGGGAACGGCTGAAAAAGATGAAATCCTCCGCCTGGCTGATCAACGTCGGCCGTGGCGCGGTCGTCGAGGAGGCGGCGTTGATCGATGCCTTGCGCGAAAAGCGCATCGCAGGCGCGATGCTCGACGTCTACGAGCATTACCGGCTCGAGCCCGGGCATCCGCTGCTCGCGCTGGACAACGCGGTGCTGACCCCGCACCTGGCCGGCATGACGCGCGAATCGCGCCAGCGCATGGGCGCCGCGGCGGCGGAAGAAACGCTGCGCATGCTGGCCGGAGAACGGCCGAAGAATTTCGTCAATCCCGAAGCCTGGAGCAAGATACTTGAACGCAGATCTGAAAATCGTTGAGATCAAGGCGTATCCCACCTCGTTTCCGGTACCGCCGGAGCACAGGGTGGCGCTCGGCATCGGCACCGCCATCAAGCGCGACGCAGTGGTGGTCAAGATCACTACTGCCGGCGGCCTCGTCGGCTGGGGCGAATCGCACCACGGCCGCGCGCACACGGCGGTGGCGAAACTCATCGAGACCACGCTCAGGCAACTCGTCCTCGGCATGGACGCGGCCAACGTGGTCGGCGTCTGGAAGAAAATCTACGACAAGCAGCTCGCCAGCCACGGCATGGGCGCCGGCACCTGCCTCGCCATGAGCGGCATCGATTGCGCGCTCTGGGACATTCGCGGCCAGGCGGCCGGCATGCCGCTCTACAAGCTGCTCGGCGGCTCAAGGAAAGCCGTGCCCGCCTATGCCGGCGGAGTTTCGCTGGGTTATCAGGAGCCTTCCAAGCTGATTGAAGAATTGCGATCTTCAATTTCGAAAGGCTATAAAGCAGTCAAACTTCGCGTCGGTGACTCGCCCAAAAGGGATCTGGAACGCATCCGCGCCGTGCGCAAGGCCTGCGGCGACGACCTGGTGATCCTGACCGATGCGAACATCGGCTACAGCGTCGAGGACGTGCGCCAGGTAATGCCCGGCATGGACGAACTCAACGTCGCCTGGCTGGAGGAGCCCTTCCCGGCGCACGACTACCACAGCTACCAGCTGGCAGCGGGCTTCGGCAGCACGCCGCTGGCCGCCGGAGAGAACCACTACACGCGTTTCGAATTCAACCGGTTGATCGAGGACGGCTCGATCACGATCCTGCAGCCCGATTTATCCAAGACAGGCGGCCTGACGGAAGCCCTGCGCATCGCCGCCATGGCCTCGGCCTACAAGCTGCCGATCCATCCGCACAGCTCGATGACCGGCCTGAACCACGCCGCGTCCATCCATTTCCTCGCCGCCATCGACAATGGCGGCTATTTCGAAGGAGATGTATCCAAAGCCAACAAGTTCCGCGATGATCTGGTTTCCAAGCCCTACGAAGTGGACAAGGACGGCAACGTCTGGCCGTTGGAGAAGCCTGGGCTCGGGCTGGAGATAGACGAGGAGTTCCTCGCGAAACATCCTCCCATTGAAGGACCTGGATACATATGAGAACGAAGTGGCGCGCTGGGCCAGGGTCGTGCAGGACGCCAACATCAAGGCCGGCTCGGTGAAGGCCGACGAAACCCACGCCGAGCTGCGCGACGCCGTCCGTGCGCTATGCAACACTTTCGATTCTGCCTACTGGCAGCGAATCGACGAGGCGCGCGCCTATCCGGAAGCCTTCGTCGAAGCACTGACCAAGGCCGGCTGGATGTCGGCCCTGATCCCCGAGGAGTTCGGCGGCTCGGGCCTCTCGCTCACCGAAGCCTCGGTGATCATGGAAGAAATCACCCGCACGGGCGGCAACGCCGGCTGCTGCCACGGGCAGATGTACAACATGAACACCCTGCTGCGCCACGGCTCGGCGGAGCAGAAGAAGAAATACCTGCCGAAGATCGCCTCGGGCGAGCTGCGCCTGCAATCCATGGGCGTGACCGAACCCACCGCCGGCACCGACACGACCAGCATCAAGACCGTTGCCGTGAAGAAAGGCGACCGCTATGTCGTCAACGGCCAGAAAGTCTGGACCTCGCGCCTGCAGCACTCCGATCTCATGATCCTGCTCGCACGCACCACCCCGATCGCCGAAGTAAAAAAGAAGTCCGAGGGCATGTCCATTTTCCTTGTGGACACCAAAAGCAAGGGCCTGACGGTCAAGCCCATTCGCAACATGGTCAACCACGAGACCAACGAGGTGTTCATCGACAACCTCGAGGTGCCGGCGGCAAACCTGATCGGCGAGGAAGGCAAAGGCTTCAAGTACATCCTCGACGGCATGAACGCCGAGCGCATCCTGATTGCGGCGGAGTGCATCGGCGACGGCTACTGGTTCGTGGACAAGGCGACCAGGTACTCCAAGGACCGCGTTGTCTTCGGCCGGCCTATCGGCCAGAACCAGGGCATCCAGTTCCCGATCGCCGAGGCCTACATGGAGATCGAAGCGGCCAACCTGATGCGCTACAAGGCGGCGGCGCTGTTCGACGAGAAGAAGCATTGCGGCGCCGAAGCCAACATGGCCAAGCACCTCTGCGCCAAGGCGTCGTGGGAAGCCGCCAACGTCTGCATCCAGACCTACGGCGGCTTCGGCTTCGCCGCGGAGTACGACGT
>JBDTRO010000025.1:0-7323 GCA_039931635.1 Betaproteobacteria bacterium | reverse complement strand
ATGTCCTCGGGCCGGAAAATGCGTGCGTAGGAAGGACTGGCGTACAGCCAGCGGCCGTCGCGGTCCACCATCGCCACCAGGTCGCCGGCATGCTCGGTGATGAGGCGGTAGCGCCGCTCGCCTTCGCGCAGATCCTCGCGCGCACCGCGCAGGCGCCAGTTCTGGTTGTGCACCACCAGGCCGACGCCGGCCGAATACGCGAGCGAGCCGAAGAAGCACAACGCCGAGACCAGGCTGCCGGTGCCGGGAACGTGCGTGTAGCCCATCGGCGCGGTCCAGGCCAACGCGCCGATCGCAAAGCACACCGCGGCGCAGCCGGCGCCGATGAAGCCGCGCATGATCGCGGAGTTGAGCGTGGTGCTGAAGAGCGCCGCGTAGGCGATCCAGGTCGGGAAACCGAGCATCGCCACCCAGGCGCCCAGCGCGAGGGAGTCCACGTACAGGTTCTGGATCTCCGCGCGCCGGGAATCCTGCGCGGCCCTGGCGCGCACATAGGCGAGCTGCGGATAAACGAGGAACTGCAACGCCAGCAGGCTCCAGGCGAGCAACCCCGCCTTGCGTTCCCAGAACACCAGCCCGATCACGACGAAGCAATAGGCGAACGACACCGCGCGGACGGTGTAGTTGGTGCGGGCGACGCGGCGACCACTGTTCGTGTTCACAGCCCGATTGTCCCGCCACCGTCCCCGGAATTCCCGTCACACCTGTCAGATTCTGTAAAATCATCGCATGCTCAATGCCTTGGATTCCCTGAAGCAATATTCGGTGATCGTCGCCGATACCGGCGACCTGGACGCCGTGGCGAAATGGCGGCCGCAGGACACCACGACTAATCCCTCGCTCCTGCTCACCGCCGCGCAGGACCCGCGCTTCCGGGGCGTCGTGGAAGCTTCGCTCGCGGCGGACCTGGAGCGCAGCCTGGACAACCTGTTCGTCGCCTTCGGCTGTGAAATCCTCAAGCTCATCCCCGGCCGGGTCTCCACCGAGGTGGATGCGCGCCTTTCCTTCGACACCGAAGGCAGCATTTCAAAGGCCCGGAAACTGATTTCCCTGTACGAAACCCGCAACGTCAGCCGCGACCGCATCCTGATCAAGCTCGCGAGCACCTGGGAAGGCATCCGCGCCGCCGGGCGCCTGGAGCGCGAAGGCATCCACTGCAACATGACGCTGCTGTTTTCCTTCGCGCAGGCCGTGGCCAGCGCCGACGCGGGCGTGACGCTGATCTCGCCCTTTGTCGGCCGCATCTACGACTGGCACAAGGCCGCGCGCAAGCTGGAAGACATTCCGGTCGCCGAGGATCCCGGCGTCGCGTCGGTGGTGAAGATCTACAACTACTACAAGAAACACGGCTACGCGACGCAGGTGATGGGCGCGAGCTTCAGGAAAACCGGGCAGATCCTCGCGTTGGCCGGCTGCGACCTGCTGACGATTGCGCCGGACCTGTTGGCGCAATTGAGTTCTTCGCCCGGTTTTACCGAAAGACCCCTTTCTCCCGAGAAAGCAAAGAATCTCAGCATCGAAAAAACACCCCTGGACGAAGCCGCGTACCGCTGGCAGCACAATGCCGACGCCATGGCGGTCGAGAAACTCTCCGACGGCATCCGCAAGTTCGACGCCGATGCGCGCAAGCTGGCAGCCGCGGTGGGCGCGCTCCTGCAGCAGAAGCGCGCCGCTTGATCCGCACGCAACTCGAGTCGCGCGCCGCCGGCCTGGTCGCGCGCGTCACCATCGACAATCCGGGCAAGCTGAATATCCTGACGCGGCCCACACTTCAGGATTTTGTTTCTTCTATAAAAAAATTAGAAAAAGATTCAAATATTCGCGCGATCGTCATCACGGGCGCGGGCGACAAGGCTTTTGTCGGCGGCGCCGATCTCGAGACGCTCGGCTCGCTCGATCCCGTCTCCGCGCGCGAATTCATCGGCCTGATCCACGCCGCCTGCGCCGCGCTGCGCGATTGCCCGGTGCCGGTGATCGCGCGCATCAACGGCTGGTGCCTGGGCGCGGGGCTGGAACTCGCCGCCTGCTGCGACCTGCGCATCGCCGCCGACAGCGCCGCCTTCGGCATGCCGGAAGTGCGCCTGGGCATTCCCTCGGTGGTCGAAGCCGCCGTGCTGCCGCGCCTGGTCGGCGCCGGGCGCGCGCGCTGGCTGGTGATGACGGGCGAAACCATAGGCGCCGCCGAAGCGCTGGTCTGGGGCCTGGTGGAAAAAATGGCCCCGCTTGCGCATCTGGATGCGGAAGTCGACAAAGCCCTCGACGCCATCCTCGCCGGCGAGCCCGCGGCGATCCGGGCGCAAAAGCGCCTGTGCAAGCTGTGGGAGGAAGCGCCGCTCGCCGAGAGCATCCGCGCCAGCATCGACGAGTTCGCGCAATCCTACGAATCCGGCGAGCCAAACCGGCGCGTCGCGGCCTTTCGGGCGCGCCGCAAGAATTCCCCCGGCTAGCGGGCGCCATTACAAGCGCTGCGAGCGGCGCAGCGCCTGACGGCACCGTGCCGGGTTGAGTCTATTTGCTGACTGGCGTCCCCACGGGGATTCGAACCCCGGTTACCGCCGTGAAAGGGCGGTGTCCTAGGCCTCTAGACGATAGGGACTTGGCGCGGAATCGCACCTGATGACCGAAAAGGCCGGGCATTCTAGCCGGGGCGAACCCGCTGGTAAAGCCTTCTGCTAGCGCTTGACCGCCGGCTTGGTGGCGGCATTGGAGACTTCCAGCGCGATCAGCCAGCGCCTACCGACGGCGCGGCTGTGGGTGTTGTTTTTGCTGGCGCGCTGTCCATGTCACGGTTCGCTTCAAGACCGTTCGACGCCACGATGTTTCTACTTCCTGCCGGGTGGCAGAATTGGTGGAGGTAAGCGGGATCGAACCGCTGACCTCTTGCATGCCATGCAAGCGCTCTCCCAGCTGAGCTATACCCCCACGCGAGGGGCCGGATTATAGCCGCATGTGCTTGGCGCGACAACAGAATCCGGCATTTGCCGGCGGCTATTTCGCCTTGCAGGGCCCGAGGTACCGGCCCTTTGTCTCGCTGCGGATCTCCATCTTCAAGCCCGAAGAATCCACAGTCAGGCGCATCGTGCTTTCGATCGTCTTGCCCGTAAAGCGCGCGCTGCCGCCGCCACGCATGCCCTGGCTGTCGCAGGCGACCGTCCACTCGTAGCTGTCGGCGGTGCGGGCGCCGGGCTTGACGGTGCATCCCGGGGCCTCATTGCGGGCGGCATAGCGGGTCGGATCCCGCGCATCTTCGGGTGTAACGCACTGGATCGCCGTGGCGACCTGCGGGACCTGCATCATGGGAGAGGACACGGTGGTGCGGAACTCCCATTCTCCCGGGTCCATGGCGTGGGCGGAAACAGGCAGGAGAAGTGCGGCTACCGCCGCAAGTAACGCATTTCTCATTTCAACGTTCCCCAAGGTGGCGCGCAAACCGCGCCAGGACAAGGTCGCGGCCCAGCAGTTCCAGGACCGCGTCCAGCGAGGGTGTCTGCGTGCGGCCGGTAATCAGCAGGCGCGCGGGCATCGCCAGCTCCGGCATCTTGAGTCCGTTCGCCTTCAATACCTCGCTCAGCGCGGCGCCGAGCGATTTGCGCTCCCAGGGCGTATCCGCCAGCTTCTGCGCGAGCATCTGCAGCGCGGGACGCGTCCGATCGTTCAGCGCCTCGGCCAGCTTGCCGGCTGTAGGCTCCTCATAGACGTAGAACAGGCGCGCGGACTCGGCCAGGTGTTGCAGCGAGTTGGCCCGGTCCTTCAGCAGGGCGATGACTTTCTCCAGGGGCGGGCCTGCCTTGGCCTCGAGAAGAGGGCTCACCAGGGCAGCCAGGCGCGCATCGCCTGCGTTCTTGATGTACTGCTGATTCATCCACAGCGCCTTGTCCGGGTCGAATTTCGCCGGCGAGCGGCTCACGTGCCGGAAATCGAACCACTCCACCAATTGCGCCACGGGGAACACCTCGCTGTCGCCATGCGACCAGCCGAGCCGCGCCAGGTAGTTCAGCAGCGCCTCGGGCAGGAAGCCCTCGTCGCGGTACTGCGTGACGCTGACCGCGCCATGGCGCTTCGAGAGGCGCTCGCCATCGGCGCCGAGAATCATGGGCAGGTGCGCGAACGCCGGCAGCACCTTGCCGATGGCGTTGAAAATATGGATCTGCCGGGGCGTATTGTTGACATGGTCGTCGCCGCGGATCACGTGCGTGATCTCCATGTCCAGGTCGTCCACCACCACGCCGAAGTTGTAGGTCGGCACGCCGTCAGCGCGCAGGATCACGAGATCGTCCAGTTCCTGGTTCGGGAAGCTGATCGGCCCCTTGACCAGGTCGTCCCAGCCGATGTCGCCCGTTTCGGGCGTGCGGAAGCGGACCACCGGCGCGCGCGCGGGCGGCACCAGCCCCGCCGCCTTCGCTCTTTCCGGCCGCCAGCGGCCGTCATAGCGCGGTTTGAGATTCTGCTTTACCTGGGACTCACGCAGAAGGTCGAGTTCCTCTCTCGTCATCCAGCAGCGATACGCATGCCCCGCATCAATCAACTGCTCGGCGACTTCCTTGTAGCGCGGCAGGCGCTGCATCTGGAAGAAGGGACCCTCGTCCCAGTCGATGCCGAGCCATTTCATGCTCTCCAGGATCGCGTTCACGGAGGCTACAGTCGAGCGCTCGACATCAGTATCCTCGACGCGCAGGATGAATTTGCCGCCATGGCGCCGCGCGTAGGCCCAGGAAAACAGCGCCGTCCGCGCGCCGCCGATATGCAGGAAGCCGGTCGGGGACGGAGCGAAGCGGGTTCGAATATTCATGGGTGGCGCGACTTCAGGCGCGCGCCGTAAGCCGGTTCAGAAAGCCACCCGCGAGCATCGCGGCCACGAACACGATCGACTCGGTGGACAGCGTCGAGAGCGCGGTAATCGCGGGGCCCGGGCAGTAGCCGGCAATGCCCCAGCCGATGCCGAACAGCGCCGATCCCGCGACGAGCGGAAAATCGACGTCTTCCCGGACGGGCGTTTCGAATTTCGCCCGGAAGATGCGGAAACCCGCCAGCGTGACCGCCACGGCGCCGCCCATGACCAGCAGCAGGCTCGCATCCCAATCGCCCGCAACGTCGAGAAAGCCGAGTACTTTCTTCGGATTCGCCATGCCGGAAACCCACAGGCCGGTGCCGAACAGGAAGCCGGCACCAAGCGCGGAAGCAAGCGCCTTCATGACGTCACTCCGATTACCTGGCGCGTCACATAGGTGGCGAGCATGCCGGCGCCCATGAACGCGATCACCGCCACCAGCGAGCGCAACGACAGCCGTCCGAGGCCGCAAACGCCATGGCCGCTGGTGCAGCCGCTGCCCATGCGCGTGCCATAGCCCACCAGCAGGCCGGCCGCGGCCAACCAGCCAAGCGGGAAGCCCACGCGTACCGGCACCGGCGCACCGGCCGCTTGCCAGGCGAGCCCCGCGAGCAGCAGACCGGAGATGAACCACGCGCGCCACTGCGCGTCGTGCTGTCCTTGCCGCGCATCCAGTGGAGAAAACAAGCCGTGCAGGATGCCGCTCACGCCGGCGATGCGCCCGTTGGCAGCCAGCAGCCAGACGCTCGCCAGGCCGATCAGTGCGCCGCCCAGCAGCGCGGAAACCGGGGTAAAGTCGTGCATATGATTTTCCGTCAGTTATTTGATCCGCATTCTTCCACCTACACCTACCTGCTGGCGGATTCTGCCACGCGCGAGGCAGTGCTGATCGATCCGGTGTTCGAGCACGCGCGGCGCGATGCGGCGCTGATCGCGGAACTCGGCCTGAAACTCATGTGCACGCTGGAGACGCACGTGCATGCGGACCATGTAACGGGTGCCTGGCTGCTGAAGCGCCGCTTCGCGTCGACGATCGCGCTCTCGAAGGATAGTGGGGCCGATGGCGCCGACCGCGGCCTGGCAGACGGCGACAAGGTCGCCTTCGGGGCCCGTTCGCTGGAGGTGCGCGCCACGCCGGGCCATACCGGCGGCTGCCTGAGCTACGTGCTGGATGACCACTCGATGGCCTTCACCGGCGACGCGCTGCTGATCCGCGGCTGCGGCCGCACCGACTTCCAGGAGGGCGACGCGCACCGCCTGTTCCGCTCGGTACGCGAAAAAGTGTTCTCGCTGCCCGACGCCTGCCTGCTCTATCCGGCGCACGATTACCGCGGCCTCACCGCTTCCAGCGTCGGCGAGGAAAAGAAATACAATCCGCGCCTTGCCGAGAGCATCGGCGAGGGCGATTTCGTCGGCTACATGAACAACCTCGGCCTGCCGCACCCGAAGCAGATGGCCATTGCCGTGCCCGCGAACCTTCGTTGCGGCCGGCCGGACAAGGAAGACATGACCGCTTTCACGGATAGCGACTGGGCCCCACTCTCCTATACCTTCGCCGGCATCTGGGAATTGCAGCCCGAGTGGGTCGCCGAGAATGCAGCCCGCGTGCAGGTCATCGACGTGCGCGAACCGGAGGAATTCACCGGTGCCCTGGGGCACATCGAGGGAGCGAAATTGCTGCCCCTGGGCACGCTGATCCAGAGAAAGAACGAGATCGCCCCGGATCTGCCCGTCGTGGTCGTCTGCCGCTCGGGCGCGCGCTCGGCGCAGGCGACCGTGCTGCTCAGAGACGCGGGCTATGCCAGGGTCGCCAATCTTGCCGGCGGCATGCTGCGCTGGCGCGGCCAGCGCCTGCCCGCCGTGGGCGGTACCGATTAGGCGGGCGTGAACATCGGCACCGGCGGGCCGCCGTCGGTGGGCTTGAACACCACTTTGACTTTCTGCCCGATGCGCACCGCGTCGAGGTCGCAATCGACAATATTCGTCAGCATGCTGACGCCCTCATCCAGCGTCACGTAAGCGATGCAGTACGGCTCCGGCACGCCCCGGCGCAATACGCTGTACGTGTAGACCGTCCCGCTGCCCTTCGCGTCGCGCCATTCCGTCTTGTCCGAAAAACAGAACGGGCAGAGGGCGCGCGGATAGTGATGGAATTCACCGCAGGACGTGCATTTCCTTATCAGGAGCTTCCCCTGGGAAGCGGCGTCGAAATAGGCCTTGTTCTCGGGATTGACGGCCGGCGCGGGAATTTTTCTCATGCGCGCTCCATGATCAGGGTCGAACTGCCATGCCTCGTCCCCAATTGCCCGCCGGTGCCCTGCGCGAGCGCGATGCCGCAGTTTTTCACCTGGACCTTTGGATGCGCCTCGCCACGCAACTGGCGCACCGCTTCTATCACCTTGGTCATGCCGCCGCGGTTGGCCGGATGGTTGTTGCACAGGCCGCCGCCATCGGTATTGAAGGGCAGCTTGCCCGAACCCGAGATCAGGTTGCCG
>JBDTRO010000024.1:0-16038 GCA_039931635.1 Betaproteobacteria bacterium | reverse complement strand
AGGTTTCGGCCGAGGTCCTGCGCAAGATGAAAAAGACCGCCGAGGACTACCTGGGTGAGGAAGTCACCGAGGCCGTGATCACGGTGCCGGCCTACTTCAACGATTCGCAGCGCCAGGCCACCAAGGACGCGGGCCGCATCGCCGGCCTCGACGTGAAGCGCATCATCAACGAACCGACCGCGGCCGCGCTCGCCTTCGGCATGGACAAGAAGGAAGGCAAGGACCGCAAGATCGCCGTGTATGACCTGGGCGGCGGGACGTTCGACATCTCCATCATCGACATCGCCGCGGTCGAGGGCGAGCACCAGTTCGAGGTGCTTTCCACCAACGGCGATACCTTCCTCGGCGGCGAGGACTTCGACCAGAAGCTGATCGACCATATCGTCGAGGAATTCAAGGCGAAGAGCGGAGTCGACCTGGCCAAGGACGCGATCGCCCTGCAACGGGTCAAGTCGGCGGCCGAGCGCGCCAAGATCGAGCTCTCCTCCAGTCAGCAGACTGAAATCAACGAGCCGTACATCGCCATGGCGAACGGCGCGCCGCAGCACCTGACGACGAAGATCACACGCGCGAAGTTCGAATCGCTGGTCGACGAATTGATTTCCCGGACCATCGAACCCTGCCGCGTGGCGGTCAAGGATGCCGGCGTGCAGCTCTCCGACATCCAGGACGTGATCCTGGTGGGCGGCATGACGCGCATGCCGAAGGTCGTGGACAAGGTGCGCGAGTTCTTCGGCAAGGAGCCGCGCAAGGACGTCAACCCCGATGAGGCAGTCGCGGTCGGCGCGGCGATCCAGGCTGGCGTGCTGAAGGGCGACGTCAAGGATGTGCTGCTGCTGGATGTCACCCCGCTGTCGCTCGGCATCGAGACGCTGGGCGGCGTAATGACCAAGCTGATCCAGAAGAACACCACCATTCCGACCAAGGCGCAGCAGGTGTTCTCGACCGCGGAAGACAACCAGACCGCGGTCACGATCCACGTGCTGCAGGGCGAACGCGACGTGGCGAGCGGCAACAAGTCGCTCGGCCAGTTCAACCTAACCGACATCCCGCCCTCGCAGCGCGGCATGCCGCAGATCGAGGTCATGTTCGACATCGACGCCAACGGCATCCTGCACGTCACCGCGAAGGACAAGGCGACAGCCAAGGAAGCGAAGATCAAGATCCAGGCAGGCTCCGGTCTGACCGAGGAGGAGATCAAGCGCATGGTGGCGGACGCCGAGACGCACGCCGAGGAAGACCGCAAGGCGCTCGAGCTCGTGAACGCGCGCAACACCTGCGAGGCGCTGGTGCATTCGGTGAAGAAATCGCTGGGTGAATACGGCGACAAGCTGGAGGCCGGCGAGAAGGAGAAGATCGAAGCGGCGCTCAAGGAAGCGGAAGGTGTGCTCAAGTCCGACGACAAGGCGCAGATCGAAGAGAAGGCGAAGGCGCTTGCCGAAGCCTCGCAGAAGCTGGGCGAGAAGGTGTATGCCGAGGCGCAGGCGAAGGAACAAGCCGCGCAGGCTGGCGACGCCAAGGCGGCGGGCGAACCGAAGAAGGAAGACGGCAACGTTGTCGATGCGGAGTACACCGAGGTCAAGGAAAAGAAAACCGGTTAATCGGGGAGAAAAACGGGAGTGGCGAAGCGCGATTACTACGAAGTACTCGGCGTTAACAGGGACGCGTCCGAGGAGGAAATCAAGAAGTCTTACCGCAAGCTCGCCATGAAGTGGCATCCGGACCGCAATCCGGATAATCCGAAGGCCGAGGAGCACTTCAAGGAAGCCAAGGAAGCCTACGAGGTCCTCACCGACTCGAAGCGGCGGCCTGCCTACGACCAGTACGGGCACGCGGGCGTCGACCCGGCGGCCGGCGCGGGCGCCGGCGCGGGCTTTGGCGATGTCTTCAACGACATCTTCGGCGAGATTTTCGGCGGCGGGCGCGGCGGCCGCTCCAACGTGTTCCGCGGCGCGGACCTGCGCTACAACCTCGAGATCACGCTTGAGCAGGCGGCGCACGGCTTCGAGACCAAGATCCGCATCCCGGCGCTGTCGGAGTGCGCCACCTGCCACGGTTCGGGCGCCAAGCCCGGCACCCAGCCGCAGACCTGCGCCACCTGCCGCGGCGCGGGCCAGGTGCGCGTCTCGCAGGGCCCGTTCTCCATCGCGCAGACCTGCCCGCGTTGCCACGGCAGCGGCAAGACCGTCGCGCACCCCTGCGCCACCTGTAGCGGCGCGGGCCGCCTCAAGACCCAGAAGACGCTATCGGTGAAGATTCCGGCCGGCGTGGACGAAGGCGACCGCGTCCGCCTGACGGGCGAAGGCGAAGCCGGCGTCAACGGCGGACCGTCGGGTGACCTCTACGTCCAGGTGCACCTCAAGCCGCACCCGGTATTCCAGCGCGACCACGACGACCTGCATTGCGAAATGCCGGTGTCTTTCAGCACCGCGGCACTGGGCGGCGAGATCGAGATCCCGACGCTTGATGGCAGCGCCCGCATCAAGGTGCCGGCCGAAACCCAGAGCGGCAAGACCTTCCGCCTGCGCGGCAAGGGCATCAAGGGCGTGCGCAGCCAGTCGCTGGGCGATCTCTTCTGCCACGTGGTGGTGGAGACGCCGGTCAACCTCACCTCGCGCCAGCGCGAGCTGCTGCAGGAATTCGAAACGCTGAGCCAGAAGGATGCGGCCCGTCACAACCCTCGCGCCAAGGGCTGGTTCGACAAGGTGAAGGAATTTTTCGAAGGCTGAGGCGCCGCGCGTCAGAATCTGATCGAAACGTCGATTTCCAGCGTAGTGTCGCGCGAGCCGGCGCTGAGCCCTCGCGTAAGGCCAAGCGCGCCGATTGGTGGCCGTTTCCCCTCTCGCAGCGGGTACTCGAAGGTCGCAGCTGCCTGCGTCGCGCCTCCGGCGCCGTGACGATAGTTGCGCGCAATCTGAAAGGTCAACGCAGTGCGCGGGGTGTCGAAATTGTAGGCCGCCTGCAGCAGCCCGTGATGGCGAAACCGGCTCACGCCGGCCGGCTGGTCTGCGTCGAAACGGACCAGCCGGTATTGCACCTGTGCGTCCCAGTGACCGGCGAGGTGCCGGTTGTAGGCGGCGCCGATGCGTTTCCGGCCGGCATCGCTGCCCACTTCCCCTCCCGCGGGCATCGTCAGCCCGACTTCCCCGATCAGGCCGACCGCCAAGGCGCGGGACAGCACGACGTTGACGTCGCTCAGCCCAGACCTGTTTCCGTCTGCCGCCCGTACGCTGGAGATGCCGTCGCCGGAGACCTTGAACGCCGATCTGCCCCTGTCAAACAGTGCGCGCAATTGGAATGGCGTGCTCCACTGCCGCGCTCCGTCCTGGTTAAAGGTGCGCGCAGCTCCCGCCGTCAGACGCCAGTCCACGCCTGGCGGAGGCTCCTCGATCGAACGCAGTTCCGTGAGGTCCTGCGCGGTAAGGCGCGCGTCCTGCCGTATCTCGTGCGGGCTTTGTGCCGCCACCCCGAGGGGGACGCAGCACGCGACCGCGATGATCCACGCCAGTAACTTCCGCACATCGGCGGGACATTCACGCGCGGCGCCAGCTTGTGCCGTTCGGCCCGTCCTCGAGGATGATGCCCGACGCTTCCAGCGCCTTCCTGATCCGGTCGGCTTCAGCAAAGTTCCGGGCCTTCCGAGCCGCGAGGCGCGCGTCGATCTGATCCTGCACGTCCTTGTCCGCGGATCCGGTCCGGCCCTGCAGAAACGCCCGTGGATCACGCTGCAGCAGACCGAGGACGCCCCCCAATGCCTTCAACTGCGCAGCCAGTTCTTTCCTGCCGCGTCCGACCTCGCTGGCGAGACTGAACAGCTCCGCCACGGCTTCGGGCGTGTTGAAGTCGTCGTCCATCGCGGCTTTGAACCGGATCGCGTGCGGCTCGTTCCAGTCCGCTTCGGATTTCCCAGGAGAAACATCCTTGAGCGCGGTGTAAAGGCGGGTAAGCGCCGCTCTCGCGTCGTTCAGGTGGGCGTCCGAGTAGCCCAGCGGGCTGCGGTAATGCGCGCGCACGAGGAAAAAGCGCGCCACCTCGGGATCGAACACCTTGAGGACGTCGCGGATGGTGAAGAAGTTGTCGAGCGACTTCGACATCTTGGTATCGTCGACCTGCACGAACCCGTTGTGCGCCCAGTATTTGACGAAGGGCTTGCCGTTGGCCCCTTCGGACTGCGCGATCTCGTTTTCGTGGTGCGGAAACTGCAGGTCCTGCCCGCCGCCGTGGATGTCGAACGATTCTCCAAGCAGCGAGCAACCCATCGCCGAGCATTCGATCGCCCAACCGGGACGCCCGTCACCCCAGCGTGACGGCCACCTCGGCTCGCCGGGCTTGGAATGCTTCCAGAGGACGAAATCGAGCGGATCGCGCTTCGCGGCGCCCACGTCGACTCGTTCGCCCGCGCGCAGGTCGTCGAGGGACTTGCCGGAGAGCCTGCCGTAGCCCGGGAACTTGCGCACCGCGAAATTCACGTCGCCGTCTGCCGCCAGGTAGGCCAGGCCGTTCGTTTCGAGCCGGCCGATCATCTCGAGCATCTGCGGCACGTACTGCGTCGCGCGCGGCTCGTGGTCGGGCTTCTCGACGCCGAGCGCGCCGACGTCTTCATCCATGTACTTGATATTGCGCTCGGTCAGTGCGCCGATGGTTTCGCGGTTTTCCACCGCGCGCTTGATGATCTTGTCGTCGATATCGGTGATGTTGCGCACGTAGGTGACGCGAAAGCCGCTGGCGCGCAGCCAGCGCCGTATCAGGTCGAAGGCGACCATCATGCGGCCATGGCCGATGTGGCAGAAGTCGTAGACCGTCATGCCGCAGACGTACATGCGTACCTCGCCGGGACGGATGGGCACAAAGTCCTGCTTCTCCCGGGCGAGCGAGTTATATATGCGGAGCATGCGGCTTCCGTGTCCTGCAGCGAACAAAGTTGTGAACCGGCAGGGCTTAGTCTAGAATGAACAAGATTCCGTAGGGCCTTGAAAACTATAACACAATGATGACTTTCTCCGACCCGCGCCCGATGCTGGCGCTGCTGCTCGCGGCGCTGCTCGCGGCCTCCGGCCCGGCATTTGCGGATGATGTGCAGGACGCGAGCAAATTGCTCAAGTCAGGACAGCACCAGCAGGCGCTGGAACGCGTCAACAAGGTGCTGGCCGCGAAGCCGAAGGACGCGCAGGCGCGCTTTCTGAAAGGACTGATCTACGCCGAGCAGGGCAACAGCAAGGACGCGACCGAAATGTTCCTAGCGTTGACGAAGGACTATCCGGACCTTCCCGAGCCCTACAACAACCTCGCGGTGATTTACGCCTCGCAGGGCCAGTACGACAAGGCGCGCGGTGCGCTGGAACAGTCGATCCGCACGCATCCGAGCTATGCCACGGCCTACGAAAACCTGGGCGACGTCTACGCCAAACTCGCGAGCCAGGCCTACGACAAGGCGCTGCAGATCGATTCTGCCAATCCGGCCGCGAAGAACAAGCTCGCACTGGTGCGCGAATTGGTGGGCGGCGCGACGCCGGGGAAACCGGCGGCGGTAGTGGTGGCCGCGGCACCCTCGACGCCGGCGCCAACGGTGAAGGAGCCGGCCAAAGCACCCGTCGTGGTCGCCGCGGTTGAACCCGCCAGGCCGGCCGCCGAAAAGCCGATCGCGCCGAAGACGGCCAATGCCGAAATACTCGATACGGTGAACGCCTGGTCAAAAGCATGGTCTGCCAAGGACGTCGATGCTTACCTCGCGTTCTACGGCAAGGAGTTCAAGACTCCCGCCGGCGAGGGGCGCGCGGATTGGGAGAAAACCCGCCGCCAGCGCATCAGCTCGCCCAAGAGCATCGCGGTGACTGTGGACACACCCAAAGTGAACGTCATAAGCGAGAGTCAGGCCAGCATCACTTTCCGCCAGGGCTACCGGTCGGACATCATCAAGGCCACCCACACCACCAAGACGCTGATGCTTGCCAGGATCGACGGGCGCTGGCTCATCCAGCAGGAGAGGGTCGGCAATTGAGTCCCATGCCTAGCGCATTCCTGCGCCTGGCCGCCGCAGCCTTCGTTCTCGTTGCCTCCACGGCATTTGCAGCGGGGCCGGCACCGGCGCTTTCGAGCGCCGGTCCTGAAAAGGCTCTTTCCGGCGTGCTGGACGCGATCGAAGCCAACCGGCTCGATGTAGCGACGCAGCGCGTCGAGGCGCTGATCGCGGCGCACCCGAATTTCCGCCTTGCGCACCTGATCCGCGGTGATCTGCTGTTCGCGCGCGCCCGCCCGCTCGAAACCTTCGGCAACGTGCCGAAGACCGTGCCGCGCGAGAAGGTGGAAGGCCTGCGCGCCGAGGCCCTGCTTCGGCTGCGCGCGTTCCGCGATCGACCGAACGGCGACCGTGTGCCGCGCTACATGCTGCAGCTGCACGCCGACCAGAAGCATGCGCTGGTGGTGGATTCGCTGCGCTCGCGGCTCTACGTATTCGAGAACGTCGGCGGCATTCCCCAGTTCGTCGCTGACTACTACGTCACCCTGGGCAAGAACGGCATGGAGAAGACCCGCGAGGGCGACCAGAAGACGCCGGTCGGCGTTTACCATGTCACCGCGAACCTGCCGCGCCAGAAGCTGACCGATTTCTACGGCGCCGGCGCCTATCCGATCAACTACCCGAATGCCTGGGACAAGCGCCTGGGCCGCAACGGGCACGGCATCTGGCTGCACGGCACGCCCTCCGATACTTACAGCCGTCCGCCGCGGGCGAGCGACGGCTGCATCGTGCTCGCGAACGCCGACCTGGAAGCGGTCGGCCGGACGGTGCAGATCGGCCTGACCCCGGTGATCATCGCCGACGAAATCGAGTGGGCCGACGCGGCGACGCTGGATGCGGAACGCAAGGCGCTCGCCGCCGCGTTCGAGTCCTGGCGCACCGACTGGGAGAGCCGCGACGCAGACCGCTATCTCGGCCATTACGCCGCGCGCTTCAATTCCGGCGACCAGGACCTGGCGGCATGGTCCGAGCACAAACGCACCGTGAACGCCGCGAAGAGCTGGATCAAGGTGGCGACATCGCGGGTCTCGATGCTGCGCTACCCGCGCGAGAGCTTCGTCGTGGTCAGCTTCGACCAGGACTACCGGTCGAGTAATCTTTCCAACGTGATGCGCAAGCGCCAGTACTGGGTCAAGGACGACGGGCGCTGGCGGATCCTCTATGAAGGTGGAGAATGAAACTGATCGATTTCTGGCGGCCTCTGGTAATTCTTTCGGCAACGGCAGCGGGTTCCGGCGCGCTCGCGGCCGACCCGCAGGTAGACCTGAAGACCAACCTGGGCACCATCCGGCTCGAGCTGTATCCGGCCAAGGCGCCGAAATCCGTCGAGAACTTCCTGCAATACGTCAAGGACGGCCACTTCAACGGCACGATTTTCCACCGCGTGATCGACAATTTCATGATCCAGGGCGGCGGCTTCGACAAGAGCTACAAGCAGAAACCGACGCGCGATACGATCCAGAACGAAGCCAAGAACGGCCTCAAGAACGATCTGGGCACCATCGCGATGGCGCGCACCAGCGCGCCCCATTCCGCGTCCTCGCAGTTCTTCATCAACGGCAAGAACAACGACTTCCTGAATGCCGCCAGTGCCCAGGACGGCTGGGGCTACACGGTATTCGGCAAGGTGGTCGACGGCATGGACGTGGTGCAGAAGATCTCCAAGACCCCCACCGGGTCTGGCGGCCCTTTCCCCACCGACGTCCCGCGCGAAGCGGTCGTGATCGAGTCAGTCACGCTGGTGACCGACAAGAAGTGATGTGAGCCAGGCGCTCTTCATCTCCGACCTGCACCTGTCGGCGGAGCGCCCGGATGCCAACGAGCAGTTCTTCAGGTTCCTCGGCGATGAGGCAAGGCGCGCGCAGGCGCTTTATGTGCTGGGCGACCTGTTCGAGTACTGGGCCGGTGACGATGAGCTCACCGACCGGAAGGGCGATCCGCTCGCCGCTGACGTGGCTGCCGGATTCAAGGCCCTTTCGGAAAGTGGCGTGCAGGTCCGGCTCATGCACGGCAACCGGGATTTTCTGGTCGGCAAGCGGTTCCTCGCCGCCAGCGGCGCGCTTGCCCTGGACGATCCAAGCGTTGTCAAGTTCGCGGGCAAGCGCGTGGTGCTGTTGCACGGCGATACGCTTTGCACGGACGACCACGACTACCAGGCCTGGCGCCGCATCGCGCGCTCCGAAGCCTGGCAAAAGGAGTTCCTCGCGAAGCCGCTCGCGTTGCGCCACGAGACCATCTCCGGGCTGCGGCAGAAGAGCAAGGAAGTCGTCGCCGCCAAACCAGCGGAGATCATGGATGTGAACCAGGAAGCAGTACGCGACGTATTCCGCCACCTCAAGCTGCGGCACATGATCCACGGCCACACCCACCGCCCCGCGCGCCACGACGTCGAGGTCGATGGCGCGCGCTGCGAGCGCTGGGTGCTGCCCGACTGGTACGGCCGCGGCGGCTACCTCGCTCTGGATGACGTGGGGCCGCGTCTCGTTAGCTTCTGATCAGGCCAGTCCGCGTTGCAGATCCGCCTTCAGGTCTTCAACGGCTTCCAGTCCCACCGCGACGCGTACCAGTCCCGCCGTGATTCCGGCCGCCGCGCGCGCCTCAGGGGTGATGCGGCCGTGAGTGGTGGTTGCCGGATGGGTGATGGTGGTTCTCACGTCGCCCAGGTTGCCGGTGATCGAGATCAGCTCAGTCGAATCGATCACCTTCCAGGCCGCCTCGCGGCCGCCTTTCACTTCGAAGGAGACGAGCGCGCCGCCGGTGCGCTGCTGGCGCATCGCGAGCGCGTGCTGCGGATGCGAGGCCAGGCCTGGGTAATAGACGCGCGCGACCCGCGGATGCTTTTCCAGCCAGCGCGCGAGCTCGAGCGCACGCTCGGACTGCGCGAGCATGCGGATTTCCAGCGTCTCCATGCCTTTCAGGATCACCCATGCATTGAAGGGCGACAACGAAGGTCCCGCCGTGCGCAGAAAACCGAATACGGCGTCCATCGCAGGACCTTTGTTTCCTACCACCGCCCCGCCGAGCACCCTGCCCTGCCCATCCAGATACTTGGTGGCGGAGTGAATCACGAGGTCGGCACCGAATTCCAGCGGCCGCTGCAGCGCCGGCGTGCACAACGCGTTGTCCACCACCAGCGTCGCTCCGGCTTTCTGCGCCAATGCGGCGAGCGCCGCGATATCGCATACCTCGCCCAGCGGATTGGAGGGCGACTCCAGGAAAAGCAGCCTGGTGTCCGGCCGCAGTGCGCGCTGCCACGCGCCAATATCGGTCGGCGATACGAATGTGGTCTCGACGCCGAAGCGCGACAGGATCGTGGCGTACAGCTGCACCGTGGAGCCAAACACCGCGTTGGAGCAGACCACATGATCCCCCGCCTTGAGCAGCGCCATCGAGGTGGCGAGGATCGCCGACATGCCCGAGGCAGTCGCAACGCAGGCCTCGGCGCCTTCCAGGGCCGCCAGGCGGTCCTGGAACATCGTTACCGTGGGGTTCGTGAAGCGGGAGTAGACGAACCCGCCGCCACTGCCGGTGAAACGCTCGGCGGCCTGCGCCGCGCTCTCGAATACGAAACTCGACGTGAGGAATAGCGCTTCGGAGTGCTCGTTGAACTGGCTGCGCGTGGTGCCGGCGCGCACGCCAAGGGTGGAGACACCGTACTCTTTGGCCATAAAAAACCCGATCCTTTCGCTGACTAAGCGGACCGGGGTTCGGCACGCTTTAGCTGAATTTATATCGCGCCCGCAAGCTGGCTCAAATCGGCGCGTGAAGGAATTATAGCAAAAATCAGCCCGTTGCCACCAGGTTCAGGTCGAGCTGCGCGCCCTCGTCCTCCTCCGCATCGCGTTGCGCGTCACGGCGGCTTTCGATGATGTGCAGGTAGTCGCTGGTCACGTCGCCGGTAACGTAAACCCCGTCGAAGCACGAAGTCTCGAAGGTCGAGAGCTTCGGATTCGTCATCCGGACGGCGTCCTTGAGCGCGTCCAGGTCCTGGTAGATGAGCGCGTCAGCGCCGATTTCCGCCGCGACCTCTTCCTCGGTGCGGTGGGCCGCGATCAGTTCCGCACGGGTCGGCATGTCGATCCCGTAGACGTTGGGATAGCGCACCGGCGGCGCCGCCGAGGCGAAGAACACCTTGCGCGCGCCGGATTCGCGTGCCATCGTCACGATCTCCCGGCTGGTGGTGCCGCGCACGATGGAATCGTCCACCAGCAGCACGTTCTTGCCCTTGAACTCCATCCCTATCACGTTCAGCTTCTGGCGCACCGAGCGGGTGCGCACTTCCTGCCCCGGCATGATGAAGGTGCGGCCGATGTAGCGGTTCTTCACGAAGCCCTCGCGGTAGGGCACGCCCAGGCCCGCCGCGAGCTGCAGCGCCGAGGGCCGGCTCGAATCCGGAATCGGGATCACGACATCGATCTGCAGATGCTGGTACTGGCGCTTGATTTTCTCGGCCAGCTTTTCGCCCATGTGCAGGCGCGCCTCGTAGACCGACGCGCCGTCGATCAGCGAATCGGGCCGCGCGAGATAGACATACTCGAAGATGCAGGGATTGAGCGCCGTCTTGTCGGCGCACTGCTGGCTGAAGAAATTGCCGTCTTCGTCGATGAATACGGCCTCGCCCGGCTCTATGTCGCGCAGCACGCGGAAACCAAGCGCTTCCACGGCGACAGATTCCGACGCCACCATGTATTCGAAACCCGCTGGCGTCTCGTTGACGCCAATGAGCGCGGGACGGATGCCGTAGGCATCCCGGAACGCAAGCACCCCGTGCCCGGCGATCATTGCGATGACCGCGTACGCGCCGCGCACGCGCCGGTGCACATTCGACACCGCGGTGAAGATCGTCTGCGGATCGAGACGCAGCTTGACCGATGCGTTCTCCAGTTCGTGCGCGAGCACGTTCAGCAGCACCTCCGAATCCGAATTGGTATTGATGTGCCGCAGGTCCTGCCGGAACATCTCCTCCTTCAGTTTGTCGGAATTGATCAGGTTGCCGTTGTGGCCGAGCACGATGCCGAAGGGCGAATTGACGTAAAGCGGCTGCGCTTCGGCCGAATTGGATGCCGAGCCTGCGGTTGGGTACCGGCAGTGTGCAATGCCCATATTGCCCGGCAGGGACCGCATGTTGCGGGTACGAAACACGTCCCGCACCATGCCAGTGCCCTTCTGCATGTGAAAAGTGTTGTGCTCGCTTGTGACGATCCCCGCCGCGTCCTGGCCGCGGTGCTGCAGGAGCAGCAGCCCGTCGTAGAGGAGCTGGTTGACGGGTGAACGAGCGACTATGCCCAGAATTCCGCACATCGGAGAATGCTCCTAGCCTTAGGGCACGGGAGCCGAGGCTCCCGTTTAAGCGGCAGGACTAATCATAACGCATGCGCTCCGCGAACGTTTGCGGAAGCAGTGGTTTCAACGCCTGTGCCGCCTGCACCAGCAACGGGCCGCTGACCGAATCGCGCCAGAACGGTTGCCGCGGAACGCTTGTCAGACCGGCCAGCAACGCGACCGCCAGCACGATCAGCAGTCCCCGCGCGGCGCCAAAGAGCGCGCCCAGCGTGCGGTCCACGCCCCCCAGGCCGACGGCCTTGACGATCTTCGACAGCAGCAATCCCAACAGCATCGTGACGATCAGCGACGCCACGAATATCGCGAGGTACGCGGCGGCAATTCGCAATTCCGGGCTCGGAATGACCTGCGGCATCGCCGGTCCGAGAGGCCCCGCGAGAAGATTCGCCGCCAGAAATGCGATCACCCAGCCAAGAATCGAGATCACTTCGCGCACCAGCCCTCGCCAGGCGCCGGCGAGCAGGGAGGCGGCGAATACGCCGATTACGGCCCAATCGAGCCAGCTCATCTCAGGATTTGGTGGCGATATTGCCCGGTTTCAAGCCCAGGCCCTTCAACTGTTCCAGCACCTTCTCGGCGGCATCCCGGCTGCCAAACGGGCCGGCGCGCACTCGCGTCAGCATGCCACTCGCGACGGCGATCTGCTCGGTGTAATAAGGCATCCTGGCGGCGGCCAGTTTGCCCGTTACTTCCTTCACTTTCTCGGGATCGCCAAACGCGCCCACCTGCACCACGAACTGCTCGCCCGTCAGGGCCGCTTCGGCGCGCTTTTGTTCGGCAACCGCCTTTGGCGCCGGCGCATCGGCCGCTTTCTTGACCGTGACCTCGATCTTGAGCGCCGGTTTCTCCGGCACCGCCACGGGCGCTTTCTCCGGGACTTTTTCGGGCGCTTTCTCGGCCACCTTTTCCGGTGCCTTTTCCGGCGCCTTCTCGGGGCCCTTCTGTTCCGGAGCCGGCGGTGCCTTGGACGTGACCTTGGGCGTGAATCCGGTCTCGTCTTCGCCGGGGATGCGCACGCTGACCGGCGGCGCGCTGCCTTTCGGCTCGGAATCGAACACCATCGGCAGCACGATGACGGCCGCGAGCACGAGCGCGATGGCGCCCACCAGCCGGCGGCGGCCGCGGCGCTTCAGCGTATTGACGTCTTCGTTTTCAGCCATAGGCGCCGGCAACCGTGACAAAGGAGCCGAAGACGACGATTTTATCATTCTCGGCAGCTTCGTTCTTCGCGGCGGCAAGCGCGTCGGCTACGCTGCCGTGTTCGGCGACGGGAGCCTGGATGTTCAACCCGCGAAAAATGCTCGACAGGTGGCGGGCATCCGTTCCTCGCGGTCCCGGCAACGTCGCAAGATGCCAGCGCGTGATGCGCGGCGCGATCGCGCGCACCACGCCGGCAATATCCTTGTCGCGGAGCATACCGAATACGCCGATTGTCTCCGGCGCGTAGCCGCTATCGCCCAGATTGGCCGCCAGCAGCGCGGCCGCTTCCGGGTTGTGCGCGACATCCAGCACCACTTGCGGACGCCCGGGCAGGACCTGGAACCGGCCCGGCAAATTCACCTCCCCCAGGCCGCGCCGTACATCCTGCATCGCGATGGGCAGCCGCTCGCGCAGGGTATCGAGGGCCGCCAGCGCAGCGCTCGCATTTCGCAGTTGCATCGCGCCCCGCAATGCAGGAAAGGCCAGCCCGGAACGCTTGCCGGCCGGCCCCCAGTAAGCCCATTGCGTCCCCTGCGCCCGGTAGCCGAAATCCCGCCCCAGCAGCAGCAGCCGGGCACCGGACTCCAGCACCGGCGCGGGCGGATCCGGATCGGCCACCACGGCGGGCCTGCCGGGCCGGAATATACCGGCCTTTTCCCGCCCGATCGCCTCGCGCGTACCGCCGAGGAACTCCACATGATCGATGGCGACGCTGGTGAGCACGGCGCAATCGGCGTCCAGGACGTTCACCGCGTCCAGCCTGCCGCCTAGCCCCACTTCCAGCACCAGCACGTCCGGGTTTTCCCGTGCGAACAGCCAGAACGCGGCCAGGGTGCCGAATTCGAAATACGTGAGCGGCACCGGCCCGCGCGCGCTTTCGACGGCGGCAAAGGCCTCGCACAGCGCCGCGTCGTCCACTTCGCGCCCGGCGACGCGCACGCGCTCGTTGTAGCGCAACAGGTGCGGCGAGGTGTAAAGGCCGGTGCGATAGCCCGCGGCAGTCAGGATCGCTTCCAGCATGGCGCAGGTCGAACCCTTGCCGTTGGTACCGCCGACCGTGAAGATCGGGCACCGGATCTGCGCTTTCAATCGCGTCAGGACTTCAACGACGCGTTCCAGGCCGAGCGCAATAGCCTGCGGGTGTTGCCGTTCGATGTACTCCAGCCAGCTGGCGAGCGACCGCCGGTTCACGACGAACTGTCGGAGGGCCTTCCCAGCAGAAGCGCGAGCAGCGTGTGCAGCCGGTCGCGCATCTGCCGGCGGTCGACGATCATGTCGATCGCCCCCTTTTCGAGCAGGAATTCGGCGCGCTGGAAGCCCTCCGGCAATTTCTGCCGCACCGTCTGCTCGATGACACGCGGGCCGGCAAAGCCGATCAGCGCCTTGGGTTCGGCGACGACGATGTCGCCGATCATCGCGAAGCTGGCGGAGACGCCGCCCATCGTCGGATCGGTGAGCACGGTGATGAACGGCAGCTTGCGGTGGCCAAGCTCCGTAAGCGAGGCAGTCGTCTTGGCCATCTGGCTGAGCGACAGCAGGCCTTCCTGCATGCGCGCTCCGCCCGTCGAGGTGAAGCAGACGAAAGGCGACTTCTGCTCGATCGCGACGCGCACGCCCCGCACGAAGCGCTCACCGACCACCGAGCCCATCGAGCCGCCCATAAAATCAAATTCGAACGCCGCGCAGACCACGCCCAGCGACTTGATGGACCCCTGCAGCACGATCAGCGCGTCGGTCTCGCCCGTCGAGGCCTGCGCTTCCTCCAGGCGTTCCGGATACTTGCGCGAATCCTTGAACTTCAGGCTGTCCACCGGCAGGATCTCGGCGCCGATCTCGAAGCGGCCCTCCGGATCGAGCAGCGCGTCCAGGCGCGCGCGTGCGCCAATGCGCTGGTGATCGCCGCACTTCGGGCAGACGTTCAGGTTTTTTTCCAGGTCGGTGCTGTAGAGCACCGCGCTGCAGGCCGGGCACTTGGTCCACAGGCCTTCCGGCACCTGCTTGCGCGGGCCGGTGCCGCGCTGGATCTTGGGCGGCAGGAGTTTCTGCAGCCAGCTCATGCGTGTTCCACGAATGCGTTCACGCGTCGAGCGCCTTGCGGATGGGGGCCAGCAGCGCCTTTACGCGCGCCACCGCATGCTCGGCGCCGGCGCTCTCGATCTCCTGCACTATGCGGGTACCGATGATCACGGCGTCCGCGAATTTCGAGATGGCGCGCGCCGAATCGGCGTCTTTGATGCCGAAGCCGACGCCGATCGGCAGGCTGGAGGCGGCGCGTAGCCGCGGCAGCTGCGCCTCGATCTCGCCCGCGTCGGCTGTCTTCACTCCGGTCACGCCCTTCAGCGACACGTAGTAGAGGTAGCCCGTACCGGCGCGCGCCACTTCGCGGATGCGCGCGTCTGTCGAGGTCGGCGCGAGCAGGAAGATGCAGTCGATGCCCGCCTTGGCGCAGAGGTCGGCGAACGGCCCGCATTCCTCCGGCGGGTAATCCACGACGATGACGCCGTCCACGCCGGCCGATTTCGCGGCGGCGACGAATTTCTCCACGCCCATCGCTTCGATGGGGTTGGCGTAGCCCATCAGCACAACCGGGGTTTGTTGATCCTTTTCCCGAAAGGTTTTTACCAAAACCAATACATCGGAAAGACCAATCCCGTTCTTCAATGCACGCTCGGAGGCGCGCTGGATCGCAGGGCCATCGGCCATCGGATCCGAGAACGGCACGCCGATCTCGAGGATGTCGCTGCCCGCCTCCACCATGCCGTGCAGCAGCGGCACGGTGCTCGCCTTGTGCGGATCGCCCGCGGTAATGTACGGGATCAACGCCTTGCGCCCGGCGGCCTTCAGTTCGGCGAAGCGCCCGGCGATGCGCGACATCAGAGCTTCATTCCCATCCGGTCCGCAACCGTCTGCATGTCCTTGTCGCCGCGGCCCGAGAGGTTGACCAGCAGGGTCTTGTCACTGGGCATCGACGGTGCGATCTTCACCGCATAGGCGACTGCGTGCGCCGATTCGAGCGCCGGAATGATGCCTTCGTAACGGCACAAACCGCTGAACGCCTCGAGCGCCTCGTCGTCGGTGATCGCCACGTATTCGGCGCGCTGCTGGTCTTTCAGCCAGGCGTGTTCCGGCCCGACGCCGGGATAGTCCAGCCCCGCGGACACCGAATGCGTTTCGGTAATCTGTCCGTTCGCATCCTGCAGCAGGTAGGTACGGTTGCCATGCAGCACGCCGGGCGTTCCCGCGCAGAGGGAAGCCGCGTGCCTGCCGCTCGCCAGCCCCTCGCCCGCTGCTTCCACGCCGATCAGGCGCACGCTGGCGTCGCCGATATAGGGATAGAAGATCCCCATCGCGTTCGAGCCGCCGCCGACGCAGGCAATCACGGCGTCCGGCTGCCGTCCGGTCATTTCAGGCATCTGCAGCTTGCATTCCTCGCCGATCACCGACTGGAAATCGCGCACCATCATCGGATACGGGTGCGG
>JBDTRO010000023.1:0-14251 GCA_039931635.1 Betaproteobacteria bacterium | reverse complement strand
CGCGCGCAGCAAAAGCCCCCGCGGCAGGCGCGCATGGTGCCCCAGGGCGACTTGAGCGTGCTCGATCCGATCTGGACCACGCAGAACATGGCGGCGTACCACGGCGCCATGATGTACGACACCCTGTTCGGGATCGACGCCAACTTCCGGCCGCAACCGCAGATGGTCGGGCGTACCGACATCTCCGCCGACCGCAAGACCTACACCTTCGAATTGCGCCCCGGCCTGAAATGGCACGACGGCACCGCGGTCACCGCGCGCGACTGCGTGGCGTCCCTGCGCCGCTGGCAGGTCAAGGACGGCGCCGGCCAGCACCTCTTCGCGCGCGTCACGGACACCCCCGTGGTGGACGAGAAGACGTTCCGTATCGTATTGAGCGAACCCTACGGCCTCCTGCTCGACGCGCTGGCCAAGACCAGCACGCCGCTTTGCCTGATGATGAAAGCCGAGATCGCGGCGACCGATCCCAATACGCAGATCACGAAGCACATCGGGTCCGGGCCATTCCGGTTCATTGAATCCGAATACCGGCCCGGCAGCCGCGTGGTGTATGAGCGCAACGCCGACTACGTGCCGCGCAGCGAACCCGCCTCCGGCATTGCCGGCGGCAAGCGCGTGCTGCTCGACCGGGTCATCTGGGACATCATTCCGGATGCGCAAACCGCCGCCTCGGCCCTGATGACGGGCGAGGTGGACTTCTTCGAAGTGCCCCCGATCGACATCCTTCCCACGCTTAGCGCTGCGCCTGGCGTCAAGGTCGAAGTGTTCAACAAGCTGGGCAACGTCGGGCAGGTGCGGCTGAATCACCTGCACCCGCCGTTCAATAATCTTTCGGCGCGCAGGGCGGCCCAGCTGGCGATCAACCAGGAAGATATCCAGCGCGCGGCGGTTGGCAACCCGTCCTACTACCGCACCTGCGGTTCGCACTTCGCCTGCGATTCGGCGATGGGCGTGGAAGACGGCTCGGAAGTGTTGATGATGAAAGCCCCGATGGCGCAGCGCCAGGCGCGTGCGCGCGAACTGCTCAAGGAATCCGGCTACGACGGCCGGCCGATCGTGGTCCTGCACGCCACCAACATCCATGTGATGAACCAGACCATTCTGGTGGTCGCGCAGCAGCTGCGGCAGATCGGACTGAATGTGCAGCTCGCATCCAGCGACTGGGGCGGCGTGGTGACGCGCCGCGCGAACCAGAACGCGCCGGACCAGGGCGGCTGGAATGTTTTCTATACCTGGAGCGGCGGCAATTCCACGGCCAGTCCCATCAGCCTGTTCGCGCACGCCGCGACCGGCCGCAAGGCCTGGTTCGGCTGGCCGGAGAATCCCGCCATCGAGACGATGCGCACCGAGTGGGCATTGGCCGCCAACCTGGACGCGCGCAGGGCCGTGGCGTCGCGTTTGAACCGGACCATGATGGACTATGTGCACGACGTCAAAACCGGACAGTGGGTGCAGCCGCACGCCTACCGCGGCGATCGCCTGCGCGGGCTGCTCGCGATTCCCGAGATCATCCCGTGGTGGAACGTGGAGCGCTACGCCTGAGCCGTGCTGTCTTACATCGCCCGTCGTTTGCTCGGCGTGATCCCGGTCATGCTGGTGGTCGGGATCTTTGTTTTTTCGCTGTTGCATCTGGCGCCCGGCGATCCCGCGGCGATCATCGCCGGCGACAATGCGACTGAAGCGAATGTAGCCAGGATCCGGGCCAGCCTGGGGCTTGACCGCCCCTTGCTGGAGCAGTTTGCAAGCTGGGGCTGGGCCACCCTGCGCGGAGACCTCGGCGTCTCGATGTTTTCCAACATCGCGGTGACCACGCTGGTACAGCAGCGCGTCGGCCCCACCGTTTCCCTCGCGCTTGCCACCATGCTGGTCGCCATCAGCATCGCGATCACGCTGGGCATTCTGGCCGCCTGGAAGGCCGGCTCATTGCTGGATCGCGCGGTGATGGGGCTGGCGGTGACGGGTTTTTCGGTGCCGGTGTTTGTCGTCGGGTACATCCTCGTCTACTTTCTCGCGCTTCAGTGGCGCCTGCTTCCGGTGCAAGGCTATATGCCGCTGTCCGAGGGGCTGTGGCCGTGGCTGCGCCACCTGATCCTGCCGTCGTTCGCGCTCGGCCTTGCCTATGTCGCGCTGATTGCGCGCATCACGCGGGCCAGCATGCTGGAAGTCCTTGCCGAGGACTACATCCGCACCGCCAGCGCCAAGGGCGTCGCCACGATGCCGATGCTGTTGCGCCACGCGCTCAAGAATGCGGCAGTGCCGATCATCACGGTGATCGGCATCGGCGTGGCGCTGCTGATGTCGGGCGTCGTGATTACCGAGAGCGTATTCAATATCCCCGGCGTCGGCCGGCTGGTGGTCGACGCCATCCAGCGGCGCGACTATCCGATCATCCAGGGCGTGATGGTCGTCTTTGCCGCCGTCTATGTGCTGATCAACCTGGTGATCGACATACTTTACAGTTTCATCGATCCGCGCATCCGCTACAGCTAATGGTCCATGCCAATGCCGCCGATTTCATCAGGCGCCATCCGACCATCGTGGCGGGGGCAGGGCTGCTGTTCCTGATCGCGCTGGCGGCGATATTCGCGCCGCTGATCGCCGGCGACCCGCTCGCGTTCGAGCCGATCAACCGGCTGCGTGGTCCTTCAGCCGATTTCTGGCTGGGCACCGACAGCCTCGGGCGCGACGTGTATTCGCGCATGGTGTACGGCGCACGCATCTCGCTGCTGGTGGGTCTGACGGTGGCCATCATTGCCGTCCTGAGTGGTTCGATCGTCGGCCTGCTGGCAGGCTACTTCGAGCGCGTCGACGCGGTGGTTATGCGCCTGATGGACGGCATCATGGCGATTCCTTCAATCCTGCTGGCGATTGCGCTGGTCGCGCTGCTGGGCGCCAGCGTCAAGGTGGTGATCATCGCGATCGCGATTCCCGAAATTCCGCGCGTCACGCGGCTGGTGCGGGCGGTGGTGCTGTCGGTGCGCGGGCTGCCGTTCGTCGAGGCGGCCCGCTCCAACGGGACGCGGGTCGCCAAGCTGCTGCGGCGACATATCCTGCCCAGCACCATCGCGCCCTTGATCGTGCAGGCGACCTACATCTGCGCCTCCGCCATCCTGACCGAAGCCGGCTTGAGCTTTCTGGGTGCCGGCACGCCGCCCGAGTTTCCGACCTGGGGCAACATGATCGCCTCGAGCCGGCTCTACCTGCAACTCGCGCCCTGGACTATTTTTGCGCCCGGTATCTGCCTCGCGTTGGTGGTGTTGGCAGTCAACCTGCTCGGGGATGGCCTGCGCGACCGGCTCGATCCCCGCATCGCAAGACGCATGTAAAGGTTCCGATCCGTCAATGGTTCCAATCCTTCACGTGGACAATCTCCACACCCATTTCTTTACCCGGGATGGCGTGGTGCGCGCGATCGACAGCCTGAGTTTGACGGTGCAGGCGGGTGAGGTGCTCGGTATAGTCGGCGAAAGCGGCTGCGGCAAGTCTGTCACGGCGCTGTCCGTGATGCGCCTGATCCCGCCCAAGTCCGGCCGTATCGTGCAGGGCGCGATCCGTTTCGAGGGCCAGGATCTCGCTACGCTCAGCGAAGAGCAGATGCGCGCGATCCGCGGCAACCAGATTGCAATGGTGTTCCAGGAGCCGATGACTTCGCTCAACCCGGTACATACCGTCGGCGCCCAGATAGCCGAGGCGGTCCGGATCCACCAGGGACTGTCCGGCGCGGCTGCAATGGCGCGCGCCGTCGAAATGCTGGGCCTGGTCCGGATTCCGGACGCCGCGCGCCGCGTGCGCGACTATCCGCATGAATTTTCCGGCGGCATGCGCCAGCGCGTGATGATCGCGATGGCCCTGTCGTGCAACCCCAAGCTGCTGATCGCCGATGAACCGACCACCGCGCTGGATGTCACGATCCAGGCGCAGATTCTCAAGCTGATGGTGGAGTTGAACGGCAGGGTCGGCGCCGCCATCATGCTGATCACGCACGACCTGGGTGTGGTCGCGGAAACCGCGCACCGCGTGGTCGTGATGTATGCCGGCCGCAAGGTGGAGGAAGCCGGCGTCGAGGCGTTGTTCGACCGCCCGATTCATCCCTACACGCGGGGTCTGATGACGTCCATCCCGAGAGGGCGACAGGGTGCCCGCAGCCGGCGCCTGAGCGAAATTCCGGGCATGGTTCCGTCGCTGCGGGAGAGCACGCCGGGCCAGGCGCCGTTTCCCGGTTGCGCGTTCGCGCAGCGCTGCGGATTCGCCAAGCCTCGCTGCCACGAACGGGCCCCGCCCCTGTTACCGTACGGCGATCCGGCGACAACCGGCAGCCACCTGGCCGCGTGCTGGGAAATCGAACGGGTGCTCGCGACATGAGAGAAGTGCTGCGCGTCGAGGGCCTGAAAAAGCTGTTTCCGGTACGCCGCGGGATCCTGCAACGCGTGGCGGGGCATGTAAAGGCGGTCGATGGCGTGTCGTTTTCAATCCGGGCGGGCGAGACGCTGTGCCTGGTGGGCGAATCCGGCTGCGGCAAATCCACGGTGAGCAAGACGATCCTGCGCCTGCTGGAACCCAGCGCGGGCCAGATCTGGCTCGGCGACACCGAGGTCACCCGCCTGCCGGAAGACCAGATGCGGGCGCACCGGCGCGAGGCGCAAATGGTGTTCCAGGATCCGTACTCGTCGCTCAACCCGCGCATGCGCGCCGGCCAGATCATCGCCGAGCCGCTGGAAAACTTCGGCCTGGCTGAAGGTGCCGCAAAGGAAGAGAAGGTCGCCGCGCTGCTCGAGAAGGTTGGCCTGCGCGCGGACGCGATGCAGCGTTACCCGTTCGAATTCTCCGGCGGCCAGCGCCAGCGCCTCGGCATCGCGCGCGCGCTGGCGCTGAACCCGAAGCTGATCGTCGCGGACGAGCCCGTGTCCGCGCTGGATGTGTCGGTGCAGGCCCAGGTGCTGAACCTGCTGATGGATCTGCAGGACGAGTTCGGCCTGGCGTATCTGTTCGTGTCGCACGATCTCGCGGTGGTCGAACATGTCGCGCATCGCATCGCGGTGATGTACCTTGGGCGCATCGTGGAACTGTCGACCCGGGATCGCATCTTCAGCCGGCCGCTGCATCCCTACACCGAGGCGTTGATGGCGGCCGCGCCGATCGCCGATCCGCGCGCGCGGCGCGAGCGGCTGGTGATCGAGGGCGACGTCCCGAGCCCGATGAATCCGCCGCCGGGCTGCCATTTCCATACCCGTTGCCCCTACGCCGTGGCGCGCTGCAAGACCGAGGATCCGCCGCTGCAGGAGGTGGCGCCCGGTCACGTCGTCGCCTGCCACCTGCGCACGCGCGAAACGCTCACGCAGGGGCTGCCGTCATGAAAGATTTGATCCTGCGTGGTGGCCGTGTCATCGATCCGTCGCAGGGCATCGACCGGATCGCCGACGTGCGGTTCACCCACGGTCTGGTCGCCGCCATCGGCGACAAGCTGGACGGTGGCGCGGGCGCCGAAGTGCGCGACGTGCGCGGCAAGGTCGTCACGCCGGGCCTCATTGACCTGCACACTCACGTGTACTGGGGCGGCACGTCGATTGGTGTCGATGCGGAAGCGATAGCGCGTACCAGCGCAACCGCCGTCTTTGTTGACGCGGGCACGGCGGGGCCGGGCAATTTCCCCGGCTTCCGCAAGCACGTGATCGAACCTTCGATGCCGCTGCGCATCCTGCCTTTTCTCAATCTGTCGTATGCGGGAATATTCGCCTTCTCCGATACGGTGATGGTCGGCGAGTGCGCCGACCTGAGCCTGCTCGACCTGAACGAGTGCGTACGGGTGGTGCGCGAAAACGCCGACCTGATCGTTGGCATCAAGGTGCGGGTGGGCCGGGGCGCCGGCGGCAGTTCGGGCATCGCGCCGATGGACATGGCGCTGGAGGTGGCCGAAGAGGTCGGCCTGCCGCTGATGGCCCACCTCGATCACCCGCCGCCGTCCCGCAACGAAGTGTTGTCGCGGCTGCGGCCGGGTGACATCCTGACCCATTGCTTCCGGCCCTTTCCCAACGCGCCCAACGCGCCTGGGGGCGGCGTGCGGCCGGAAGTCGGTGCGGCGCGCGAGCGCGGCGTGATCTTCGACATCGGCCATGGCGGCGGCTCGTTCGGCTTTGTCACCGGGCGCGCCATGCTTGCGGCGGGATTCAAGCCCGACGTGATTTCCTCGGATGTGCATGTATTGTCCATCCGTGGGCCGGCGTTCGATCTGCTTCACACCATGGGAAAATTCCTTGCGCTGGGCATGACGCTGCCCGAGATCGTGGCCTGCACCACGGTCAATGCGGCGCGCGCGATCCGTCGCACGTCCCTGGGTACGCTGAAGCCAGGCACGGCGGCGGATGCAAGCATTTTCGAGGTCGTCACCACGCCGACCGAATACCACGACGTGAAGGGCGAAATGATCGTCGGCGAGCGCTGCCTGGTCGCGCGCGGGTTGGTGCTGAATGGCCGCTGGTGGAATGACTGCGTGACAACCTGACTGCGGAAGGCTGAATCATGAACCGAACCGTAACCATCGCCGCTGCGCAGATGGGCCCGATTGCCCGTGTCGAAAACCGGGCGAGCGTGGTCAGGCGCATGATCGCCCTGATGCGCGAGGGCAAAGCGA
The DNA here is from genome assembly GCA_039931635.1 of Betaproteobacteria bacterium. Classification (GTDB taxonomy): domain Bacteria; phylum Pseudomonadota; class Gammaproteobacteria; order Burkholderiales; family SG8-39; genus RBG-16-66-20. The sequence goes on along the minus strand of JBDTRO010000023.1, from coordinate 7,623 downwards.
TGGGCGCCGAAGTGGTGGCCTATCCCGAGGCGGCGTTGACGGCTTTTTTCCCGCACTGGTGGACCGAGGACGAGGCCGAGGTGGATTCCTGGTTCGAGCGGGAAATGCCGGGCAGGGATACCGTCGCGCTGTTCGATGAAGCTCGCCGGCTGGCCGTCGGATTTCACCTAGGTTTCTGTGAACTCGACGTAACGGCCGGCCGCAAGCGCCGCTTCAATAGTTCGATCCTGGTCGGCAGCGACGGCGCGATCCTCGGCAAGTACCGCAAGATTCACCTGCCGGGCCATGCCGAGCACCGGCCCGAAACGCCGTTCCAGAATCTGGAGAAGCGCTACTTTGAAGTCGGCGACCTGGGATTCGGCGTCTGGCGCGCCTATGGCGGCGTGGCGGGGATGATGATCTGCAACGACCGGCGCTGGCCAGAAGCCTATCGCGTGCTCGGACTGCAAGGCGTAGACATGGTTTTTTGCGGCTACAACACGCCTGTGCACCACCCGGCGGCGCCGGACCACGACCGGCTTGGGCAGTTCCACAATGAACTGTGCATGCAGTCGGGCGCCTACCAGAATTCCACCTGGGTCATCGGCATCGCCAAGGCCGGTGTCGAGGAAGGCGTGGACATGATTGCCGGCAGCACGATCATCGCTCCCACCGGCGAGATCGTAGCCCGCTGCAGCAGCAACGGCGACGAAATCATCGTCGCGCGCTGCGACCTGGATCTCGGACGGTCGTACCGCGAAACGACGTTCGATTTCGCCAGGCACCGGAGAGTCGAACACTACGGGATGATCGTGGAGCGTACCGGCGCGATTGCGCCAGCGGACGAAGCCCCGGTCAGGCGCGTTCCGCGATCAGTACCACGTTAGAACCGCCGAAAGCGAAGGAATTCGACATCACGGCGCGCGGAATTTCGCCGCGCTCGGCTTTTTGCGGCACGTGGCGAACGGCGCAGGCGGGATCGGGTTGCTGCAGGTTCGCGGTCGGCGGTATCAGGCCCTCGGCGAAAGGCATCAGCGCGGCAGACATCTCGATCGCGCCGGCGCCGCCGAGCAGGTGGCCGTGCATGGATTTTGTCGAACTCACGGGGATGCGCATCGCCGCGTCGCCGAACACCGTTTTGATTGCCTCGCACTCGACCACGTCGCCGACGATGGTCGCGGTGCCGTGCGCGTTGATGTAGCCGATCGCCCCGGGCGCGAGGCCCGATTCATTCAGCGCCTGCACCATGGCGCGTACCTGGCCATCGCGGTCGGGCTTGGACATGTGCGTGGCGTCGCAGGTGTTGCCATAGCCGGTGATGAAGGCGAGGATGCGCGCGCCGCGCGCGCGCGCGTGCGATTCGTCTTCCAGCACCAGGGCTGCGGAGCCCTCGCCAAGCACCAGGCCGCCGCGGCGCCGGTCGAAGGGCTTGCAGCTCGCGGCCGGATCGTTCGCATCCATGGGCGAAAGCGTGCGCAATGCCTGCCAGGCGGCGAGCATGCCCGGGGTGAGCAGCGCTTCCGAGCCGCCCGCGACCATTGCGTCGGCGCGGCCGGAGCGGATCGCGTGCATCGCCTCGCCGATCGCCATCGCAGAGGACGAGCAGGCAGTGGAGAAGTTGGCGAACGGGCCGCGCAGGCCCCATTTCACTGCGACGTTCGACCCCGCGGCGTTGTTCATCGCCATCACCACGGACAGCGGTCGCAAGCGGAAGTCGTTCTTGCCGTAGACGGATTTGTACGCGCCGTCGAGGGTATGCGCGCCGCCCATGCCGGTGCCCCAGTAAACGCCGACGCGCTCGGGTTCAGCCTTTGCGACGAGGCCGCTTGAGGCGAGCGCTTCGCCTGCCGCGGTCAGTGCAAATTGCGAGACGCGGTCCAGCGATCCTGCTTCAGGGCCCTTGAATCGAGCGGCCGGATCCCAGTTGACGAGAGCGCCGACTTGGACGCCGGAACCAAGCGTCACTTCCTCCGGCAGGGCGGCCACGCCGGAGCGCGCTCCTGCAAGGGAGCGGTAGAACTCTTCGAGGTTATTGCCGAGCGCCGAAACGACCCCGAGTCCGGTGACGGCGACCCGGCGCGCGCTCACCGCGGCTCAGGCCTTGCCGGCGGCCTGCAGCGACGCGGCGACATGGCGCTCCAGATCGGCAAGGCACTTGATCTTGCGCAGATCCTCATCCGATACCTTGACACCGAACTCATCCTCGACCTTGAACATGAATTCGATGAAGGTGAGCGAATCCACGCCCAGGTCGGCCAGCGGCGCGTTGGAATCGATCTTGCCCGGGTCGAGCGAGAGTTCCTTGACGGCGAGGTTCTTGATGCGGGCGAGGGTGTCCATGCGATGTTTCCGGCGTGAGGTGCGGATTATAGACGTTGGGCTGGATGCCCGGCAGGACGAGTGGCCCCGCCCGAAGGCGGTAAAATGGCGCTCTTACAAGCGCTTGCAACCGTCCTCGCCATGACCATTTTCGCCCTCGGGCTGAACCACCAAACCGCGCCGCTCGTGATGCGCGAAAAGGTGGTGTTCCAGGTCCCTCGCCTGGGCGAGGCGCTGGCCGAGGCCAAGCGGCTGCTGGGCGCGGAGGCGGCAATCCTGTCCACCTGCAACCGGACCGAGCTCTATCTCTCGACCGAGCAGCCGGGTGCGGCCGCCGAGTGGCTCGCGACATACCACCGGCTCGAGCCCGCGGAGCTCTCCCGCTATCTCTACACGCTGCCGCGAGAGCAGGCTGTGCGGCACGCGTTCCGCGTCGCTTCGGGCCTCGATTCCATGGTGCTGGGAGAGCCGGAGATCCTCGGGCAGATGAAGGACGCGGCGCGCTCGGCGGAGGCCGCTGGAACGCTGGGCACGGTGCTGGGCAAGCTGTTCCAGCACTCCTTCGCGGTCGCCAAGGAGGTGCGCAGCACCACGCAGGTCGGCGCCAACAGCGTATCCATGGCGGCGGCGGCGGTGAAGCTCGCGGCGCGGATCTTCCCTTCGCTCAAGGACCAGAAGGTGCTGTTCATTGGTGCGGGCGAGATGATCGAACTGTGCGCGACGCACTTCGCGGCGCAGGGGCCGGCGCGCATCACGGTCGCCAACCGGACATTGGAACGGGCCGAGGCGCTCGCGCACCGCTTCAACGCAAGCGCGATCGAGCTGCGCGAACTCGCCGCGCATCTGCATGAGCACGATATCGTGGTCTCCTGCACCGCGAGTTCGTTGCCGATCCTGGGCAAGGGGATGGTCGAGCGGGCGTTGAAGGCGCGGCGCCGGCTGCCGATGTTCATGGTGGACCTGGCGGTGCCGCGCGATATCGAGCCCGAGGTGGGGGAACTGGACGACGTGTTCCTCTATTCGATCGACGACCTGAAAGGCGTCGTGCAGGGCAATCTCGATGCGCGCCGCTCGGCGGTGGAACAGGCCGAGGTCATCATCGACGCCCAGGTCGGCCAGTTCATGCATTGGATGCAGGGGCGCGAGTCGGTGCCGCTGATTCGGGCGTTGCGCGACCAGGCGGAGGATGCCCGTAAATACGAAGTCGAGCGCGCGCTCAGGTTGCTCGCGCGGGGCGACGATCCGAAGCAGGTTCTCGAGAAGCTTTCGCAGGGCCTTACAAATAAGCTGATGCACGCGCCGACGCAGGCGCTGAACGAAGCGGCCGGCGAGGAACGGCGCAGGCTTGCCGATACGCTCGCGCGCCTGTTCCGCATTCGTTCTTGAATCGCCAGCCTTGAAGCCTTCGCTGCGCACGAAGCTCGACAGCCTCGCCAAGCGGCTGGAGGAGCTGAACCGGCTGCTCTCGGCCGAGGACGCCGCGCACGACATGGCCGAATTCAAGAAGCTGTCGCGTGAGCATGTCGAAGCGACCGTCAGGGTCGAGCTGTACGGTCGCTACCAGCAGGCCGAGCGCGACGCGGCGGAAGCGCGCGACATGTCCGCCGATCCCTCGATGAAGGGCCTCGCCGACGAGGAGCTGAAATCGGCGCTGGCGTCGATGGAAAGGCTCGAAGCGGAGCTGCAGAAGGCACTGCTGCCGCGCGACCCGAACGACGACAAGAACCTGTTCCTCGAGATCCGCGCCGGCACCGGCGGCGACGAGTCGGCTCTGTTCGCGGGCGACCTGTTCCGCATGTACACGCGCTACGCGGAGCGCCAGCGCTGGCAGGTCGAGCTGCTCTCCGAGAGCACGTCGGAACTCGGCGGCTTCAAGGAAGTGATTGCGCGCATCGCCGGGCAGGGTGCGTACGCGAAGCTGAAGTTTGAATCCGGCGGCCATCGCGTGCAGCGCGTGCCGGCGACCGAGACGCAGGGCCGCATCCATACCTCGGCCTGCACGGTGGCCGTGCTGCCGGAGGCCGATGCGGTGAGCGAAGTGGTGTTGAATCCCGCGGAACTGCGCGTCGATACCTACCGGGCATCCGGCGCCGGCGGCCAGCACGTCAACAAAACCGACTCCGCGATCCGCATCACGCACCTGCCGACCGGCATCGTGGTCGAGTGCCAGGACTCGCGCTCGCAGCACAAGAACCGCGCCAGCGCGATGTCGGTGCTTGCGGCGCGCATCAAGGACAAGCAGGAGAAGGAAATCGCGGCCAAGACCGCGTCCACGCGCAAGTCGCTGATTGGTTCCGGCGACCGCTCCGAGCGCATTCGCACCTACAACTTCCCGCAGGGTCGCGTCACCGACCATCGCATTAATCTGACCCTCTACAAGATCGAACGCATCATGGACGGCGAGCTGGACGACGTGGTTGATGCGCTGGCGGCCGAGCACCAGACGGAGCTGCTGGAACAGCTTGGCGAAAAAGCCGCTTGACGGTCCAGGAAGCCATCGCGGCTTCGGGTATCGACGCCCGCGAAGCGCGGCTGCTGCTCGCAGAGGTTTGCGGATTTTCCCAGGCGAGTCTGGCCGCGTCGCCCGAGCAGGAAATCCCGTTCGAAGTCGAGAATGCCTTTCTTGAATTCGTAGAAAAAAGAAAAGCGGGAATTCCGGTCGCCTACATCCTGGGCCGCAAGGAGTTCTACGGGCTCGATCTCTCAGTCAATCCTTCGGTGCTCATCCCGCGTCCTGAAACCGAATTGCTGGTGGATCTCTCGTTGGAGAGAAATCCTGCCTCGGTGCTGGATCTGGGCACCGGCTCGGGCGCCATCGCGCTGGCGATCAAGCATGAACGTCCGAATTGCAGGGTGGTGGCGGTGGATACCGACCTGTCGGCGCTTCTTACCGCGAAGCGCAACGCCGCCAAACTGAATCTCGATATCGATTTCCGCCATGGCCGCTGGTTCGAGCCGGTGGCCGGCGAGCGCTTCGATCTGATCGTCTCGAATCCGCCCTACGTCGCCGCTGGCGACCCGCATCTGCCGGCTTTGCGCCATGAGCCCAGATTGGCGCTGGTGGCCGGGCCCGATGGCCTCGATTGCATCAGGGATATTTTGAAGAGGGCGTCCTCCTACCTGTCGCCGGGTGCCTGGCTGCTCCTGGAGCACGGGATGGGGCAGGAGGGTGCGGTAAGGTCGCTGCTCGCGTCGGCCGGGCTTGCAGCGGTGACGACCTGGCCTGATCTGGCCGGCGTTCCTCGAATTTCCGGCGGAAAGGGCTAAAATCCCCTCCATGGACACCCAAGACAAGATCAAGCAGCAGGTCACCTCCAACCCGGTCGTGCTGTACATGAAGGGCACGCCGCAATTCCCGCAGTGCGGATTTTCCTCGCTCGCGGTGCAGGCGCTCAACGCCTGCGGCGTGAAGGAGTTCTTCAGCGTCAACGTGCTGGAGAATCCCGACATCCGCCAGGGCATCAAGGACTACGCCAACTGGCCGACCATCCCGCAGCTCTACGTCAAGGGCGAGTTCGTCGGCGGCTCGGACATCGTAAAAGAGATGTACCAGTCCGGCGAACTGCAGAAATTACTCGAAGGCCTCAGGCAACAGGCTTAGACGCCGGACAGGCGGATGTTGGCCATCGACAGGCGCTCGACCAGGATTTCCATGAAGGCGCGGTCGAACTTGTGGCGGCAGGCGTCGGAGGCCTGCTCCAGTTTTCCGGTCGGCACGGAAACAATCTTGCAATCGCTCATCACGGTGACATCGGCGCCGCGCACGTGCGCGCCCTTCTGCAGGTAGGCCATTTCGCCGAAGCATTCGCCTGTACGCAGCACGTTCAGCAGCTTGTTCCGCTTGGTCACCTTGACCTGCCCGTCGGCGATCAGGCAGAAGTAGTCGCCGTGCTCGCCCTCCTTCATGATGACCTCGCCGGTACGCGCGTGGCGCCAGGCTGAAATGCGCGCCACTTCCCAGATTTCGGCGTCGGAGAAATTCTCGAAGAACGGCAGCGCGCGCAATGTTTCGAACTTGTCCGAGTCGGCGAACTGCTGTTCGCTGACCCGCGCCGGCTCGCCGCGGAACACCGCCGCGAGATCGGCGGAGAATTCCTCCCATTCGGCATAGCGGCGCTCCAGGTCCCTCGCCATCGCGCGGCGCACGATGGCGTCGATCGCCGGCGGGATCTCCGGCCGGTAGGCCGAAGGCGGCTGCGGCTCGACGTTGGTGATCTGGTAGATCAGGCTGAAGTTGTTCGACGCCTGGAAGGGCAGCCGGCCGGCCAGCAGGTGGTACAGGACCACGCCCATGGAATAGATGTCGGTGCGGTGGTCCAGCGGGTGCTCCTTCACCTGCTGAGGCGACATGTAGGCGGGCGAACCGATCGCGGATATCTGCGTCGAGTCGCCGCTCGCGATCAGCGCCGCGCCGAAGTCCGAGATCTTGACGTCGGTCCCGCCGGCGTAGAGGATATTGGCGGGTTTGATGTCGCGATGCGTAATGCCCATCTTGTGCGCGAATTCCAGGGCGCGCGTGCACTTGAACGCGACTTCCACCGTCTTGTCGATCGGCAGCAGGTTTTCGGGCGCGCAGAATTTCTCCAGCGTGCCGCCGTCGATGAATTCCATCACGATGTAGTGCATGCCTTCGTCCGCCACCGCGTCGTAGATCTGGCAGATGTGCGGGTGCTGCAGCTTGCCCGCGAGCGAGGCTTCGGTGACGAAGAGCTTCCGGTAGAGCTTGCCGCGCTCCGGGTCGTTGAACAGCGCGGTCGAGACGAGCTTCACGGCGACGTTGCGCTTGGCGAAGGTGTCGTAGCAGAGGTAGACCTCGGAAGTCGCGCCGGATCCGAGGTGGCGTTCGACCGGATACTTCCCGATCTGCTGCAACTGGAGCGGTTCGTCCAGGAACGCCGCCTCAGCGCGCGCGCTTGCGCACGCGTGCTCTTTTGACTGCAGCTCTTACCTGCGCCGGGGCGGTGCCGCCAATGTGGTTGCGGGCCGCCACCGACCCTTCCAGGCTAAGCGACTTGAACACATCGGTGCCCACGGCGAATGAAAACCGCTTCAGCGTCTTGAGCGGCAAGTCCGCGAGGTCGCATCCGGCCGCCTCCGCGGCGCGCACGGCGCGCGCCACCGCTTCGTGCGCATCGCGGAACGGCACGCCCTTGCGCACCAGGTAGTCCGCGAAGTCGGTGGCAGTCGCATGGCCTTGCAGCGCTGCCGCGCGCATCGCCTTCGCCTGCGGCTGGAGGCCGGCGGCGAGTCCGGCGAACGCGTCCAGAGAATCCTTGAGCGTGTCCACCGTGTCGAACAGCGGCTCCTTGTCTTCCTGGTTGTCCT
>JBDTRO010000022.1:0-10610 GCA_039931635.1 Betaproteobacteria bacterium | reverse complement strand
GGCCGCCGACCATCACGAAATGCTCCTGGTGGCCGTTCAGCCAGGCCATGAACACGACCCCGGTCTTGTAGAAGCGCGTCGGCGCCTGGAAAATATGGCGCGACAGCGGCACGGTCGGCGCGAGTACCTCATGGTAATTTTTCTTGTCATTTTGAGATAAAAAGCTGAGCGCTTGAGATGCTGCTGGAGCAATCGAGTCGAAAATCCCCAGCAGGGCATCGGAGTAACCCTGCGCGTCGCCTTCGATCAGCTCGGGGAAGTTGAAGTCGTCCCCGGTGTACATGCGCACCCCCTGCGGGAGTTTCCGGCGCAGGGCGATCTCCTTTCCCTTGTCGAGCAGGGATATTTTTATGCCGTCGATCTTGCTCTTGTTCTTCTTCAGGACATCCAGGCAGACATCCATCGCCTCGTAGTGATCTTTCTTGCCCCAATAGCCTGCCAGCGCGGGATCGAACATCTCGCCCAGCCAGTGGATGATCACCGGTTCCTTCACCTGCCCGAGGATGCGGTCGTAGACCCTGGCGTAATCGCCCGGAGATTTCGCGCTCGCCGCGAGCGCGCGGCTGGCCATCAGGATGATGCGGCCACCCAGTTTTTCTATCGCCGCGCATTGCATTTCGTAGGCAGAGATGACGTCCGCAATGGAAGCATTTCCCTGCAAATGATCCGTGCCAGCACCCGATGCCACCACGGCGTCAGGGACTGACTCGAGGGTCCGCCGTATCAGCTCGAGCGAATTCGCCCAATCCAGTCCCATGCCGCGTTGCGCCGTGTCCATGGCTTCGGCAATACCGAAGCCCCAGGACGAGAGATGCCTGCGGTACGCGATGGTTGCGTCCCAGTCGATGGCCACCTCCAGCCAGGGCTCTTTCGCCGACAGAGGATCGGCCACCACATGTGCGGCGGCGTACGCTATCCGGGTGAATGCGCCCGCGGGCTTCTTGAACTGCTTCGATTCCCTTACGGCGTATTCCTCGAGCGAGTTGCCCCGGGGAAGCTTGATGGTCAGGATCGTGTCGCGCTTCACGGCTTGATCTTCGGCACGTCCAGCCACTTCTTCTGCTGCCAGCTCTTCAGGCCCAGCTCAGCCAGCTCACGCCCTTGGCGCCTTCCAGGAGGCCCCAGCGGAACGGACCCTCGCCTGCCACGTGCCGCAGGAACATCTCCCACTGCACCTTGAACGCGTTGTCGTAGCCCGTGTCCGGCACTTCTTCCCAACCCTCGTAGAAATTGATCGGCTGCGGAATGTCGGGATTCCAGACGGGCTTGGGTGTCTTCTCATAGCTCTGGATACGACACTGCCGCAAGCCCGCGACCGCGCTCCCCTTCGTGCCGTCCACCTGCAGCGTGAGCAGGTCGTCACGACGCACGCGCACCGTCCAGGATGAGTTGAAATGCGCGATCACCCCGCCAGCGAGCTTGAAGGTCGCGTACGCGGCATCGTCTGAAGTGGCTTTGTATTTCTTCCCGCTTTCGTCCCAGCGGAACGGGATGTGCGTCGCTCCGAGGCAGGAAACCGCCTTTACTTCGCCGAACAGGTTATCCAGCACATAGCGCCAGTGGCATAGCATGTCGAGGATGATTCCGCCGCCATCCTGCTTGCGATAGTTCCACGACGGGCGCTGCGCGGGCGGCTGGCCTGCCTGCAGGTCGCCTTCGAACACCCAGTAGCCGAATTCGCCCCGCACAGACAGGATCTTGCCGAAAAAGCCCTCGTCGCGAAGCTTCGCAAGCTTGAGCAGCCCGGGCAGCCACAACTTGTCCTGCACCACCCCATGCTTGATCTTCGCCTTCTTCGCCGCCTTGTACATGCCCATTGCATCGGCGAGCGTCATCGACACCGGCTTCTCGCAGTACACGTGTTTGCCCGCCGCGATCGCCTGCTTGAGCAGCCTGGGCCGCAGCTGCGTGGACGCGGCATCGAAGAATACCGTGTCCTCCTTCGATTGCAGCGCCTTTTTCAGGTCCGTACCGTATCGTTCGACGCCATGCTGCTTCGCCAGCGCCGCGATCCTGTCCGCGTTGCGCCCGATGAGGATCGGATCGGGCATCAGGCGGGTGCCGTCTTTCAACGCCACACCGCCCTGCTTGCGGATCTCGAGGATAGAGCGCACAAGGTGCTGGTTCATGCCCATGCGTCCGGTGACGCCATGCATGATGATGCCGATTCGTTTTTGTGCCATTTTTTATTAACCAGTTCGTTACATTTTCGTGGGAGCATGGAGCAGCCGTCAAGACAGGCGGCGCCGCTGCTCCGGATAGTAGAAAAAACGCTCTTTGGCGATACGCTCTATCGCTCCTGTAAAGCCTCCAGGATTCCCTTGATGTAGCCGATGGCTCGGGCCGCGGCGCCGGGGCCGTCGGGCACATAGTCGAAGGGCTCGACGGCGATGTCGCCCGAGTAGCCGTGGCGCACCAGCGCGGCGAACAGCGGCGCGAAGCGCTGCTCGCCCTGGCCAGGTCCGCGGCGGTTGCGGTCGTTGACCTGCACATGCGCGATCATGCCGCGCGGCACCCAGCTGTCCACCAGCGCCGGCAACGACGCGGTTTCCATCCGCCCGGCGGAACTGCAATCGAGCATGCTGCGCACGCTGCGGCTGCCGATGGCGCTCACCAGCGCCGCTGCTTCCTCGAGCGTATTGATCAGCGGCGTCTGGTCCGCCGACAGCGGCTCGATGCAGTAAACCACGCCGGCTTTCTCCGCGCGCTCGGCGACCGCAGCAAATGACTCCTGGGCGCGCGCCATCGCGGCGGCCAGAGTATCGCCCGTATCGACGCGCCGCTGCTGGGGCGATCCATGCACCAGGTAACGGCCGCCCAGTTCGGCGCACTGGTCCACCAGGGCGAGCATGACGTCCACGGTGCGCTTGCGGACCGCGTCGTCGCGCGTTGAAATGGACAGGCCCTGCGGCCTGAGCAGCAGCCAGTGCAGGCCGGTTACCGCAATTCCCGCGTCCGAGGCCGCCGCGCGCGCCGTGGCAATCTGCGCTGCGCCCATCCGGTGCGGTTCATCCGAGAGCGTGTAAGGCGCGATCTCCAGGCCGTCGTAGCCGAGCTTGGCCGCGTAGACACATTGCTGCGGAAACGGCATCGGCGCGATGACCTCGTTGCACAAGGCGATTCTCACGCGCGCTCCATCTCTCGCATTGCCCGCCAATCGGGCATTGCCGCGCTGGCATAACCGGCGCAATCAAGCGAGCCTATCGAGAGCAGGCCGCCGTCGATCCGCACCCGCACCGCGCCGTGACTGCGCTCGTAGAGATCGGGATGCCCGGCGAGAAAGGCGTCCTGCTCCAACTGTGGCAGCCCGGCCATGCCATTCACGTAGTGATGCCCATTGCGCTCGACGTGCGTCAGCCCGAGCAAAGAAACCAGCGCAAGGTCCTGCTGCAAAGCGAGCCCCGCCTGGATCGTCAGATCCTCGCCGGTCATGAAGAAATCGGGCTCTGGCCCCGATTTCCCGCGATTCCAGGCGGCGCAGCGGGCGCCGTTGATGAGCGATTTGTAGATTCCCTTGCAGGTCTTGGAGGACACGCCGCGGTAGCCGAGGGCCTTCGCGCGCGGAAATGCGTCCATGGAATCGTCCGACTCGTCGATGATGACCGGCTTGCCTATGCCGGCGATCTTGCGTTCGAGCGCCCGCGCGCGCTTCACCGGCTGCTCGATGAAGAGGATGCTGTCCACCAGCCGCTTCAGGCGGGCTTCTGCCTTCATTTTCGACCAGAGTTCGGCCACTCCGGCGATATCGTCGTACTGCTCATTGCCGTCGAGTGACGCATGGTACGGACCCGGAATCCGGTCGAGAACCGACGCGATCGAGCACAGCCTCTCGACGTCTGCCACCGCGTCGCCGCCGACTTTGAGCTTGAACCAGCGATGGCCGTAGCGGGCGACGACCTCCTCCAGTGTTTCCGGCAGGCCGTCGTTCACGCGCTCCGTCTGATCCGCCCCGGTGATCGGGTCGACCAGGCCGACGGTGTGACGCGCCGCAATCACTTTTCGCGGCTTGAGGGATGCAAAAAACGCCACCATATCGATGCCTTCGAACGGTCCGGCACCGATAATATTTTCCCGGATCGCGCTAAAGAATGAGATTCCAATTCCCCGGGTAAGCGCGTCCAGCAGCGCGCGGTCGAGGAGCGCCGGACCGTAGTTCTCCACCAACCCCTTGCCGGACGAGGAATGCGCCCACGCCGTGCGCATTCCGTTCGAGAGGTAGCGCGAGCGCGCTGCGCGCAACGACTCCCGCAGCTGCTCGAAATTGTCCTCGTTGCTGAGCGCGGGATCCTTGTCGAACCATTTCGGCGCCAGCAGTTCGGCCGCCGCGCCCTCCACCGCGCGGCCATCCGCCAGGCGGATACGCGCCCGGACGAACGCCTGGGGCGCCGCGGTGAGCGTCACGATGCCGAAGCGAAACGGCAGGCGCAGACATACATCGCGCTCGAAAAACGAGACTTCCTGGACTGAAAACTCCATGTCAATCCATCGCCAGCACGCCCTTGGCCTTGAAGATGTCTCGAATCCTGCCGGCGTACGCATTGAACTGCGGCGGCAACCTGTCCAGCCGCCGCGGCCGCGGCAAGTCGATGTCGATGATCTCGACGATGCGGCCCGGCCTCGGGCCCATGACCACAACCCGGTCGGCCAGCAGGACCGCCTCCGGAATGCTGTGCGTGATGTGCAGGGCCGTCTTGCGCTTTTCCATCCACAGACGCTGGATGTCCATCGATATCTGCTCGCGTGTCAGCGCATCAAGCGCGCCAAACGGCTCGTCCATCATCAACAGGTGCGGGTCGTGGACCAGCGCGCGGCAGATCGAAACCCGTTGCCGCATGCCGCCGGAAAGCTCGAAGGGCTTGCGGCCCTCGAACCCCTGCAGCCCGGTCGCCTTGATCAGGTCCCGGGCGATCGGCTCGAAGGTAGCCCGGTCGAGACGCCGGATGTCGACCTGCAGCATCACGTTCTCGAGCACGGTGCGCCAGTCGAGCAGGATCGCGTCCTGGAACACGATCCCGACGTCGGTCTGGGGACGGTCCACGGGCTTGCCGCCAATCGTGATGCCTCCCGAGCTGAAGGGCACCAGGCCCGCCACCATTTTCAGGATGGTGGTCTTGCCGCAACCGCTCGGGCCAACAATGGCCACGAACTCCGATTGGCCGATGTCGAGCGTGACGCCGGCGCAGGCCTCGACGACCCCGTCCTGGGTTTCGTAGACCTTGCCGACGTCCTTCAGCCTGATGTGGGGCTCGGCCACTACTTTCTCGGCTGGTAAGGCGCCTCGGAGAGGAAGCTGTTGGTGAAGTAGACGTTCAGGTCGGACTGGGGACTGAGCTTTGCGAAGGTCGAGAGCAGATCCTGGGTGTCTTTCCAGTCTTCGGTGGCGGTCCAGCCGATCGGCTTGCCCTTGGCGCGCTCGGTACGGATGATCGTCATCGTTCCCTCAACCTCCAGCAGCGCGATCTCCTGCGTGAACACCGGTGCGGCCTTGCGGAATATCTCGGCCGCTTCGGCGCGGTTGTCGAAGGCGTACTGCCAGCCCCGCTGCGAGGCGCGCATGAAGCGGCGCAGCGCGTCCTGGTTTTTCTCCTCCTTCAGCCAGTTGTTGTTGGTGATGATCGCGCTGGACAAGGTGGTGACGCCCGCCATGTCATAGAGCCGCGTCCAGCCCATCTTGACGCCCGACTGGAGCTGCATGCGCGGTCCCTGATCCATGAAGTAGCCGAGCAGTGCGTCGGCCTGCTTGGCGAGCACGGCCTGCTCTTTGGCCGCCGGGTTCGCCACCGTGATCATCTGCACGTCTTCCACCTTCATGCCGAGCTTGCCCATGAAGGCGGTAAAGATGGCGAGGCTCGCGTCGCCCGCCGTGATCGCGATCCTGCTGCCCTTGATCTCGGAGATCTTGGTCGGGCGCGCCGCATCGGCACGGTAGATGAAGGCCATCGGGCTTTGCTGCAGGGTCACGCCCACCGCCTTGATCGGCATGCCGGCGCCGACTCCGCGCATCATGGTCGCCGCGTCGACATACGCAACAGGGCTGGTGGAATTGGCGACCAGCTGCGCGACCGTGGTCGAGCCGCTGCCCTCCTGGATCTCCACCTCCAGCCCCTCCTGCGCATAAAAGCCTTTGTCGCGAGCGACGAAGAACGGAGCGTGCTCGCCATACAACGTCCAGTTCAGGCGAAACGGGAATTTCTCGAGTTTCTGCTGCGCCAGGGTCGGCCCCGCGAGCAGCATGCTGGCAACAAGGAATACAAGGCTGCGTTTCATGATTTCTCCTCCTCCAAGTGAAAAACGGTTACATCGTACCTGCGTCCTCGCGCACGCGATGCGTCACGTGCCAGGGAATCAGAAGCTTCTCCAGGAATTCAACCGCGTAGAAGAACACCAGACCGATGATGGTGAGCGCCACGATGGTGGCGAACATCAGCGCGGTCTCCATGTTGGAATTGGTCACCAGCAGCAGGTACCCCAGACCCTTGTCGGCGCCCACAAATTCGCCCACCACCGCTCCGGCGACGGCGAGCGTCGCGGCAACTTTCAGTCCGCTGAAGAGATACGGCAGGCTGGTGGGCAGGCGGAAGCGCGCGAAAACCTGCCAGCGCGACGCGCCCATCGAACGGGCGAGGTCGCGCATCTCGGAGGACATCGAGCGCAGCCCGACCGCGGCGTCGATGACGATGGGAAAGAACGAGATCAGGAACGCGACCAGCACCTTGGGTGTGGTGCCGACGCCAAACCACACCAGGAACAACGGGGCGATCGCGACCTTGGGCACCACCTGGAAGAACAGCAGCTGCGGCGTGACGAAGCGGTCGAAGCGCTGCGATGCCGTGATCGCGATCGCGAGCGGAATCGCAACCGCGACGGCAAGCGCGTAGCCAAGGAGCATCTCGTAGGTGGTCACCCAGCCGTGATAAGCGAGCTTGGCGTATTCCTGGATGAATACATCGAGGACTGCCGAGGGCGGCGGCATCAGGTACTTGGGCACCTTCAACAGCCTGACGCCGGCCTCCCAGACAGCGAGAAACACGACGATGCCGGCCAGTGGCGCGAGCTTCGCGACCACCGCGGCGCCGAATGTGCCGGTGTTCTTCATGCCTGGGCCGCGGTGCTGAGTGCGCGCTCGGCGCGCGGCTCCATCGTCACGCCCAGTCCCGGGCCAGCGGGAACACGCACGCGATCGCGATTCGCGCGGAAGACCGCGTCGGCGGTGCCGCGCCTGGCCACATACTGCGGCGCGTTCAGCGCGGCGGCAGAGTCGAGCCCGGCCCAGGCGAACAGGTGGATCGAAGCCGCGAGCGAGAGCTCGGGATCGGTCAGTCCCGATGCGAATACCAGCAGGCCGTTCTCGTGCAGCAGATCGACGATCCGCGACGCATGCCACAAGCCGCCGCACCGAGCGACCTTCATCGCGACGCCGTCGAACATGCCGAGCGCGATGAACTCCGCCACCTCGACAGGCGAAACGATGCCCTCGTCCATCAGGATGGGCAGCGCGCCCTGGCGCCTGAGCTGCTGGTAATCGCGGATCCGATTCGGCGGCAGCGGGGATTCGAGCGCCTTCAGCCCCAAGTCGGCCAGCCGCGGCGCCTGCGCCAGCGCCGTGTCCAGGTCGTAACTCGTGTTGGCATCGGCCCAATGAAACCCCTGGGGTGCGAACGCATGGACCAGGCGCACAAGTTCCAGGTCATAGGCCGGCGTCTGCGGCGGACCGAGCTTGATATTGAAATTCTCGTAACCCGCCGCGCGACCCTGCTCGAGCTGCGCTTGCGCCGTCTGCAGCGTCGGCGCCTGTACCGTCCAGGAGAGCTTCACCTCGCGTCTTTTAGCGCCGCCGAGCAATGCCGAGACGCTTTTCCCCGCCTGCTTTCCCCACAGGTCATGGCAGGCAAGGTCGATTGCGGCCTTGCACAGCGGCTGGCCTACGGAAAAAGATGGCCGGATCGCGCGCTCCATGCGCGCGTGCACCGCACCCAGATCGGATGCGTCCGCGCCCAGCACGGCGCCGGCCAGGTAGTTCCTGAGGGTGGAATCCACGCTCTCCACGGTTTCGTAGGTCCAGGTCTCCACGGGCACCGACTGTCCCCAGCCCTGGACGCCGTCGTCGTCGGTCAGGCGCACAAGCACCGAAGGACGCACGCCGGCCTTGAAGAACTTGAACTCGCCGACGAGTTCGTAATCGAATCGCCCGACCTCGACACGAACGATCTTTCCCATGTATTAACTATGTGGTTAACAGGCTATCGGCCGCGCGCGGCACTGTCAACCCGCAGCGCGTTCAGGATCATGTCGGTGTTGTGTCGCGCGCGCGCGCCGAGCGCGCTCTTCGTCATCAGGTCGCGGTTGAAGATCTGCGACAGCGTAAAGCGGTTGCTCAGGTAGAAATAGCCCTCGCCGGCGATCGAGATGTAGAGCTGCACCGGGTCGATGCCCTTGCGGAAGACCCCCGAGCGTTCGCCCCGGCACAGGATCGCGCGCAAGGTTGCAACCAGGGGTGAATGCATCTCCGGCACGCGCCGCGAGCGCCGCACGTGCCTGCCCTTGTGCAGGTTTTCGCTGTTCAGCAGCGTCATGAACTCCGGATGCTCGAGAAAATAGTCCCAGGTGAATTGCACCAGCCGCCGCAGCGCGGCGCGCGGCTCCAGGTGCTCGAGATCGAGCTGCTGCTCGGCCGCACGGATGTGGGCATAGCGCCCTTCGAGCGCCGCGAGGAACAGGCCATCCTTGCTGCCGAAGTAGTAATAGAGCATGCGCTTGTTGGCGCCGGCGCGCGCCGCGATGCGGTCGACGCGCGCGCCGCCCAGGCCGAAGCGCGCGAATTCCGCGGTCGCGGCATCGAGGATGCGCCGCCGCGTGCGTTCAGGATCGCGAACCTTGGAATTAACCATCTGGTGAAGATTATATAATCCGGGCTACCTGGAGGAAGTCCCGCATGGCCAAGCCGCGCATCCTGACCACCGTCGTCGGTTCCTATCCGCTGCCCGACTGGCTCGCCGCCGCGCCATCGGAGCAGGCGCTGGACGATGCCATGCGCGTCGTGATCGACACCCAGGAGCAGGCGGGCCTCGACGTGGTGTGCGACGGCGAACTCTACCGCTTCGATGTCAACCATCCGCAGACCAACGGCATGATCGAATATTTCGTCAAGCCGATGGCGGGCGTGCGCGCCGATATCGGCTTCTCCGAATGGATCGACTACTCCCGCGGTGCGGCGACGCGGTTCCGCAGCCGTCCGCCGGGGGTCGTCGAAAGTGCGATCGGTCCCGGCAGCCTGAATCTGCCGCTCGCCTGCGCACGCGGGCGAGGCCTGTCGAGCAGGCCATTCAAGTTCACGCTTACCGGCCCCCACATGCTCGCGAAAATGCTGCACGACCGGCATTACCGCGATCCGGAGAAGCTGGCCCACGCGATCGCCGACGTGCTGGCCGATCAGGTGAAGCGCCTGGACGCGGATGTAGTTCAGGTCGACGAGGCAAACCTGCCGGGCAACCCTGACGAGTGGCAATGGGCGGCCGCGGCGATCAACAAGGTTCTCAAGGCGGTGCCGAAGAAGGCGAAGGCGGCGGTTCACCTGTGCTTCGGCAACTACGGCGGCCAATCCATCCAGAAGGGAACGTGGGGCAAGCTGCTCGGCTACCTGAATGCCCTGAAGGTCGATCACATAGTGATGGAAACCGCCCATCGGCCCCCCGAGGAACTGGCGGTATTCAAGGAACTGCGGCGCGACATCGGCTTCGGCCTCGGCGTAGTGGATATAAAGCAGACCGAGATCGAAAGCGCCGACCAGATTGCGCGCGCGATAGAGCGCGCGGACAAAGTCCTTGGCAGGGGACGCGTGAAATACATCCACCCCGACTGCGGTTTCTGGATGCTGAAACGCAATATGGCCGACGGAAAAATCCGCGCCCTGGTGAAGGGACGCGATTTGTACGAAGGAAAGAAAAACTAGCTGCTCAGTTACCCGCTCAGTTACCCGAACAACGCCTTGGACCAGGCGGCGTTCCAGTCCTGTCCCGTCTGGTCCGTTTCCCGCCCGTCCTTCTCGTGGAACTTGTTCGGGATCTGGAAGATCGCGAGCATCAGTCCGCCCTGTGCCCCGGCCCAGGCCTCGTGCCGGCTGCCCGCGGGGCGCCAGACGAATTCGCCCGCCTTGCATTCGCCCTCGCCGCATACTAGAGAGCCTTCGAGCACGTAGGTCTGCTCGATCCGCATATGCTCGTGATCGGTCAGTTTCGCCCCCGGCGCGAATTTCATCAGCGCGGTGACCATGCCCGTCTCGCGGTCCACTACCAGGGTCTTTCCCTCGACTCCCGCGAAGCGGGTCTTCTCCCAGGGGAGCGACGCAATATCGACAAATCGGCTCGCAAGCGACGGCAGCCCAGCGTGATTGTTCGCATTCGGTGTAAGTCCGCTCATATTTTTCGATGCTCCCCGACTTTGACGATTTTCATGGTGTTGGTTCCTCCGGACTTGCCGATCGGCTCGCCGATGGTGAGCACGATAAGGTCGCCTACGTTAACGACGCCGCTCTCCACCAGCACTTTTTCCGCCTCGGCGAGCAGCTCCTCGCGGTCGTGGCCGACGTATTTCACCATCAGCGGGTAGACGTC
>JBDTRO010000021.1:0-3851 GCA_039931635.1 Betaproteobacteria bacterium | reverse complement strand
TCGTTCATCCGCTTCAGCCCCGACGGCGGCAAGACCCAGACCGACCGCGCCAGCCACTGGCGCGTGCTGTGGTGCCCGGCGGGCGCCGGCCATGCCCTGTTCCTCATGAGTACGCTCACGGGCGGCGCGGTGAAGATCTGGTCCGACAACCCGCCGGTGGCGCGCTGGCTGCAAAAGGAGATCGAATCGCTGCTCTACCCGGCCTTCGCGGACGCGAAGACGCCGGTGGCGCCGGCGGTGTTCACGCGGTCCGGCGACATCAATTCGCGCGCCGCCGAGCTGGTCACTGCCAAAGACGCCGACATCCTCTTCACCTGGGAGGACTTCCTCGCGCCCTTCGTGCTCACGATGCCGCCGGGCTCCGGCGGCCGCCCGATCGGGGTATTCAGCACCTTCTTCCCGGCGCGCGCCGCGCGCATGTCGCTCAACGGCAAGTCCACCACGGGCACGCCCTACGCCGAGAAGCGCGGCGACCGCGATTCGACCAGCGCCTGCCTGGCCTGGTCTGAAACCTGGGTGCGTCCAAGATAGATACCGTCCGGCACAGGTTCGCCATCGCGGTGATGGTCCTGTGCACCCTCCTCTGGAGCACGGCGGGCGTCGTCACGCGCGCCTCTTCGGTCAGCAACGGCTGGGAGGCGGCGTTCTGGCGCTCGCTGTTCCTTTGCGTCGCGATCGCCGTCCTCATGCTGGTGCAATACGGCGCGGGCGCCCCGCGCAGGCTCGTCTCGATGGGATGGCCGGGCTTCGTGTCCAGCCTCTGCTGGGCCGCCATGTTCGTGTGCTTCATGCTCGCATTGAGCTGGACAACAGTGGCCAACGCCCTGTTCATCATCGGCATCATGCCGTTTTGCGCCGCGATTGCCGGCTGGCTGTTCCTGCACGAACGCGTTCCGCTGCGCACCTGGCTCGCGATCGCCGCCGCGGTGGGCGGCATCGGCGTAATGTTCAACGACGCGTTTCGCACGGGCAACCTCGAAGGCAGCCTGATCGCGCTCGCCATCCCGATCGCGGCCGCCGCCAACACGGTGGCGGTGAAGAAGGGTCACGGGCGCGTGGACCTGGTGCCCGCGCTGCTCGCCGGCGGCCTGATCTCGGTGCTCGTGACCTGGCCCATGGCCATGCCCTTCAGCGCGTCGGCGGGCGACCTTGCGCTCTACGGCGCGCTCGCCGTGTTCCAGCTCGCGCTGCCCTGCGTGCTCCTGGTGCGGGTGGTCCTGCTGCAGCTGAGCGCCGCGGAGGTCGGGCTGCTGTCGCTGCTCGAAGTGGTCCTCGGGCCGCTCTGGGTCTGGCTCGCGCTGGGCGAGGCGCCGGGCGCCGCCGTCGTCTTCGGCGGCCTGGTGGTGCTGGCGGCGCTGGCGGTGAACGAAGGCATCGCCCTCATGCTGGAGCGGCGCGCCGCGCGATAAAATGCGCGCATGAAACAAAAACCTCTCGGCCGTACCGGTGTGATGGTGTCTGAACTGTGCTTCGGCACCATGTCCTTCGGCGGCGACGCCGATGAAGCGACCTCCGCCGCCATGTACAAGGCAACGCGCGACGCCGGCATCAACTTCTACGATTGCGCCGACCAGTACAACAAGGGCAAGGCCGAGGAAATCCTCGGCGCGCTGATGCGCGGCCACCGCAACGAACTCGTCATCACCACCAAGGGCTTCAACGCGACCGGCGAAGACGCGAACGCGCGCGGCACCTCGCGCCGCCACATCATCCGCGCGGTGGAGGCGAGCCTGAAGCGCCTGCAGACCGACCGCGTCGAGGTTTACTTCCTGCACCACTACGACAAGCGCACCCCGCTGGAAGAATCCGTGCGCGCCCTGGAAGACCTGGTGCGCTCCGGCAAAGTCCTCTATCCCGCCGTGAGCAACTGGTCCGCGTGGCAGACGCAGCGCGCCGTGGACCTGCAGGAACGCCACAACTCCGCGCGCCTGCAGGTGATCCAACCGATGTACAGCCTCGTCAAGCGCCAGGCCGAAGTGGAACTGCTGCCGATGGCCGAAGCCAACGGCATCGGCGTCATTCCCTACTCCCCCGCCGCCGCCGGCCTGCTCTCCGGCAAATACTCCGGCAAAGCCGGCGCCAAAGCCGCCGGCCGCCTCAGGGCCAACAAGATGTACGAAGCGCGCTACGGCGAAAAATGGGCCTTCGAAGTCGCCGACAAATTCGTCGCCTTCTGCAAGAAAAAAGGCCTGCACCCCGTCTCCACCGCCGTCGCCTGGGTCGGCGCCCACCCCGCCATCACCGCGCCCATCGTCGGCGCGCGCAACCTGGAGCAATTGCAGGATTCGCTCAACGCCGTGCGCATCGAGATGACGCCCGCCCTGCGCGCCGAAATCGCCGCTCTCTCGCCCACGCCTGCGCCGGCGACGGACCGGTTGGAAGAACTCAAGGCGCCGAAGGCTTGAAATAGCAGGATTCAGGGCATTCCTCGGGGCAATATGAATAGGCTTGGCGTCATTCTCTTTGCCGCAGCGGCACTCGGAAATTTGAGCGCGACCCGAGCATTCGCTGTTCCTCCCGGCGCGGTCTCGTGGACAGCTAAAGCCGTATGTGAGTATCGAGCAATCGCCGCACAACACCCCGACCCGAAATTGAGAAGCAGGGACCTGCTTGCGAGCAAGTTTTGCGATCCGGTCCGGTTGCCGCGAGAGTACGAGGCCGCACGGGACGTCATGGACGACAACCCTGAAGCGTACGCGGGATTCTTCTATGTGAATGCCAGGACACAACATATCGACGCGCAACTGGAGAAAGCTGCTTCCGAAGGCGTCACGCAGGTAGTCGTGCTGGGAGCCGGATTCGACAGTCGTGCCTATCGTTTCCACAACGCCTATCCAAAACTCGAATTCTTCGAGGTTGATCTTCCGGATATCAGCAGCGCGAAACAACAAGCGGTGACCCGCGTGTTCGGAGTGCTGCCACCGTTCGTGCATTACGCGCCCATCGACTTTGATACGCAGTCCCTTGAAAAGGTCCTTCCTGGAGTTGGGTACGATTCCCGGCAAAAGACCCTCTTCATCCTCGAGGGCGTATCAATGTATGTGAACGAAGCGGGCAATAGCGCGACGTTTGAGTTTATCCGGCGCCTTTCACTATCCGGGAGCATGGTGGTCTACGACTACGTGCTGCGCCGAGTAGTCGAGGGTGATTACACGGGGTTGTACGCTGCGGCGTCCCAGGCAAAAGGACTTGCGGCCATCGGTGAGCCATTCGTACTCGGATGGACGCCAGACGAGGCGACCGAGTTTGCGTCACGGCACGGGTTGACGGTACTCGAGGATCTCGACTCTCAGGAGTTGACGAGGCGCTATCTGACTGGCTCGGATGGGAAACCAGACGGAGAGCTGCCCAACTGGCAACGAATTATTGATGCGAGGGTACGGTAGGCCACTTTTCGCTCGGGTTGCTTAGGAAGCTTCCACCTCGGGAAATGGCGAATGACCGCTTTTGACGGCGGTTTCAACCGGTCATTCAGACCGAAGCAGTCGTCAAGGTTTTCTTCATTGCCCCCAACCCCTGCTCGATCATCCCGCCGATCGCCCCCGCCATTTCATTCGGCAGTAGATCGGCAATCCAGACGGCCTTCGTGCCGTCG
The DNA here is from genome assembly GCA_039931635.1 of Betaproteobacteria bacterium. Lineage (GTDB taxonomy): Bacteria > Pseudomonadota > Gammaproteobacteria > Burkholderiales > SG8-39 > RBG-16-66-20. The sequence goes on along the minus strand of JBDTRO010000021.1, from coordinate 256 downwards.
CCATCCGCGAAGATCTGCATCGAAGCGTTGTAATGCGATAGCCGCCCACCGACGGCGAACCAGGCGACGCGGCGTTTGTCGTCTTCAATGCTGACAATGAGTTCCTTCACCACCATGCCGTTGCCGAAGGTGACGATGCGGGCGTCGGGGCCGTCCATCTTGCAGTCGGTGAGGAAGCCGGGGCAGAGGCGCTGGTGGGTGTTGCCGACGTCGCGCACGGCGTCCCAGACGTCTTCGGGGTGGGCGTCCAGGTGGA
>JBDTRO010000020.1:0-14106 GCA_039931635.1 Betaproteobacteria bacterium | reverse complement strand
CGGAAGCGAAGCAGGCCGGATTCCTCGGCAAGAACATCCTCGGTTCGGATTTCTCGTTCGAGCTCTATGCGCACGCCGGCTACGGCGCCTACATTTGCGGCGAAGAGACCGCGCTGCTCGAGTCGCTCGAAGGCAAGAAGGGCCAGCCGCGTTTCAAGCCGCCGTTCCCGGCCAGCTACGGCCTTTACGGCAAGCCCACCACCATCAACAACACCGAGACCTTCGCCGCGGTGCCCTGGATAGTGCGCAATGGTGGCGACGCCTTTCTCGCGCTGGGCAAGCCGAACAACGGCGGCACCAAGCTCTTCTCCGTGACGGGACATGTGAACCGCCCCGGAAATTACGAAGTGAAGCTTGGAACTCCCTTCGCCAAGCTGCTCGAAATGGCTGGGGGTGTTAGAACAGGAAATAAATTAAAAGCGGTCATTCCGGGTGGCTCGTCGATGCCGGTGCTGCCCGCCGACATCATGATGAAGACCGACATGGATTACGACTCCATCGCCAAGGCCGGTTCAATGCTCGGATCGGGCGCGGTGATCGTGATGGACGAGACCACCTGCATGGTGCGGGCACTCGAACGCCTGTCGTACTTCTACTTCGAGGAATCCTGCGGCCAGTGCACGCCCTGCCGGGAAGGTACGGGCTGGCTGTACCGCGTGGTGAACCGGATCGAGACCGGGCACGGAAAAATGGCGGACCTCGAGCTGCTGGACAATGTCGCCGACAACATCGCCGGCCGCACCATCTGCGCGCTCGGCGACGCCGCAGCGCTGCCGGTGAAGAGCTTCCTCAAGCACTACCGCCAGGAGTTCGTGCACCACATCGAACACAAGGGTTGCCTTGTGCAGGGAGCGGATGTGGAGCCCAAGTGGGGAAGAGCCGGTTCGATACTTCATAAAGAAAAAAATCTGAAAGAAGCCGCGTAAATGCTCAAGGTCGAAATCGACGGCAAGGAGGTCGAAGTCCCGCACGGTTCCACCGTGATGGACGCGACCAACAAACTCGGCATCTACGTGCCGCACTTCTGCTACCACCGGAAGCTGTCGATCGCGGCCAACTGCCGCATGTGCCTGGTCGAAGTCGAGAAGGCGCCCAAGCCGCTGCCGGCCTGCGCCACGCCGGTGACCGACGGCATGAAGGTGAAGACCGCCTCCGTGGTGGCGAAGAAGGCGCAGAACAGCGTGATGGAGTTCCTGCTCATCAACCATCCGCTCGACTGCCCGATCTGCGACCAGGGCGGCGAGTGCCAGTTGCAGGACCTCGCCGTGGGCTACGGCAAATCCGCCTCGCGCTTCGAGGAGGAAAAGCGGGTGGTGCTGCACAAGGACATCGGTCCGCTCGTCGCCGCTGAGGAAATGAGCCGCTGTATCCAGTGCACGCGCTGCGTGCGATTCGGCCAGGAAGTCGCAGGCGTGATGGAACTAGGCATGATCGGGCGCGGCGAGCATGCCGAGATCGTCGCGTTTGTCGGCCAGTCCGTTAATTCCGAACTCTCGGGCAACATGATCGACATCTGCCCGGTGGGCGCGCTGACCTCCAAGCCCTTCCGCTACAGCGCCCGCACCTGGGAACTGGCGCGCCGCAAGTCGGTGTCGCCGCACGACGGCCTGGGCTCGAACCTGGTGGTGCAGGTGAAGCAGAACAAGGTGATGCGCGTCCTGCCGCTGGAGAACGAGCAGGTGAACGAATGCTGGCTGTCCGACAAGGACCGCTTCTCCTACGAGGCGCTGAATTCGGACGAACGCCTGACGGCGCCGATGGTGAAGAAGAACGGTCAGTGGGAAGAAACCGACTGGCAAGGGGCATTGGATTTTATTGTTTCTGCCGTGGATAAATCCAACCTGGGCGTGCTCGCGTCTCCGCATTCCACACTCGAAGAGCTTTATCTCGCCGGGAAGTTCGGCGGCCCGGCGGATTTCCGCCTGCGCCACAGCGATTTTTCAGGCGACGGCAGACGCAAGGGCATCCCGTGGCTGGGCATGCCGATCACCGACCTTGCCAAGCTCGACCGCGTGCTGGTGGTCGGTTCCTTCCTGCGCAAGGACCACCCGCTGATCGCCCAGCGCCTGCGCCAGGCTGCCAAGCGCGGCACGCAGATTCACGTGCTGCATTCGGTGGACGACGACTGGCTGATGAAGATTGCCAGCAGGAAGATTGTCCCGCCGTCGGAAATCCTTTCAGCCCTGGGGTCATTTACCGAGGTATTAAAAGCAGGAAAGAATTCGGCCATCCTGCTCGGCAACTTCGCCCAGCAGCACCCGCAGGCCGCTGCCATCCATGCCGCCGCGCAGGCAGTCGGCGCGAAGGTCGGCTTTCTGGGTGAAGCGGCCAATTCGGTGGGTGGATACGTGGCCGGGTTGCCGGCGAAGGGCGGCCTGCCCGCGGCGCTCGCGAAGAAATCCCTGTTGCTGCTCAACATGGATCCGCAGTTCGACTGCGTGCATCCGGTAAAAAATGCGAAATTCATCGTCAACCTGAGCGTGTTCAAGTCGGACACCGGCGACGTCCTGCTGCCGATCGCGCCGTTCACGGAGACGGCAGGCACCTTCATCAATACCGAAGGCCGGGTGCAGGGATTCCACGCCACGGTGCGGCCGATGGGCGACGCGCGCCCCGCCTGGAAGGTGCTGCGCGTGCTTGGCACGATGCTCGGCCTGCCGGACTTCGAATTCGAAACGGCGGAGCAGGTGAGGGATGCCTGCCTGGCGGGCAGGGACATGCAGGGTCTGCTGTCTAATCAGATCGATTTTCCGGTTACCGAACAAAAAAATCCGTCCTCCGGGATCCAGCGCATCTCGGACGTGCCGATCTATTTCTCCGATCCGCTGGCGCGGCGCTCGCCGCCGCTGCAGAAGACGCACGATGCCCAGATCCCGCGCGCCTGGATGAACGCGAATCTTATGCAGTCGCTCGGCCTGCAGGCGGGCGGCCTGGTGCTGGTCAGGCAGGGCGAGGGGGAAGCGGGCCTCGCCGCGGCGCTGGACGACAAGCTGCCGGATAACTGTGTGCGCATTGCCGCGGGACATCCGGCAACGGCGGGCCTGGGACCCATGTTCGGCGCCGTCACGCTCGAGAAGATCACCGCGCGGCAGGTGGCCTGAAGTGCTCGAGTCGCTGCTCGCCTACGCGGAATTCAAGTTCGGCCCGACCTGGGGCCCGGCGGCGTACGAGCTGGCGACCTCGCTGGTGTTCATTGCCTGCATCGTGGCGCCGCTGTTCCTGTGCATGGCCTACCTGACGCTGTGGGAACGCAAGCTCATCGGTTGGATACAGATCCGGATTGGGCCCAACAGGGTTACTTTTTTTGGAATTCCCTGGCTGGGTGGCTGGGCGCAACCCATTGCCGATGGAATAAAACTTCTCTTCAAGGAAGTGATCTACCCTGCCAACGCCAGCAAGATGCTGTTCGTGCTGGCGCCGATCCTGACCCTGATGCCGGCGCTGGCCGCCTGGGCGGTGATTCCGTTCGCGCCCAACCTGGTCCTTGCCGACATCAATGCCGGGCTGCTCTACATCATGGCGCTCACTTCGATGGGGGTCTACGGCGTGATCATCGCCGGCTGGGCCTCGAACTCCAAGTACGCCTTTCTCGGCGCAATGCGTTCGGCGGCGCAGATGGTGTCGTACGAACTGGCCATGGGCTTCGCCCTGGTGGTGGTGCTGATGGTTTCCGGCAGCCTGAACCTGTCCGACATCGTCGCGGCGCAGGGCAAGGGGCGCTTCGCGAACGCGGGCGTCTCTGGACTGTCGTGGAACTGGCTGCCGCTGCTGCCGATGCTGCTGGTGTATTTCATCTCCGGCATCGCCGAGACCAACCGCGCGCCCTTCGACGTGGTCGAGGGCGAATCCGAGATCGTCGCCGGCCACATGGTCGAGTACTCCGGCATGGCCTTCGCGCTGTTCTTCCTCGCCGAATACATCAACATGCTCGTGATCTCGACGTTGACCGTGATCCTGTTCTTCGGCGGCTGGCTGCCGCCCTTCGACAGCGCACTCACCATGGCCGTCCCGCCGCTGGTCTGGCTGCTGGTGAAAATCTTCATCGTCGTCACGATGTTCCTCTGGATCCGGGCGACCCTGCCGCGCTACCGCTACGACCAGATCATGCGGCTGGGCTGGAAGGTGTTCATTCCGCTGACGCTGGTCTGGATCGCCGTCATCGGCGCGTGGATGCAGACACCCTGGAACATCTGGAAGTGACGCCATGAAACGCATCGTCGAATTTTTCCGCTCTTTCCTGCTGCTTGAGCTGCTGCGCGGCCTGGCGCTCACCGGCCGCCATGTGTTCGCGCGCAAGATCACGGTCCAGTTCCCGGAGGAAAAGACGCCGATGAGCCCGCGCTTCCGCGGCCTGCACGCGCTGCGCCGCTATCCGAACGGCGAAGAGCGCTGCATCGCCTGCAAGCTGTGCGAGGCAGTGTGCCCGGCGGTCGCGATCCACATCGAATCCGAGGCGCGGGCCGACGGCACGCGCCGCACCACGCGCTATGACATCGACCTGGTGAAATGCATTTTCTGCGGATTCTGCGAAGAGGCCTGCCCGGTGGACGCGATCGTCGAGACGCGGATCCTGGAATACCACGGCGAAAAGCGCGGCGACCTGTACTACACCAAGCCGATGCTGCTCGCGGTGGGCGACCGCTACGAAGAAACCATCGCCGCGGACCGCGCGGCGGATGCCGCGTATCGCTGACCATGTTCGAGGCCATCGTCTTCTATGTATTTGGCGCGATCATGGTCGGATCGGCACTGCGCGTCATCACCGCCCGCAACCCGGTGCACGCGGCGCTCTTCCTGGTGCTGGCCTTCTTCACGTCATCGGCGATCTGGCTGCTGCTGCGCGCCGAATTCCTGGCCATTACGCTGGTGCTGGTCTACGTCGGCGCGGTCATGGTGCTGTTCCTGTTCGTGGTGATGATGCTCGACATCAACCTGGAGCGGCTGCGCGAGGGCTTCTGGCAGTACCTGCCGCTCGGCGCGGCGGTCGGCGCGCTGATGGCCTTCGAAATGGGGGCCGTGCTCTACGGGCGCTGGTTCGGCCTCATGATGCCGCCCAAGGCGCTGCCGCCCGGCTACAGCAACACCAAGGAACTCGGGCGCCTGATCTATACCGACTACGTGTTCGCCTTCGAACTGGCCGCCGTGGTGCTGCTGGTGGCGATCATCGCCGCCATCGCGCTGACCCTGCGCCGGCGCAAGGACTCGCGCTCGCAGGAGCCCTCGGAGCAGGTGAAGGCAAAGCGCGGCGACCGCGTCAGGCTGGTCTCCATGCCCACGGAGTCGGACCGCTGATGCCGATGCTGTCGCTGCAGTTGACGCTGTCGCATTACCTGGTGCTCGGGGCGATCCTGTTCGCGATCGCCGTCATCGGCATCTTCCTCAACCGCAAGAACATCATCGTGCTGCTGATGGCGATCGAACTGATGCTGCTCGCGGTCAACCTGAACTTCCTCGCGTTCTCCTACTACCTGGGCGACATCTCCGGCCAGGTCATCGTGTTCTTCATCCTGACCGTGGCGGCGGCGGAGTCGGCGATCGGGCTCGCAATTCTCGTGGTGCTGTTCCGTAATCTGAACACCATCAACGTCGATGACCTCGACGCGCTGAAGGGATAGCGCGCGCGATGCTCAAGACGCTGTCCCTGATCGTTGTGCTTGCGCCGCTCGCCGGCGCGATCGCCGCCGGCCTGTTCGGCAAGGCGATCGGCCGCGCCTGGTCGCACCGCGTGACGATTCTTGGCGTCTTGATTTCGTTTTTGCTTTCAATCTTCATTTTTTCGGAAATCCTGCAGGGACACAGCTGGACCGGCACCGTCTACACCTGGGCCACCATCGGCGATACGCGCCTGGAAATCGGTTTCCTCATCGACCGGCTCACCGTGCTGATGATGGTCGTGGTGACCTTCGTGTCGCTGATGGTGCACATCTACACCATCGGTTACATGGCGGAAGACCCGGGCTACCAGAGGTTCTTTTCCTATATTTCGCTGTTCACCTTCTCGATGCTGATGCTGGTGATGGCGAACAATTTCCTGCAGCTGTTCTTCGGCTGGGAGGCGGTCGGCCTGGTGTCCTACCTGCTGATCGGCTTCTGGTACACGCGCCCGACGGCGATCTACGCCAACCTGAAGGCCTTCCTCGTCAACCGTGTGGGCGATTTCGGCTTCCTGCTCGGCATTGGCCTGGTGCTGGCGCAATACGGCACGCTGGACTATGCCGCTGTCTTTTCCCAGGCTGCTTCAAATGCAGGCCAGATGACCCTGATCTGCATCCTGCTGTTCGTGGGCGCGATGGGCAAGAGCGCGCAGTTTCCGCTGCATGTCTGGCTGCCCGATTCGATGGAAGGCCCGACGCCCATTTCGGCCCTGATCCACGCGGCAACGATGGTGACCGCGGGCATCTTCATGGTGGCGCGCATGTCGCCGCTGTTCGAGATGTCCGAGACGGCGCGTTCGGTGGTGCTGGTGATCGGCGCCATCACGGCGCTCGCCATGGGCCTGGTCGCGCTGACGCAGTTCGACATCAAGCGCGTGGTCGCCTATTCGACGCTGTCGCAGCTGGGCTACATGACCGTGGCGCTGGGCGCCTCGGCCTATTCCGCGGCGATGTTCCACCTCATGACGCACGCCTTCTTCAAGGCCGTGCTGTTCCTCGCCGCGGGTTCCGTGATCATCGCCATGCACCATGAGCAGGATATGCGCCGCATGGGAGGGCTGAAGAAATTCATGCCCTGGACGTACTGGACGCTGCTGATCGGCGCCATCGCCTCGGTGGGCATCCCGCCGCTGGCCGGTTTCTACTCGAAGGACGCGATCATCGAGGCGGCCAGGCTGTCCCAGACGCCGGGCGCCACCTTTGCCTACCTCTGCGTCCTCGCCTGCGTGTTCGTGACCGCCGCCTACACCTTCCGGCTGGTATTCATGTCCTTCCACGGCGAACCGCGCTTCGATCCGGCGCACCCGCCGCACGAGTCGCCCGCGGTGGTGACTGTGCCGCTGGTGCTGCTGGCGATTCCTTCGATCGGGACAGGATGGTTCATTGGATACGTTGTCTTCGGCGAATTCTTTTTGAACAGTCTTTTTAGAGAAGAAAATTCCGAATACCACGGTCTCGTTGGCTACACGCTCCACGGCATGATGGCGCCGCCGTTCTGGCTTGCCCTGGCGGGAATCGTTACTGCCTGGTTTTTATATATTAAAAGTAGAAATATTCCGAAAAGAGTCGCCATGGCGTTCGGCCCGCTCTATGCCCTGGTCGAGCGCAAATACGGCTTCGACGAGCTCTACGCGCGCATTTTCTCGCGGGGCGCGCGGCTGGTGGGGACGGGTCTCTGGAGGGGCGGCGACCAGCGCGCCATCGACGGCGTGATGGTGAACGGCTCGGCGCGGCTGGTGGTCTGGTTCTCCGGCGTGGTGCGGCTGCTGCAGAGCGGCCTCGTCTACTGGTACGCGTTCATGATGATTTTCGGCGTATGCGCAATCTATGCGCTCGTCAAATACCGGGTATTCACGTGAGGAAACTGAGCTGATGCTCCTCAGCCTCTCCATCTGGGTTCCGATCTTCGCCGGCCTGCTGGCGCTGGCCACGGGCGGCGACCGCAGTGCGCCGTTGCAGCGCAATATCGCGCTGGCGGGATCGATCCTCGGTTTCCTCGTCACCTTGCCGCTGTATACGGGGTTCAGCCTGAAGAACCCGGGCATGCAGTTCGTCGAGCACCATGCCTGGATACCGCAGTTCAACGTTTTCTACACGCTGGGCGTCGATGGCATCTCGATGCCCTTCATCCTGCTCAATTCCTTCATCACCATCCTGGTGGTGATCGCGGGCTGGACCGTGATCCAGCAACGCGTCGCCCAGTACATGGGCGCCTTCCTGATCATGTCGGGATTGCTGAACGGGGTCTTCTCGGCCCTGGACGGGCTGCTGTTCTACGTGTTCTTCGAGGCCACCCTGATCCCGATGTTCATCATCATCGGCGTCTGGGGCGGCGCCAACCGGGTCTATGCGGCGTTCAAGTTCTTCCTCTACACGCTGCTCGGCTCGCTGCTGATGCTGGTCGCGCTCCTCTACCTGTACAACAAGTCGGGCGGCAGCTTCGCGCTCCGGGACTGGTGGAAGCTGCCGCTGCCGCACGGGGCGCAAATGTGGTTGTTCTTCGGCCTGCTGTTCGCCTTCGCGGTCAAGGTGCCGATGTGGCCGGTGCATACCTGGCTGCCCGACGCGCACGTCGAGGCGCCCACGGGCGGCTCGGTGGTGCTGGCGGCGATCCTGCTCAAGCTGGGCGCCTACGGATTCGTCCGGTTCACGCTGCCGATCCTGCCCGATGCGTCGCGCGAACTCGCCTGGCTGATGGTCGCCCTGTCGCTGATCGCGGTGGTCTACATCGGCCTGGTGGCGCTGGTGCAGACCGACATGAAGAAGCTGATCGCCTACTCGTCGATTTCGCACATGGGCTTCGTGACGCTGGGATTCTTCATCTTCAATGCCTACGGCATCGAGGGCGCGCTGGTCCAGATGATCTCGCACGGCTTCATTTCGGCGGCGATGTTCCTCTGCGTCGGCGTGATGTACGACCGCATGCACACGCGCAACATCGCCGACTATGGTGGGGTGGTGAACACCATGCCGAAGTTTGCGGCCCTGATGATGCTCTTCGCGATGGCCAACTGCGGCCTGCCCGCGACCAGCGGATTTGTCGGCGAGTTCATGGTGATCATGGGAGCGATGAAAGCCGGCTTCTGGATTGCCTTTGCCGCCGCGTCCACGCTGATCTTCGGCGCGGCCTACACGCTGTGGATGTACAAGCGGGTGATCTTCGGCGCGATTGCCAACGATCATGTTGCCTCGCTTAAAGACTTGAATTCAAGGGAATTTCTGGTGCTGGGCGTGCTTGCCATTGCGGTTCTGTTCATGGGTATCTACCCGCTGCCCTTCACCGAGGTGATGCACGCCTCGGTAAACGACCTGCTGCGCCATATGGCGCTGCCGAAATACTGACATGGCGCTCGATTTCATCGTTGCCTTGCCCGAGATCCTGCTGCTGGTCGGCGCCTGCGCGCTGGTGGTGGTGGACCTGTTCGTGAAGGACGCAAACCGCAAGGTCAGCCTGGCGTTGGCGCAGGGCTTGCTGCTGATCGCCGCTGCCGCGACCCTGTTCGTGCTGCTCGCGACCGGCGGCGAACTGGTCCACGCCTTCGACAAGCTGTATGTCGCCGATGTCATGGCGCACGTCCTCAAGCTCGCGGCCTATGCCGCCGTGTCGGTGGCGCTGGTGTATTCGCGCCAGTACATGGCCGACCGCGGGCTGATGACGGGCGAATTCCTGACCCTGCTGATGTTCGCGCTGCTCGGGATGATGGCGATGATGAGCGCCAACAGCTTCCTGACCGTGTATCTCGGCCTGGAGCTGCTGTCGCTGTGCCTGTACGCCATGGTGGCGCTGAACCGCGATTCCGCCGTCTCCACCGAGGCGGCGATGAAGTACTTCATCCTGGGCGCGCTGGCCTCCGGGCTGCTGCTCTACGGCATGTCGATGATCTATGGCGCCACCGGGACGCTGAACATCAACGAGGTGGCCAAACAGATTGCGACCCTTTCGAAGGATTCCACCCAGCAGGCGTTCCTCACCTTCGGCCTGGTGTTCGTGGTCTGCGGTGTCGCCTTCAAGCTGGGCGTGGCGCCATTCCACATGTGGATTCCGGACGTCTACCAGGGCGCGCCGACGGCGGTGACGCTGGTAATCGGCACGGCGCCAAAGCTGGCGGCCTTCGCCATGGCGATGCGCCTGCTGGTGAACGGCCTGCTCGACCTGGCGCACGACTGGCAGCAGATGCTCGCCATCCTCGCCGTGCTGTCGATGGCAATCGGCAACATCACCGCCATCGCGCAGACCAATCTCAAGCGCATGCTCGCCTATTCGACCATCGCGCACATGGGCTTCATGCTGCTCGGCCTGCTCTCCGGCGTGGTCGGCGGCAACTGGCGCAACGCGCCCGACGCCTACGGCGCGGCGATGTTCTACACCATCGTCTACGTGCTCACGACGGCCGGTTCCTTCGGCATGCTGCTGCTCCTGTCGCAGAAAGGCTTCGAGTGCGAGAAGCTGGACGACCTGAAGGGCCTCAACCGGCGCAATCCCTGGTACGCATTCCTCATGCTGCTGATCATGTTCTCGCTCGCCGGCGTGCCGCCGGCGGTCGGCTTCTACGCCAAGCTGGCGGTGCTATCGGCGGTTGTCAACGCCGGCATGATCTGGCTTGCAGTGGTGGCGGTGGTGTTCTCGCTCGTCGGCGCCTACTACTACCTGCGGATCGTGAAGCTGATGTACTTCGACGAACCGAAGGACCCTGCGCCCGTCACCGCGCGCCCGCTCGGCGTGCGCGTGCTGCTGTCGGCCAACGGGCTTGCGCTGCTCGCGCTCGGCATCCTGCCGCAGCCGCTGATGACGGTCTGCCTGTTCGCCATCCACAAGCTTTAGGATCTCAATATTTCTTCGCCATGACCTCGATCTGGAAGCGTTCGGTCTCGGTTGAATCCCTGACCGCCATCCACCTGGGCACGACCGTGGCCCACCTTGGTATCGAGTTTCTCGAGGTTGGTGACGATTTCATGCGGGCCAGGGCGCCGGTCGATTCGCGCACTCGCCAACCGATGGGGATATTGCATGGCGGTGTATCCGTCTTGCTCGCCGAAATGCTCGGATCGTGTGGCGCGGCATGTGCGTCGCCGCCTGGCCATCGGGCGGTCGGACTTGAGATCAACGCAAACCATCTCCGCAGCGTCACCGAAGGTTGGGTTACCGGAATTGCACGCCCGGTTCACATCGGACGCTCCACGCATGTTTGGCAGATTGATCTGGCCAACGAGAAGGGGCAGCTGACCTGTGTCTCGCGGATCACGATGGCCATACTGGCCCAAGAGTGATCGCCCATACGAAAGAACTTCCAGGGCTATTCCTCGCCCTGGCGCTGGCGTACTTCGTTACCAGCCTCGGGCATTTCAGCCACAACGCGGAGTTCATCTGCGAGTACCCGAATCTCCCGGCGTGGCTTACCAGCGCCAAGGTTTACGCGGCGTGGGCGGCGATTACTTCAGTGGGCGTGCTCGGCTTCGTCCTGATTCGGCGGAGGATCGTTGCCGTGGGCCTGCTATTCATTGCCGTGTACGCGGCGCTGGGCTTTGACGGCCTCGGCCACTACGCGGTGGCGCCGATGGAGTTGCACACCTTCACCGCGAATCTCACGATCCTTTCAGAAGTCGCCGCCGCAGCGCTCCTGTTGCCGGTCACCCTTTATCTCCTGGCGGTACGGCTCCGTTTCTAGCCGGGTTTCCTGCCGAAGCGCCGTTCGTATTCCTCTGCCAGCTGGGCATCGCTCCTGTAGGCCGGGACGCGGAACAGCAGGCGCTTCAAGGCCTGCAGGCGCCAGTTGGCGTCCATCGCTTCGGATTCCCAGTAGCCGGTGGCCAGCTTGAGGTTGCGCTCCTGGTCCATCTCGAAATAGAGCCGCGCGCGCGGGCTGGAGAAGAGATACAGCTTGCCGTCAATAATCTTGAAGGTGCCGGCGTCGGCGGTGACCGGGATGGCGTAGGCCATCGACTGGGCGCAGAAGCCGCCGAACTGCGGCGCGTAGCGCGCGGGATTGGTGATGAACTGGCGCTTGCTCTCTTCGCTTGCGAAACGGTAGGTGACGCGGTGGTGGTCGGTCTTGATGTCGCTGCGGCCCGGGAGCGCCCGGCCGGCGGTGAAGTAGGCCACCGCGTCATTGCCGCGCAACATCAGGTTGGCATCGTCGCCCTCCGATATCACGCTGACCGTGCCGCCGCAGCCGGCGAGGATCGCCGCTGCGCCAACCGCCAGGCTAGCTACCCACAGACGCCTGTAAATCCGCATGCCGTACAGTAGTCACAACCGTCCTTGCGGATCAAGGTCGTATTCGAGCATTCCGGGCAGCGGGCGCCGGCCATCACGCGCACCTGACCCGGGGCGGTCTGCTGCTGCATGAGCCCCATCTGGCGCACCGGCAGTCCGTTCTCGCCCAGGATGCCGAGCATGGCGTAGCGGTGCATGATCAGGCGCGCGACGTAGGACACGGTGGAGGGGAAGGTTTCCTGCTTCTTTGACCCCGGCACGAACGCCATGAAGTCGCCCAGCGGTTCCGGGAAATCCAGCAACTTGCGCAGCTTCATGCCGATCCAGGCCGGATCGAGCACGCGCATGTCGAGCGACAGGATCTTGCACAGCCCGTCCAGCGCGCGCGGGTACTCGCCCGACAGCCACATCGAGTAGGGACGCGTCACGCCCGCCGGATAGCCTTCCATCGCCGGCAAGGCGATTTCTTTCAGCCCGAGCACGAAATCGTCGCCGGTGCGCGGATTGAGCACGTCCACGGTCCAGGACATGGTGCCGTCGGTGCCGGTCTTGGGCTCCTTCAGGCTGAACATCGCGTCCAGCAGCGGCGTGGGGCCGTCGTGGAATGCTTTCAATTCTTTTGTTCTATAGAGAATTATTTGAGAAAAAGCAGAAACAATCGACGGCATGCGCTTTTTCTCGCCCGAGGGCGGGAAGGCCATGTCGAAGGGCTCGTCGCTTGCCGTCTTGGCGAGCGTCTCGAGCTTCAGCTTGAGCCAGCCCGGATCGTTGGCGCGCATGTCCATCGAGAGTGTCTTGGCCAGCGCGCCTAACCCGCGCGGCTGCTCGCTGCCGTTTACCCAGACCTCGAACGCGTGCGGGCGGCCGTTTTCGATATGGCCGACGAACACCGCGAACTGGGCGTGCGCCTGCTCGATCATGTAGGTCCAGGCCGGGTTGCCGGCGCCCAGGTCGGGCCGTCCCGGCCAGCGCAGGCTCGCCAGCACCGGCTGCGGCACGGTCTTGATGCGGATGCGCCGGTTGACGTCGTCCTCGACGAAATCCTGCGGCTTTTCAACCATTGCGACGGACAGCACCGAACCCAGCACCTTGTTCGGGCGATAGGTGGCGAGTCCCTTGAGCCCGGACTTCCAGGCGTGCATGTAGAGGTGCTGGAATTCCTCGTAGGGGTAATCCTCGGGAACGTTGACCGTCTTCGAGATGCTGGTATCGATGTAGGGCGCGACGGTCGCAACCATCTGCTCATGCGAGCTGGCCGAGATCTCCAGCGCGGTGACGAACCAGGCGGGCAGTTTGTTCATGTCGCCGCCCGCGGCTTTGTACTTGCGCCAGGCGTGGTCCTCGACCGGAAACTCTTTCAGCGTGCCATCCGCCATGCGCTTCTTGCGCGTGTATACCCAGGAGAAGGGCGGTTCGATGCCGTTGGAAGCGTTGTCGGCGAAGGCGAGGCTGATGGTCCCCGTGGGTGCGATTGAGAGCAAATGCGAATTTCTTATGCCGTTCTTGATGACCAGGGCTTTCAATTCCTCGGGCAGGCGGCTCGCGAAATTCCCTCCCGACAGGTACATGTCGGCGTTGAACAGCGGAAACGCGCCGCGCTCCTGCGCCAGTTCCGTCGACGCGCGGTAGGCCTCGTCGCGCATCGCCGCCGAGATCCGTGCCGCCATGGCACGGGCTTCGTCGGTGTCGTAGCGCAGGCGCAGCATCGCGAGCGCATCGCCCAGCCCCGTAAAGCCCAGGCCGACGCGCCGCTTCGCCATCGCTTCCTTGCGCTGCTGCTCGAGCGGCCAGGCGGTAACCTCCAGCACGTTGTCGAGCATCCGGACGGAGGTGTGAATTGTTTTTCCGAATTTTTCGAAATCGAATTTCACCTGCTCGGAAAAAGCATTCAAAACAAACTTCGTAAGGTCGATGGACCCGAGGCAGCAGCAGCCGTAAGGCGGCAATGGTTGCTCGGCGCAGGGATTGGTCGCCTCGATGGTCTCGCAGTAATAAAGGTTGTTGTCGCGATTCATCCGGTCGAGAAACAGGATTCCCGGCTCGGCGTGGTCGTAGGTCGAGCGCATGACCTGGTCCCACAGTTCTCGCGCGCGCACGCTGCGATAGACCCACAGTCCGTCGGCGCGCCGCGTGGACTTGGTCCCGGACCACGGCTTTGCCTTGTGGACCAGATCGATGGAAAGGTCCTTTTCGACCGCCGCCATGAACTCGTCGGTCACGCCGACCGAGATGTTGACA
>JBDTRO010000019.1:0-9309 GCA_039931635.1 Betaproteobacteria bacterium | reverse complement strand
TTGTCAGGCTAGACTGTCGCCTGCCCCAGTCCCGAGAATCGCCGGTGTCCGCAGAATTCCACAAGCCCCTCAACCTGCACAGCGTGCTGGCGGCGATCGATTTCGACGCCTGGATCCAGGGGCACGCCGACAAATTGCAGCCGCCGGTGTGCATCCAGCAGCTCTGGCAGGACACTGACTTCATCGTTTCGGTGGTCGGCGGGCCAAACCGGCGGCATGACTATCACGACGATCCCCTCGAAGAGCTTTTCTACCAGTTCAAGGGCAATGCCTACCTGTCGATCATGACGCCGGAGGGCCCGCAGCGCGTGGACCTGGACGAGGGCGCGATCTTCCTGCTGCCGCCGCACGCGCGCCATTCGCCGCAGCGGCCGGAGGCAGGAAGCCTTTGCCTGCTGGTGGAACGCACCCGGCCCAAGGATTTGCTGGATGGCTTCGAGTGGTTCTGCCAGAACTGCCACCAGCTGCTGCACCGGGTTGAGGTGCACGTCGCCGATCTCGCCACCCAGCTGCCCCGGGCCTTCGATGCGTTCCACGCCGATACCACGCGGCGCAGCTGCAAGCGCTGCGGTACGCTCCACCCGGGCAAGGGATGAAAAACGAAGCGAAAGCGAAGTCCCGCGAGCGGTTGCGCGGCATCTGGGCGGCGGCGCTGATGCCGTTTCGCGCCGATCTCTCGCTGGACGAAGAGGGCTGGCGGCGAAACCTGCGGCATTGGTACGGGCCGCTCGGCATCAAGGGCATGTTCGTGAACGGCAAGCAGGCCGAGTTTTCGTCCATGAGCCTGGCCGAACGCAAGCGCAGCGCCGAGATTGCCGTCGAGGAGGCCGCGGCCTTTCGCGCCGGCGTCATGGTGTCCTGTTCCGACCAGAGCATCGATGCCGTGGTCGAGCTCGCCAAACACTCGCAGGCAATAGGCGCCGATCACATCGTCGTGCACACGCCGCTGCTTTACTTCGGCGCCCACACGGATGACACGCTCTACGAGTACTACCGCCACGTCGCGCAGCAGGTCGACATCGGGGTGGTGCTTTGGAACCAGCCGCCCGATTGCGGCTATATGCTCTCGCCCGAACTGTGCATGAAACTGGCGGAAATCCCGAACGTGGTGGCAATCAAATACAGCGTGCCGCGCGCGACCTATGCCGCGCTTACCCGCATGGCGGGCGAACGCCTGATCGTCAGCACCTCCAGCGAAGAGGAGTGGCTGGACAACATCCTCGAGCTGGGCTGGCGCGTGTACCTGTGCTCGACGCCGCCCTACCTGATGCAGACGGCGGTGGACCGGCGCATGCATGAGTACACCGAACTCGCGCTGCGGGGCGAGGCGTCGAAGGCCCGGGCTGTTCACGCGAGCCTCGCGCCCGTGCGCCACGCATTGAAATCCACCCGGCCGCCCGGCAAGGCCGCGGCGCACCAGAAGTATTGGCAGGAATTGCTCGGGCAGGCGGGCGGCCCGGTGCGCCGGCCGCTGCTGACACTGACAGAAGCCGAGAAAGCCGCGACGCGCGTGGCCTTCGACGCTTGCGGATTGAAGACCGGCGCGGCGCGTGCCGCGGCGTGAACATTGCCAGGAATCGACATGAACAAACCCGCTGAATTGAAGCTCGCCACCGTCCCGGTCTGGATCAACGGCAAGGCCGTGGTGCCGCAGGGCCGCATGGGTGAGGTGTATAACCCGGCCACCGGGCAGGTGACGAAGCGCGTTCCCTATTGCAACGACGAAGTGATCGATGCCGCGGTCAAGGCCGCTGCCGCCGCGCTGCCGGAATGGCGCGATGCTTCCATCCTGCGCCGCGCGCGCGTCATGCAGAAATTCCTGCAACTGATGCAGGCAAATCAAAAGGAAATCGCCGCGCTCATCACCGCGGAGCACGGCAAGACACTGCCCGATGCAATGGGCTCGGTACAGCGCGGCATCGAAGTGGTCGAGTTCGCCTGCGGCATCCCGCAGCTCCTGAAGGGCGAGTATTCGGAAAACGTCGGCACGGCGGTGGACACGCACACGGTGCGCCAGCCGGTGGGCGTCTGCGCCGGCATCACGCCGTTCAACTTTCCCGCGATGGTGCCGCTGTGGATGTTCCCGATGGCGATCGCCTGCGGCAACACCTTCATCCTCAAGCCCTCCGAAAAAGTGCCTTCCGCCTCGATCCGCATGGCCGAGCTTTTCAAGGAAGCAGGACTGCCCGATGGCGTGTTCAACGTTGTGCACGGGGACAAGGAGGCTGTCGACGCGCTTTTGCACCACCCTCTTGTAAATGCAATATCTTTTGTAGGGTCGACTCCGATCGCCAAATACATTTACGAGACCTGCGCAAAGCACGGCAAGCGAGTGCAGGCGCTGGGCGGTGCGAAGAACCACGCGGTGGTGCTGCCGGATGCGGATCTCGAATTCACCGCCGACGCGCTGATCGGCGCGGCTTACGGCTCGGCCGGCGAGCGCTGCATGGCGATCTCCGCGGTGGTGGCGGTCGGAAGCTCGGCGGATCCCTTGATTTCCCTGCTGAAGAAGAAAGCACAAGCCATCAGGATCGGCCCTGGAGACCAGGACGGCGTCGAGATGGGGCCGCTGATCACCGCGGCGCATCGAGACAAGGTTTTGGGTTTTGTAGAAAAAGGAATTTCAGAAAAAGCAAAGGTGGTGCTCGACGGCCGCAAGCCCGGCCCGCAGGAAGGATTCTTCCTTGGCACCACGCTGTTCGACAACGTGACGCGCGACATGGAAGTGTACAAGAACGAGATTTTTGGCCCTGTTCTTGTTGTCTTGCGCGTCGACAGTTTGGAAAAAGCGATTGAAATCATAAATTCCAATCCATATGCCAATGGCACCGCGATCTTCACGGAATCCGGCGGCGCCGCGCGGCGCTTCGAGAATGAAGTGCAGGTCGGCATGGTCGGCGTAAACGTGCCGATCCCGGTGCCGGTGGCGTTCTATTCCTTCGGCGGCTGGAAAAATTCTCTTTTCGGCGACCTGCATGTGCACGGCATGGAAGGCGTGAAGTTCTATACGCGCACCAAGGTCGTGACGACGCGCTGGCCGCATCAGGACACACCTGCCGCCGGCCTGAGCATGCCGACGCTTGGCTGACGTGGCCCGCGCTGAAGCGGTATTCGCGCGGGACTACGCGGAGGCGCGCGCGGAGTTCCTTGCCGCGGCTGCCAGGCGCGTAGTCAAAGTCGAAAACGCCTTGCATCCTTCGCACAAGGGCGCGAAGGGCGAGGACCTGGCGATGGATTCCGTGCTGCTCGGTCCCGCGGATGCGGCTTCGCTGCTGATCGTCACTTCGGGCACGCACGGCGTCGAGGGATTCTGCGGTTCCGGCTGCCAGCGGGCGCTGCTGGGCGATGACGACCTGCTCAAGCGGATCGATGCAGGCCGGGTCGCAGTACTCCTGGTTCATGCGGTCAATCCCTGGGGATTCTCGTTCCTGCGGCGGGCGAACGAAGACAACATCGACCTGAACCGCAATTTCGCCGATTTTTCCCGGCCGCGGCCGAAGAACGCCGGCTACGAGGAACTGCACGAACTGCTGCTGCCCGCCGAGTGGCCGCCGACCGCCATGAACACCGCCGCGATCCTGGCGGCGCGTGAGCGCATGGGCCACAAGGAATTCCAGGCCGCGGTAAGCGCGGGGCAGGACAGCCGGCCCGACGGCCTCTTCCATTCCGGCGTCGCACCGTCCTGGAGCAACCGCACGCTGCGCGAACTCCTGCGGCGCCACAGCGCGGGCAAGCGCCGCATCGGCTGGATCGACATCCACACCGGCCTGGGCCCCAACGGGCACGGCGAGAAGATTTTCGCCGGCCGCAACGATGCCGCCGATCTCGCGCGCACGCGCGCCTGGTACGGCGCCGATGTGATGTCGTACTACGACGGCGGTTCGGCGTCTGCGGAAGTGAAGGGCTCGGCGGCGCTGTGCATCCATGACGAGTGTCCCGGCGCGCAGGTCGCGCTCATGGGCCTGGAATACGGCACGCTGCCGTTCGACGCCGTCCTGCACGCCTTGCGCGGCGCGCACTGGCTGGAGATCCACCCCGATGCGCCGGCAGCACTGCGCGCGCAGATTGACGGCGCGATCCGCGCGGCGTTCTACACGGAAACCGACCTCTGGAAGGGGATGATCCTCGGCCAGTCGCGCACTGCTATCCTGCAGGCCGTGATGGCGCTTGCGGAAACGTGAACCCATGAACCCATGAACCCGTGAACCCGTGAATGCATGACGAACGCGCAGGTCCAGGGAGCTGAAGATGAAATCAAAAGCCTTTGCATTGCTTGCCATCGCCGCGATCCCGAAAGCGCCCGCCTGGGTGGAATGAATCCGGTGGTCTTGAGCCTGGTGCTCGGCACCGCCACGCCCGGCGGCGGCTTCCCGGTCTACGGCGACGCCTGGGCGGAGATGCTGAACGCGCAGGAGCCGCAGCTGCGCATCGAGACGCGCAATACCAGGGGCAGCACCGAAAATGTGCCGCTGCTGGAAGCGGGCAAGCTGGACCTCGGCCTGGTCGCGGGCGAACTCGCGAGCGCCGCGCTCGCGAAACCCGGCACGAAACTGCGCATCGTCGCCGCGATGTATTCCTCACCCGGCATGTTCGTGGTCAAGGCCTACAGCCCGGTGCGGCGTATTGCCGACCTGAAGGGCAGGCCGGTGGTGCTGGGCACGCAAGGATCCGGAATAACGGTGCTGGGAAGAATCGTCCTGAATTCTCTCGGGGTAGAACACCAGGAAATTACGCTTGAAAAGGCGGCCGACGGCCCACCCCTGCTGCAAGAGGGGCGCGCAGCGGCGCTCTGGGGCGCGGGCGTGGGTTGGCCGGCCTTTGCCGCGCTGACGAAGGCGGGCGCGCGCTTCGTCGGGCCGGATGCGGACGAGGTGAAGCGCATCCTGGCGAAGAATCCTTCGCTGCAGGCGGTCACGCTGCCGGCGAAGAGCTATCCCGGCCAGGACGCGGCAGTCCATTCGGTCGGGTCCTGGAGCTACGTGTTCGCGCGGCCCGGCTTGCCGGAGGAGCAGGGGTATCTGCTCGCGCGCGCATTGCATCGCGCGGAGGGTGCGCTTGCGGCGCGGCTCGACCAGGCGAAGGAAAGTACGGCGGCGAACATCGTCGCCGCGTCCCCGCGACCCGAACTGATCCACGCCGGCGTGCAGCGCTACCTGCGCGAATCCGGGCTCCTGAGATGAGCTTTCCGGACTACGCAACACTTGCACTCGAACCGCGCGGCGAGCGCCTGCTGGTGGTGCGCCTGAACCGCCCCGAAGTCCTGAACGCGCTCAATACGCAGATGGGGCGCGACCATGTCGATCTCTGGGAGCGGCTCGCTGCGGAACCCGGCAGCCTGCGTTGCGTCGTGCTCACCGGCGCGGGCGGGCGCGCGTTCTGCGCCGGCGGCGACCTCAAGGAGCGCAACGGGATGACGGACGCGGTATGGCGCGCGCAGCACGAAATATTCGAGCGCGCCTTCATGGCGCTGGTCGAATGTCCGCTGCCCGTGATCGCGGCGGTGAACGGGCATGCCTTTGGCGGCGGGCTGGAGACCGCGCTGTGCTGCGATTTCATCTACGCCGTCCCGGAAGCGCGCTTCGCGCTCTCGGAGGTGAGCCTGGGCATCATGCCCGGCGGCATGGGCACGCAGAACCTGCCGCGCGCGGTGGGCGAGCGCCGCGCCAAGGAACTGATCCTCACCGCGCGGCCGTTCAGTGCCCTCGAGGGACAGCAATGGGGCCTGGTGAACCGGATCTGCGAGCCCGCCCGGCTGCTGGAAGAGGCGCTCGCGACCGCGCAGGCGATCGCGGACAACGCGCCGCTGTCGGTGCGCCAGGCGAAGAAATCCATCCACGGCGGCCTCTCGATGGACCTGCTGTCCGGCTACCGTTACGAGATCGAGGCGTACAACCATCTCGTGAACACCGAGGACCGGCGCGAGGGCGTGCGCGCCTTCAACGAGAAGCGCAAACCGGACTTCAAGGGCAGTTGAGCCAGCTTTACAGCCGGACGATCCCAGCGTAGCCTACCAACTGGTTGTCTAGTTGGAGGGGTGTATGGGCATAACCGTAGGTTCTTTCGAGGCGAAGACCAAGCTCGCCGAACTTCTCGACAAGGTCGAAGCGGGAGAGAGCGTCACGATCACGCGGCGAGGCAAGGCGGTCGCAGTGATGATCGCAGTGAAAGCCGATGACGAATCGGAACGCATGCGGGCCTTGGTTGAAGAAATCAAGCGCACGCGTGTCGGCCGTGGCAAGCCGGCCGGTCCCGGCACCACAATCCCGGAGTTGATCAGGGCCGGGAGGCGCTATTGATGGCGCTGGTGCTCGATTCGTCCATCTGCCTTTCCTGGTTTTTCCCGGATGAACGCACGAGCTTTACCGATACGGCATTGCAGGTCGCGGCCAACGAGGAGTGCTGGGTGCCGTCGGTATGGCGACTGGAATTTCCCAATGCGCTCCTGGTAGCGGAGAGAAGACGCCGGCTGACGCGCGCTGAGCGCCTTCAGGTGCTGGACGAAGCGGCGCGGCTCCTGATCCGCGTCGATACGCTCGTTCACGACCTCCGAAAGATCAGCGTGCTGGCGGAACAGCATGGACTGAGTACCTACGACGCTTCCTACCTGGAACTAGCGCTGCGCCTTGCCGCACCGCTGATTACTCTCGACAAGGAACTCGCGGCATCGGCTGCCACGGCAGGCGTTGTCGTTCATGCGCCGGGACGGCAGAGCGCATCGCAGCTGCGCGGGCGCTACAATGTCTAGTAGTGAACCATCGATAAAGCACTAAATACATGGCAAAACAGCAGGTTTACGACGCATCCGCGATCCAGGCCCTGAAGGGGCTGGAGCCCGTCCGGCGCATGCCGGGCATGTACACCCATACGATCCACCCGCTGCACATCGTGCAGGAGGCGATCGACAACGCCATCGACGAGGCGCTGGCCGGCTTCGGCAAGAAAATCACGGTGAGCGTGTTCAAGGACGGCTCGGTCGAAGTCGAGGACGAGGGCCGCGGCATCCCGGTGGACCTGCACAAGGAAGAGAAAAAGCCGGCGGTCGAAGTCGCCTTCACCATGCTGCACGCCGGCGGCAAGTTCGCCAAATCGGGCGAAGCCGTCTATCACATCTCCGGCGGCCTGCATGGCGTCGGCGTCGCGGTGTCGAACGCGCTGTCGAAGCGTTGCGAAGTAACCGTTTATAGGGATGGTTCCCGTCATTCCATCGCGTTTGAGGGCGGCGAGCTCAAAAGCAGACTGAAGAGCGAAAAGATCAAGGACAAGCGCACCGGCACGACGGTGCGCATCTGGCCCGATCCGAAGTACTTCGACTCGCCGAACATCCCGATGGGCGAGCTCGAGCACCTGATCCGCTCCAAGGCCTATCTGTTGCCTGGTCTGACAACGACTTTGAAAATAGAAGGCAAGGCCGACCAATCCTGGCGCTTCGAGAAAGGCATGGCGCAGTACTTCGAGCGCATGCTCGATGGGCGCGAACTGGTGGCGCCGCTCTTTTCGGGCGCGAAGCATTTTGACGAAAAATCCGCCGCCGATTTCGCCGAGATCGAGGCGGGCGAGGGCGCGGAATGGGCCATCGGCTGGGTCGCCGAGGGCGACATCTTCGCCGACAGCCACGTCAACCTGATCCCGACGCGCTCCGGCGGCACGCACGAGGCCGGTTTCCGCAATGGCATCTTCGACGCGCTGGCCGCGTTCATGGAAACGCGCACCCTGCAGCCCAAGGGCGTGAAGCTGATCGCGGACGATCTCTGGCAGCGCGCCTGCTTCACGCTTTCGGCGCGCATCGTGCGCACGCAGTTCCACGGCCAGACCAAGGAAAAGCTCACCACGCGCCACGCGGCCAAGCTGCTGGAGCTGTGCGTGCGCGACGCCTTCGAGCTGTGGCTGAACCAGCACCCGGACGAGGGCCGGAAAATCGTCGAGCTGGCGATCGAGCAGGCCCTGGCGCGCCTCTCGAGGGGCAAGAAGTTCGAGCGGAAGAAAGGCTCCGGCGTCGCGACGCTGCCGGGCAAGCTGGTGGAATGTTCGTCCGACGACACCTCGCGCAACGAACTCTTCATGGTGGAAGGCGATTCCGCCGGCGGCTCGGCCAAGGAGGCGCGCGACAAGGAAACGCAGGCGATCCTCCCGTTGCGCGGCAAGGTGTTGAATTCCATGTCGAAAGACGCGCGCACGGTGCTCGCCAACAAGGAGCTGCAGGCCATCGCCACCGCCATCGGCGTCGATCCGCACGGCGCGGAGGACACGCCGGACCTCTCGGGCATCCGCTACGGCAAGGTCATCATCATGACCGACGCCGACGTGGACGGCGGCCACATCCAGGCGCTGCTGCTGACGTTCTTCTTCATGCACGCGCCCAAGCTGGTAGAGACCGGCCACATCTACGTCTCGCAGGCGCCGCTGTTCAAGGTCGAAGTGCCCGCGCAGGGCAAGGGCAAGCCCGCGCGGCGTGTTTACTGCCTCGATGACGACGAACTCGAAGAGACGCTGCGCGCGCTGAAGAAAGAGAAAGTGAAGGAGGATTCCTGGGAAATCTCGCGCTTCAAGGGCCTGGGCGAAATGAACCCCGAGCAGCTCTGGGAAACCTCCATGAACCCCGATTCGCGGCGGTTGGTCCGAATGGAATTTAATTCAAGTAATTTTTCAAAAGTTAAAGGCATTTTTGAAAAACTGATGGACGCCGGAGAAGCGGAAGAGCGCAGGAACTGGATGCGCGAGCACTGGAAAACCGTTGAGGCCGACGTATGAAAAAATCGGGGTCAGAGCCCGATTTCAACGCATCGCTGCCCGCATCTCGAGGAAATCGGGCTCTGACCCCGATTTATTCTGATGTCTAAGAAGCTGAAAGCCATCTGGGAGCGCGGCTACAACGGCCACGTGTACTGGCTCGGCAAGAAAAAGCTCGGCAAGGTGACGGTGCACGCGGAAAAAGACGCGAAGCACAAATACACCTGGGAAGCGGCCGGCCGCGCTGGCGGCGGCGATGACCTCGACAAGGCCAAGCGCGCACTGGAAGCTGCGGTGGCGATGGCGGACAAACAACTGGACCTCTTCAGCTGACCATGGATACCTCCAAGACACCGGACCTGTTCGCACCCGACAACGGCGACGATTCGGCGCCAATCGAGCGGCACGCCTCGCAGGCTTACCTCGGCTACGCGGTCTCGACCGTCAAGTCGCGCGCGCTGCCCGACATCGCGGATGGCCTGAAGCCGGTGCAGCGGCGCATCCTCTACGCCATGGGCGAGGCCGGCGGCGCAAGCGCGGCCACGGTCTTCGTCAAGTGCGCGCGCTACGTTGGCGAGGTGC
>JBDTRO010000018.1:0-5478 GCA_039931635.1 Betaproteobacteria bacterium | reverse complement strand
CAGGAAGAAATGAAAGACCCAGCCAGCGCCCACGAACCGGTACAGGATTTCGCCGCGCCCTTCGGCATCGAGATCGAACCGGAGCTTCTCGATCTTCCAGCGACCGCGCACCAGCTCGCGCATGGTGGAGCGAGGGAAGCTAAGGGCGTCGGGCACCACGGCGGCGGCGCGCCGCGGATCCATCAACACGCCGGCAGGCCGCAGTTCGAGTGGAGGAATTCGGTTCAAAGGCGAGATTATGCACCGGTGTAACTCTCCGTCCTCGATCAGTCGCCCATCATTTCGGCCCATAGATGGCCTGGGCCAGCAGCGTGAAGGGGTGCGAAGGATCGGGTATCTCGTCTTCGACACGGCGCCAAGCCCCCGCCTGACGTCCGAGCAATGGCGTCAGCGCCCCCGGTCGGTCGCCCTGCGCACAGTCGGCTGGGATGAGGGCCGGAACCTCGTCATCGAGCGCGCTCACGCCGATTTGAAGATCGACCTGCTGCCGAAACTCGCAGAGGAACTGGTGCGCAAGGGCGTCCAAATCCTCGTCACCGGCGGTCCGGTGGCCACTGTCGTCGCGGCGCGCGCAAGCCATGAGGGCAAGCAGCGAATATGTGCACCGCGCACTGGAACGCGTCGCCGGATCCGCGCTGAGCCGGCGCCTGCCGAGTGCTTATCCGGGTCCGGAGTTCGTCGACGCCGGCGGCCTACTTTCCGGCGGCGCCCCGCGCGACGACCTGCGGTCGCTTTTTTTCCGGTCCGCCGAGTACGTCGACCGGATCCTGCGCGGCGCCAAGCCGGGCGAACTGCCGGTCGAGCAGCCGAAACGCTACGAAATGACCATCAACCTGAAAACCGCGGATGCCCTCCCACTGTCGGTCCCGCAGTCGGTCCTGCTGCGTGCCGACCGGGTGATCCACCAGATGATCGAAAAGTCCGCAGCGCTCAGTCAACCTTCGCACCCGAGGCCTTGACGATCGGGCCCCAGCGCTTCATTTCGTCCTGGATCATCGCGGCCATCTGTTCCGCCGTACCGCCGACGATCTCGTAGCCGAGGTCGGTCATGCGCTTGATGAACTCGGGCGACCGGGTGGCCCTCTGCCCCTCGGCATTCATCCTGGCGATGATGTCGATCGGTGTGCCTGCGGGCATCGCGAGGCCGAACCATGCGGTGGATTCGTAGCCTGGCACGCCCGATTCGATCATGGTCGGCAGATCAGGCATCGAGGCCGCGCGTTTCGCGCCGGTGGTGGCAAGCGCACGCAGCTTGCCGGAGCGCACGTGCGAAATCGCGGACGGGATGTTGTCGAACATCAGGTTCACCTGCCCGCCGATGAGGTCGATCATTGCCGGGCCGCTGCCTTTGTACGGGATGTGCGTGATGTCCAGGCCGAGCATGGTCTTGTACATCTCGCAGGACATGTGGATCGTGGAGCCGCTGCCGCTCGAAGCGCAGCTCAGCCTCCCCGGCTGCGCCCTGGCGAGCGCGGTGAGTTCCTTCACCGAGTTGGCCTTCACGTCGGGGTGAACGACCAGCACATTGGCGAACGACGCCAGCACGATGACCGGCGCCAGGTCCTTGTTCGGATCGTAGTTAAGCTTGGTGTAGAGAAACGGCGTGATGCCGTGCAGGCTGCTGGCGGACACCACCATCGTGTAGCCGTCGGGGGCCGCGCGCGCGGCCATCTCCGAGCCCAGGTTGCCGCCTGCGCCCGCGCGGTTGTCCACCGTAACCGGCTGCCCTAGCGTTCTGCTCAACTCGATGGCCGCCGCGCGCCCGATGATGTCGGTGGCGCCGCCCGGTGCGTAGGGCACGATGAGCCGGATAGGCTTGGCCGGGTAGGCCTGCGCCCAAACGAAACTGCCGGCGAAAGCCAGAACTGCGGCAAGTACGGTTTGCATCAAATGGCGCATGTCATTCCCTTTCGTATCGTTCCAGGAGTTTAACGACTTCCGCATAGCCGCGTTCCTTCGCCACGTCGATCGGCCGCCTGCCGGCGCGATTGCGCTGCCGCGAATCCAGCCCGAGCGAGAGAAATGCGCTCACCATCTCAACATGGCCGCCGTCCGCCGCCGCGTGTAGCAGCGTGTTGCCCTTGAGATCCACCGATTGCGGATCCGCCCCGCCCAGCAGCAGCTGCTTCGCCGTCAGCGGGTTGCCCGTCATCACCGCCCACTGCAGCACCGACTCGCCGTCGTCGTTGCGCGCCCTCGGGTCCGCTTTCGCCGCCAGCAGCAGGTCCACGAAATACGAATCCGCATGCAGCGCCGCGTAGTGCAGCGGCGTCTCCCCGTTCGCCGAGCGCGCTCCCAGCGGCGAGCCTGCTTTCACCAGCATTGCCGCCAGTTCCTTCATCCCCTTCTCGATCGCGAGGTGCAGCGGGGTCTCCTGCTCCTTGTTGCGCGCCTCCAGCTTCACCGCGCCGCGCGCCACGATCCCCTCCGCCACCAGCGGCTTGCCCTCTTCCAGCGCCTCGAACAGGCGCTGCTCGGGCGTCTGCGCAAGCGTGCAAACCGAATACAGGATCAGCGCGGCGGCTAGAATTGCTTTCACGAGGCGATTTTATATGGACCCCAGAGTCGAACGACTGAAGACGCCGCAGGAATGCGAGGCATTCATCGGCAACGCTCGCGCCCGCGGCGAGGACCTGCTGGTCAAGGAGGCGCACCGGCGTGCGGTGGCGCTGCGCGCCGACGCCTACGGCCCGAAAAGTCCGCTGGAGCGGGAATGCGTCGAGGCGATCTACGCCTACGAGGAAGTCATGAGCGTGCGCAACGCCAGGCGCATCGCGGCAACGAAGATCTGGCAGAACGTTCGCAAGCTCGGCCCCTTCACGGCGATCGACAAGGCCGTCAGCCGGCCGGAGAACGAATCAACCTATCCGGCGCTGGTCGAACTCGGACTGGAACCGTTCGCGTTCGAGGAAATCGTCGTACGCCACCCGGAAGAATATTCGTTCGAAGCCGTGGAGCAATCCAGGTCGCGCATCGCGCGCCGCAAGTCAGGCGCAGCCTAGAACCTTTCTAGTCCAATGTTCGCGCAAGCACGTCCGCGAGATGCAGGGTCTCGCGCCGGCCCAGATCCTCGATCTGCTCCCGGCACGAAAACCCGTTCGCCACGATGAGCGTTTCCGCGGTCGTGCCGTTTATCTTCGGCAGGAGCGAGAGGTTGGCGATCTGGACTGACGTGTCGTAGGTCTCGGGACGCAAGCCAAAGGCGCCCGCCATGCCGCAGCAGCCGGTTTCCGGTGCGGAAGTCTCGATGCCGGCGGCTTCGAGAAGTTTTACGTCCGCGCGCGTGCCGCCGAGCGCTTTCTGGTGGCAGTGGCCGTGCAGCAGGGCCTGGCCGCCGATCGCCCTGGGCTGCCAGCCGCGTTGATCCAGGAAGTCGGCGAGCGATACGGCCTGCTGCGCGAGTTTCGCGGCGGCCGGATTGCCGGGCAGGAGCTTGACCATTTCGTCCCTGAACACCGAGTGGCAGCCGGGCTCGAGGACCACGACGGGCGTACCCGATTCGATGTCATGGGCCAGGGCGGCGACGATTTTCTCCAGCGACGCCCTGGCCTTGTCCAGCATGCCGAAGTCGTAATACGGCCGGCCGCAGCACAGTTTTTCGCGCGGCAGGGAGACGCGGGCACCGGAGGCTTCAAGCACGCGCACCGCCGAGAGCGCGCCTTGCGGCCGGAAAAAATTGCTGAAGGTGTCCGGGAAAAGGATCACCGGGTCGCCGCGCCGCGTACCGCCCGCGCGCGCGGGATCGCGCCGGCCGCGCTGGAGGGCTTCGAACTGCGAGCAAAAGCTGCGCCGCGCGAAAAGAGGCAGGGAGCGCTGCGTCGCGATGCCGGCGACGGATTTGATCACGGTCGACAGCACGGGCAGTCCGGACAGGGCATTGATCAGGTGGGGCGCGCGCATGGCGAGCGGCGCCCATTCACCAATGCGGCCCATCGAATGCGCCTGCCTCGGCCGGGCACGCTGCTCGTGATAGTGCGACAGGAATTCGGCCTTGTAGCTCGCCATGTCGGTGTGGGTGGGGCAGTCGCTGCGGCAGCCTTTGCACGCCAGGCACAGGTCGAGCGCCTCTTTCACTTCCTCGCTCTGCCAGCCGTCGGTGATCACCTCACCGCGCAGCATCTCGCCCAGCAGGCGCGCGCGGCCGCGCGTGGAGAACCGCTCCTCTTTGGTCGCGCGGTAGCTCGGGCACATGGTCCCGCCCTCGGCCGAACGGCACTTGCCCATGCCGATGCAGCGTTCGGCGGCGCGCGTGAAGCCGTCGCCCTCGTTGCTGAGGAAGGTCATGCGCGTGGCGAGCGTGACCGGCTTGTAGGCGGGGCCCTGGCGCAGGTTTTCGTCCACGCGGTAGACCTCGCCCAGGGAGTCGACAAGCTTGCCCGGATTCATGCGCCCCTGCGGATCCCAGATGCGCTTGAATTCGCGAAACGCGGCCATCAGCTCCGGGCCATACATCACGGGCAGGAGCTCCGCGCGCGCCTGGCCGTCGCCGTGCTCCCCCGACATCGAGCCGCCGTAGGCGACGACCAGTTCGGCCGCCTCGCGCAGGAAACCGCGCCAGTGCGCGATGCCCTCCTCGGTGCGCAGTTCGAAGTTGATGCGCGCGTGGATGCAGCCGTCGCCGAAATGCCCGTAGAGCGAGGTGCGGTAGCCGTAGCGGTCCACCAGCTGCTGGAATTCGCGCAGGTAGTCGCCCAGGCGCATCGGATCCACCGCCGCGTCCTCCCAGCCGACCACCGGATCGGGGCCGTCGTGGGACTTGAGCTTGAGCGCGGTGGCGGAAGCGCCGGTTTCCCGGATCGTCCAGATGCGATTCATCAGCGACCGATCGACGATGATGGTGCCACCCAGCACCGCTTTAAGCGCGTCGGCCTGGTCCATCGCTTCTTCCGGCGTGTCGGCGCCGAATTCGACCATCAGCCAGGCATTGCCCGCGGGCAGCAGCGCGATGTCCTCCAGTTTCAGGCCGCGCTCGCGCAGGCCGCCGATGATGCCGGTGTCTAGGCCCTCGCAGGCGATCGGCGCCGCGGCCAGCACCTGCGGCACCGCATCGCCCGCCATGTAGATGTCGTCGAAGCCGGTAACGAGAAGGACCCGCTCGCGCGGGCTCCGTACCAGCCGCGTCAGGGCCTGCAGCGTGATCGCGCAGGTGCCCTCCGACCCCACCAGCGCGCGCGCGACGTTGAAGCCGTTCTCCGGCAGCAGCTGGTCCAGGTTGTAGCCCGAAACGCGACGCTTTATTTTCGGGAAGCGGCCGCGGATCAGATCGGCGTAGCGGTCGCGCAAGCTACGCAGCTTGGCGTAGAGTTCGCCCTGCCGGCCGCCGCGCCGGATGATGGCGTCCAATTCCGGCTCGGAAGTCGGCCCGCACCAGAAGCGCGCGCCGTCATAGGTCAGCACCTCCAGCGCCCCGATGTTCTCCACCGTCTTGCCGGCCATCACCGAGTGCGCGCCGCAGGAATTGTTGCCGATCATGCCGCC
>JBDTRO010000017.1:0-2369 GCA_039931635.1 Betaproteobacteria bacterium | reverse complement strand
TCGTCCTGTACGAGTCGAACATCATCAACGAGTACATCGACGAGCGCTTTCCGCATCCACAGCTCATGCCGGCCGATCCGGTGATGCGCGCGCGCGCGCGCCTCGCGCTTTTCAACATGGAAGTGGAGCTCTTTTCGCAGATAGAGACGCTCGAGTCCGGCAAGGAGAAGCAGGTCGAGAAGGCCCGGGCGCAGGTGCACGACCAGCTGGTGCAGCTGGCCCCGATCTTCACCAAGACCAAGCACATGCTGGGCGACGACTTCACGATGCTCGATATCGCCATCGCGCCGCTGCTGTGGCGCCTGGACCGCTATGGCATCAAGCTCGGCAAGCCAGCCGCGCCTCTGATGAAATACGCCGAGCGCATCTTCTCGCGCCCGGCATTCATCGAAGCGCTCACGCCTTCCGAAAAGGTGATGCGAAAGTAGCACCAGACCCGGACGCACGCCCTTTGGCCAACGCCGAGATACCCACCAAGCCCTACCTGTTGCGCGCGCTCTACGAGTGGTGCGTTGACAACGGCTACACCGCGCACCTGGCGGTGAAAGTGGATTCGCGTTCGCAGGTGCCTTCCGAATACGTGCGCAATGGCGAGATCACGCTGAATGTCTCGCCCAGCGCCGTCCACAAGCTGCAGATGGGCAACGAGCTGATCGAATTCTCGGCGCGCTTCGCGGGCGTGGCGCGGCAGATCTCGGTGCCGGTGGCCGGCGTCTACGCACTGTACGCGCGCGAGACCGGCCAGGGCATGACCTTCGAAGTCGAAGCCGGCAAGCCCGCGCTCCAGACCGAGGCCGAGAAGGAACCCGCGAACGGCAGCTCGTCCAACGAGTCCGGCCCCGTCGCGCTGCCGGCGCCGACAGGCGCGGCGCCCACGGAACCCACCAAGCCCACCGGCGGCAAGCCCCAGCTTCGCCGCATCAAGTGACAGCGCATCGCGCTGTCATCCCCGCGCAGGCGGGGATCCCGTCATAATTCCGCTCGGGCCGGCTTAGCTCAGTTGGTAGAGCAACGGTTTTGTAAACCGAAGGTCGGCGGTTCGATCCCGTCAGCCGGCACCAATCAGGCACACCCAAATGAAGAACTTGTTCGCCTCGATTTTATGGAGCGCATTGCTGCTTGGCGGGCTCGCGGTTGCGCAGGGAAACAAGGGCGTTGCGCCCAGCGACGAATGGAAGGCACTGAATCAGGAAGCGACGAATCTGTTTTTCGAAGGCAAGTTCGAAGCCGGCGTGGTGGCGGCAAGGAAGGCACTCGAAATGGCGGAACGCGAGCGCGGCCCCAACCACCCTTCGGTGGCCGCTTCGCTCAATCGGTTGGCGGAAATTCACAGGGCGCTCGGCCAGTTCGCGGCTGCGGAGCCGCTATACATGCGCTCGCTCGCGATCAGGGAAGGCGCTCGAAATCCTGAAAGGCCCGCGATTGCCCAGTCGCTCAACAACCTGGCGCAGCTCTACATGGCGCAAGGCCGGCATGCTGCGGCAGAACCCCTGCTAAAACGGGCGCTGACGATCCGGGAGACGGCGCACGGCCCCGAGCATCCCGATGTCGCCACGACCTTGACCGGGCTGGCAGATCTGAATCGGGATCAAGGCAGAATTGCGGAGGCTGAAGCCCTGTACAAACGTTCGCTGGCGATCAGGGAAAAGATCATGGCCCCTGGTTCCCACGCCGCCCTGACCGGAAACCAGGCCGCTTCATCGGTCAATCAGCTGGCGAATACCCTGCTTGGACTGGCGTCGATTTACCGGGAGCAAGGCCGGTTTGAGGAAGCCGAGCCTCTCTTCAAGCGTGCGATCGCCGTGGTCGATGAATCGCGCGACCGCGATCATCCGCTGATGGCGCGCGCATTGAGCGGATTGGGCGGGCTTCAGCTCAGGCGGGGCGAGTATGAATCGGCCGAAGTAATGTTCAAGCGCTCTATTGAGATTCTGGACACGACGCTCGACCGGGACCACCCGCGCATGGCAGCGGCGCTCCAGGGACTTGGGGATGTTTACAGCGCACAGGAAAAGTACGCCGTCGCCGAAGCATTGCTGAAGCGCGCGTTGCAGATCCGCGTTGCGGCCCTTGGCGAGCAGCATCCTGACGTCGCCACGACCTTGACGAAATTGTCCGCCGTCTACGCCAAGCAGAACAAGCTTGCCGAGGCAAAGCAATCTTCCGACCGCGCCGCGGCGATAAAATCCGCGCCGCCGCGCAAGTAAGCGCGGTTAGCGCGGTTAGCGCGGATTACCGACGGACTGGATGATGCCGCAGCACGCAAAGGAATGACCCAGCGCATCATTGCGTTTGAGGCCCGAGGTTGCGGCACAGTTCCCGCAGCTGATTGCGCTCGGTGGCAGCGAGGCCGGCGGGATCGAAGCGGT
>JBDTRO010000016.1:0-2212 GCA_039931635.1 Betaproteobacteria bacterium | reverse complement strand
CGCGCCGGACGCGTCTCCGGCGGATCTCATCGGCCGCAGCGGCGACGCGTGGCGGCGCGTCAAGTTCGACGAGTTGCTCGCACAGCAGCTCTCGATGCGCATCGCGTATCGGGCGAGACGCGCGCGCGAGGCTCTGCCGCTGCCCTCGACCGGCCCGCTGCTCAAGCGCTTCCTCGGCAAGCTGCCGTTCCGCCTGACGCGCGCGCAACGCCGCGCGATGGCCGAAATACTGGGCGATCTGGCCCAGCCGCATCCGATGCAGCGGCTGTTGCAGGGCGATGTCGGCAGCGGCAAGACCATCGTCGCCGCGATCGGCTGCCTGGCCGCGATCGACGCTGGCTGCCAGGCGGCCGTGATGGCGCCCACTGAAATCCTCGCCGAGCAGAACCTGCGCAAGTTCTCCGAATGGCTGGGCCCGCTCGGCGTGCCGATCGTCTGGCTGCGCGGCGGGCTTACGGCAGGGGAGAAGAAGGCGGTGGCGACGCGGCTGCTGGATCCGGCGCCGGTCGTCGCCATCGGCACGCACGCGCTGTTCCAGAAGACAATCGCGTTCTCGCGCCTGGCACTGGCGATCGTGGACGAGCAGCACCGCTTCGGCGTGCAGCAGCGGCTCGCGCTACGCAAGAAAGCGCAGGCCGATCTTGCCCCGCACCAGCTCATGATGAGCGCGACGCCGATACCGCGCACTCTGTCGATGAGCTATTTCGCCGACCTGGACATTTCGACCATTGACGAGCTGCCGCCGGGGCGCCGCAGCGTCGCGACGCGCCTGGCCGCCGGCAGCCGGCGCGCTGAAATCCTGCAGCGCATCCGCGCGGCCTGCGCCGAGGGACAGCAGGCGTACTGGGTATGCCCGGTCATCGAAGAGTCGAAGGACGGGGATCTGCAGACCGCGGTGGATACGTTTGAATTGCTGCGCACCGAATTGAAGGGTTTGCGGGTGGGGCTGTTGCACGGTCGCCTGCCCGCGGCGGAAAAGGCGCAGATCATGAAAACTTTTTCCACGGGGAAAATCCAGCTGCTGGTCGCAACCACCGTGATCGAAGTGGGCGTGGACGTGCCCAATGCCTCGCTGATGGTGATCGAGCACGCGGAGCGTTTCGGTCTTGCGCAACTGCACCAGCTGCGAGGGCGAATCGGACGAGGCTCGCGTGAAAGCGTGTGCATCCTGCTCTACGCCGCGCCGCTTTCGGCAACCGCGCGCGCACGGTTGAAGGTGATCTTCGAAACGCGGGATGGCTTCGAGATCGCGCGCCAGGACCTGCAGCAGCGCGGACCGGGGGAATTTCTCGGCGAGCGCCAGAGCGGCATGGCGCTGCTGCGCTACGCGGATCTGGATAAGGATGCGGTGCTCGCGGGCGAGGCGCGGGAAGCGGCAGAGACTCTTCTGGATGCGGCGCCGCAGGCGGCGCGGCGTCATGTCGAGCGCTGGCTCGCCTCGCGCCATGAGTTTTCCCGCGCCTGATATTCTCGCGTATCTTCTGCCGCACCTATGGACTACGCCTCCGCCACCAAGCGCATCAACGCCTACGAGCGCCTGATCCGGCTGGACAAGCCGGTCGGCGCGCTGCTGCTGCTCTGGCCCACGCTGTGGGCGGTATGGATCGCCTCGCGCGGCCGGCCGGGGCTCGACATCGTTCTCATCTTTGTCGCGGGCACGTTTCTCATGCGTTCGGCGGGCTGCGCGCTGAACGACTGGGCGGACCGCGATTTCGACCGCCGCGTCGCGCGCACCCGGGACCGGCCTCTCGCCGCCGGCGAAATCGCGCCGAAGGAAGCATTGGTGCTGGCGGCGTTGCTGGCGGCGGCCGCCTTCGGCCTGGTGCTGTTCCTGAACCGGTTCACGATCCTGCTTTCCGTCGCAGCGCTGGCGATTGCCTGCGCCTATCCCTTTACCAAGCGCTTCGTGCCGCTGCCGCAGCTCGGCCTGAGCATCGCGTTCAGTTTCGGCATCCCGATGGCTTTCGCCGCGCTCCGCAAGGAACTGCCCTGGGAGTGCTGGGCGCTGTTCGCGGCGAACGCGTGCTACGTTTTCGCCTACGACACGGAATACGCAATGGCGGACCGCGAAGACGACCTGAAGATCGGCATACGCAGCTCGGCGATCACGCTCGGCCGGCATGACGTGGCCGCGGTGATGGCGAGTTACGTCGCCATGATCGGGATCCTGGCGTGGATCGGCATCGCGCTGCGCCTGGGTTGGCCGTATCAC
>JBDTRO010000015.1:0-10235 GCA_039931635.1 Betaproteobacteria bacterium | reverse complement strand
ACGCGATGGTTCTCGCGGTCGGCGACGTAGACCCAGCCTTCGGCGTCGGTGACGATGTTGTGCGCGACGTTGAACTGGCCAGGATCGGTGCCAGGCTCGCCCCAGGAGAGCAGCAGCTTTCCGTCCGGCGAATACTTGTGAACCCGGGCGTTGCCATAGCCGTCGCTGACGTAGATATCGCCCTTGGGTGAGAGCGCGGTGTGCGTGCAGCGGTGGAAGGGCAGACCGCTCATGTAGGGAGATGGCTTGCCGGGCACGCCCAGCTCCAGCAGCACTTTCCCCTCGGTGGTGCACTTGCGCACCACGTGGCCGGCGTCGTCAGTCAGGTAGAGGATGTCGTTGGCGTCGATGTGCAGGCCGTGTGCGCGCGGGTAGCTGCCCTCGCCCCAGGAGCGCAGGCAGTTGCCCTCGCGGTCGAACACGATCATCGGGTGCTCGCCCCGGTTGAAGACATATACATTGTCCTTGCTGTCGCAGGCGACCGCGGCCGCGTCCTTGAACTCCCAGCCGTCGGGCAGCTTCGCCCAGTTTTCCACCACGCGGTAGCGATGCTCGCCGCTTCCCAGAATCACCGGCATTGGATTTCTTCTCCTGAAACTCAGGCGCGCAGCGCGCGCACGTTGAAGGCCGGCACCGGGCGGCTCAAGCCCTTGAGCGTGAGTTCACCCGCCGGTTCCGCCTCGACCAGCGCTTCGACCTTGCCCATGACGCGCTGCGAAACGAGCACCTGGCCGGCCAACGCCTCGCCGCACAGCCGGGCGGCGACGTTGGTGACGTTGCCGATGGCGCCGTAATCCCAGCGTTCCTCGAAGCCGATCGCGCCCAGCGTGGCGTAGCCCTCCGCGATGCCGATGCCCATGCCCAGGTCGTAGCCGCGCTTTTTCCAGCTGCCGCCCAGCTCGCCGAAGCGCTGCTGCATTTCGAGCGCCATCTTCACCGCGCTCGCCGCCGGGTTGTCGAGCTTCACCGGGTCGTTGAAGAAAATCATGATGCCGTCGCCGGCGAAGCGCTCGAGCGTGCCCTGGTGCGCCATGATCAGCCGCCCCATCTCGGCGTGGTATTCGCGCAGCACGCCCATGACTTCCTCGGGGTCCGAGGTTTCGGTGAAGGCGGTGAAGCCGCGCAGGTCGAGGAACACCACCGTGATTTCGCGGCGATGGCTCTTCAGCGGGTCTTCTCCGCCGCCGCCCAGGATCAGGTCCGCGACCTGCGGCGACAGGAAGCGTTTCATCTTTCCCAGACGCTCGAGTTCCGCGACGCCGCCGGCCACGCGCTGCTCCAGGTTCGCGTTCAGGTCGGTGAGCTGGTCGTAGAGCACCTTGATGCGCAGCAGCGACTTCACGCGCGCGAGCAGTTCAGGCTGGTTTATCGGCTTGGTGAGGAAGTCGTCCGCGCCCGCTTCGATGCCCTTGATGCGTTCCTGCATCGGATCGAGCGAGGTGACCATCACCACCGGCAGTACCGCATGCTTTGGATCGGCGCGGATCGCGCGGCACACTTCGTAGCCGTTCATGCCGGGCATCATGATGTCGAGCAGCACCAGGTCGGGGCGCTGCGCGGCAAGCTGCTTCAGGCCCTCTTCGCCGCTCGCGGCGGTCGTCACCTCGTAGCCCTTGTAGGTGAGCAGGTCGGCAAGCAGCTTCACGTTCGCCGGGGTGTCGTCAACCACCAGGATCGTCGCCGCCTTTGCCTCGTCCCGCGTCACGGCTTCTTCCCCGCCATCTTGGTATTGATCGTGGCGAGGAATTCCTTCAGGTCGATCGGCTTGGAGAGGAAGCCGTCGAAACCGGCGGACGTGATCTCGCGCCGGTCCTGCGGCATTACCGATGCGGTGAACGCAAACACCGGAATCGCCTTCGTCCCGGGGTCGGCGCGCAGCTTCGCGAGTGCTTCGATGCCGTTCATGCCCGGCAGGTGGATGTCCATCAGCACCAGGTCGGGCTTCTCCGTGAGCGCCATCGGAATCCCCTCTTCGGCGGTCGGCGCCACGAGGACGCGATAGCCGTTGAACTGCAGCACGTCGCTGGCGAGCTTCTGGTTGTGCTCATTGTCCTCGACGATCAGGATCAGTTCATTGGCCATGGCGGATCGGAATCGTGAATGTGAAGGTGGAGCCCTTGCCCGGCGCGCTGCTGACCAGGATGGTACCGCCGTGCAGCTCGATGAAGCGCCTGGTAAGCGCGAGGCCTAGTCCGGTGCCCTCGGCCTTCTTGGTGTAATCGGAGCCCACCTGCTTGAATTCCTCGAAGATCGCCTCCAGGTCCTTCGCGGCGATGCCGACCCCGGAGTCCGCGACCGCGATCTCGACCGCGCTGCCATTGGCCTTCGCGGTGACGCCGACCGTGCCGCCCTCGGGCGTGAACTTCACCGCGTTAGAGAGCAGGTTCAGCATGATCTGCTTGAATTTGCGTTCGTCGGCGTAAAACTGCCCGAGCGCCGGATCGGCCTCCAGCTCGAGCTTGATGCCGTGCCGCTGGGCCCGTTCCCTCACCAGCGTCATGGCGTTCTGCAGCGCCGAAGGCATGTCGAACTCCGCGAGATCCAGCTCCATCCTGCCCGCCTCGATCTTCGACAGGTCGAGGATGTCGTTGATCAGCGAGAGCAGGTGCTTGCCCGAGGAGTGGATGTCCTTCACGTAATCGAGCTGCTTGGGATTGAGTTCGCCGAAATATTTCTCGCCCAGCACCTCGGAAAAGCCGATGATCGCATTCAGCGGCGTGCGCAACTCGTGCGACATGTTGGCGAGGAACTCCGATTTGTGGCGGTTGGCGATCTCCAGCTGCGCGCCCTTTTCCTGGATCTCGCGGAACAGCTGGGCATTCTGGATCGCGATCACGGCCTGATCCGAAAAGGACTTCAGGAGCGCAATCTGCTTTTCGCTGAACTCGCCGGGTTCGGTGAATGAGGTGGTGATGCAGCCGATCGCCTCGCCATCCCGGATCATCGGCACCACGAGGACGGCCTTCAGACCAGTCGCTTCGTGGATCCTCCTGCTCTGTTCGGAGCGCTCCAGGTCCGCGTCGACATCGGGGATGTGCACGACTCTCTTCTCCCGAACGGCCAGGCCTGCGTAGGACGTTCTCGTCACCGGCCCGGGATAAAGCTGGCGCAACCTGTCGCGCTGCTCGTCGGACAGCCCGGTGCCGCCGACGTGATACAGCTCTTCACCGCGCACGAGGAACAATTGCAGGCGCGCATTCTGGATGACGCCGGCCGCGGCCTTTGCGATCGCATCGAATACCGGCTGCGTATCCTTCACCGAACTGGCAATGATGCCAAGGATGCCGGCCGTAGCCCGCTGGTACTCGAGAGATTCCCGCAGTTCGGCGGTGCGCGCCTCGACCTTGCGCTCCAGGCCGGCGTAGGACTCCTGCAGCTTGGCCGCCATGCTGTTGAACTGCTCGGCGAGGTCCTGCAGCTCGTCGCCGGTACGCACGTCGATCTTCTGGTCGAGGTTGCCGGCGCCGATCGCCGCTGCACCCACCCGCAGCGCGTTGATCGGCCGCACCATGTAGCGCGCGAGCGCGAGGCTTGCGAGCAGGGAGAGCACCAAACCCAGCAGCAGCAGGATGCCGATGCGGATAAGCGGCGCATACAGCGGTGCGTAGGCCTCTTCTATCGGTTGCTCCACGAACACGGTCCAATCCAGGGATTCGATACGGGCGTTCGCGGTGAGCACCTGTCCGCCCGACCGGTCGCGCGCTTCAGCCAAGTCCTGCGCCTCTTCGCCGGCCGCTGCCGGCGCGGCGAGCGCATTCTTCACCTGCGGCAGCATCGACAGGTCGGTTTTCTGCAGCACCAGGCTGATATCCGGGTGCGCGATCAGGCGGCCGTCCTTGTCGATGACGTAGGCGTGGCCCTTTTTGCCGATCTTGATCTGCTGGACCACCTCC
Organism: Betaproteobacteria bacterium; assembly: GCA_039931635.1. Taxonomy (GTDB): domain Bacteria; phylum Pseudomonadota; class Gammaproteobacteria; order Burkholderiales; family SG8-39; genus RBG-16-66-20. Next base: position 6,342 of record JBDTRO010000015.1, on the reverse strand, counting down.
CAGATGAACTTCAGGTTCACGTCGACCGCGGTTACGCCCGCGCCCTCGCGCCCGGCGCGCATCGCGATCGCCATGTAGGGCTCGGTCTCCTTGCGGAAATACACCGGGCCGAAATAGGTCTTGCCGGTGCGCGCCACGGTGAAGCGCGGATCCTTCGACAGGTCTTCCAGGCAGTTGCCGAGCCGTTCCATCGCCAGGCGCGACGACTGCACCTGCAGGCAGCCGCCGGGGGCGATGTAGTTCGCCTCGGTGATCGCCGGCACCTGGCGCCCCAGCTTCACATAGTCGAAGCGGCGCAGTTCGAGCGGGTTCACGCCCGCCGCGATCTGCGGCAGCGCTGTCCAGCCGATCTGGTGCTCGATTTCGCGCACGAAATTCTCGATCCGCGCCGCCGCCGCTATCGCCTTTTCCCGCTGCAGCGCGACCAGCGCGTTGCGCGTTTCCTTGTAGGAAAAGTAGATGCTGACGCCGCCGCTCGCCGACAGCGCGACGACCACGATCGCGATGATCGGGACGACGTACTTGTAGAAAAGCCGCCGTTGCTTCACTCGATTACCCTGTCGGCGCGCAGCAGGATCGATTGCGGAATCCTGAGGCCGATGCGTTTCGCGGTCTTCAGGTTGACCACCAGCTCGAACTTGGTCGGCAGCTGGACCGGCAGGTCGGCGGGTTTGGCGCCGTCGAGTATTTTGGCCACGTACCCGGCGGTGCGCTCCCCGAGCTCCCTGAGGTCCGGCCCGTAGGACAGCAGCCCACCCGCGTCGGTAAACAAAGATACGTTCGCGACCGCAGGCAGTTTGTGCTTCTGCGTGAACGCGACAATGTCCCGGATCCCGCCAGCAAGAACCGTATCGATCCCGATGTCGAGGGCTTGCGGCTTGAACGCGGCGACCTGCTCCAGCACTTTCGGGAGTTCCTCGGGACGCGCGACGGGAAAGACCTGCGTCTTCATGCCCATCGTGCTCGCGCCCTGCACGGCGGCAGCGCCGTATTCGTGCACTCCGGGCATCGCCGTATTGCCGATCAGGGCGATGCGCGTCGCGCGCGGCGCCGCCTCATGAAGAACCTGGAGAATCTTGCCCGAGACTTCAGGGGCGCTCCAGGCGGTGCCCGTGATGTTGCCGCCGGGGCGCGGCAGGCTCTCTACGAAGCCCTGCTCCACCGGATTGATCGAATTGAACATCACGATCGGTATCGAGCGGGTCGCGCGTTTTGCGGCTGCGATCGCGTCATTGAACGATGCCATGATCAGGTCGACATTGAGTCGGGCCAGCTCCTCCGCGAGCGCGGGCAGGCGACTGACATCGCCTTCGGCGTAGCGCCATTCGATCGCGAGGTTACGGCCTTCTTCATAGCCGGCATTCCGCATCCAGCTGGCGAACGTCAGCTTGGCCCACTGCGTCTGCTCGGAGGTGGATACGCTGAGCGAAAGAATCCCGATGCGGCGCACTTTCTGCGCTTGCTGCGCCAGAGCCGCGCCGGGCGCCACCAGCAGCGCACTTGCGGCGATCAGGAACTGCCTGCGTCGGTCCCGGCCCATTGCATCAAGTATATTCGTCCGGATGACGAAAGCCCGGCTCGCCGCCGACATCGGCGGCACCTTCACCGACGTCGTGCTGGAACACGCGGGCCGGCGCCACTCGGCCAAAATCCTGACCACGCCGCGCGCGCCCGAGCAAGGCATGCTGGCAGGGATCGGCAGGGTGCTTGCCGCGGCATCCCTTGTGCCCGGCGACATCGGCGTCCTGATCCACGGCACCACCCTCGCCACCAACGCGCTGATCGAGCGCAAGGGCGCGAAGACCGCTCTCATTACCACCGCGGGTTTCCGCGACGTGCTCGAAATGGGCTACGAAAAGCGCTACGAGCACTACGATCTCGAACTCGAACTGCCGGTGCCGCTGGTGCCGCCTGAACTTCGCTTTCCGGTGGCAGAAAGAACGACCGCCAAGGGCGCAATTCGGACGCCTTTGCTCGAGAGTTCCTTGCAGAAAATCACGGAAGAATTGAAAAAACAGAAGGTTGCCGCCGTTGCCATCGGCTTTCTCCATTCCTACGCCAACGATTGCCATGAAAGGCGCGCCGCGGAATTGCTCGCCAGGGCCCTGCCCGGCGTGCCGGTGACGCTTTCCTCCGCGGTCTGTCCCGAGATCCGCGAGTACGAGCGCTTCTCCACCGCCTGCGCGAACGCCTACGTGCAGCCGCTGATGGAGGGCTACCTGGACCGCCTGGCGGCGCAGCTCAAACGGCGCGGTTTCGGTTGCCCGCTCTACCTCATGACTTCGGGCGGCGGGCTGACCACGCTCGAAACGGCGCGCCGCTTCCCGGTGCGGCTGGTGGAATCCGGCCCGGCGGGCGGCGCCATCCTCTCGGCCCGCCTCGCGCGCGAGAACGCGCTGGACGAGGTGCTCTCCTTCGACATGGGCGGCACCACCGCCAAGATCTGCTTCATCGGCCAGGGCCGTCCGGCGCAGTCGCGCAAGTTCGAGGTGGCGCGCGTCTGGCGCAACCTGAAGGGCAGCGGCCTGCCGGTGCGCATCCCGGTGACCGAGATGGTGGAAATCGGCGCCGGCGGCGGCTCCATCGCGCGGCTCGACGAGATCCATCGCATCCAGGTCGGGCCGGCGAGCGCGGGCGCCGCGCCCGGCCCCGCCTGCTACGGGCGCGGTGGCGACGAGCCTACCGTTACAGATGCCGATGTCGTACTGGGTCGCGTCGACCCGGTTGCCTTCGCCGGCGGAACAATTCCGCTGGATTTTCAAAAAGCTGAAAATACAATCCTCGCGCGCATCGGCAAGACGCTGGGCCTGGACGCGAGCTGGGCGGCGGCGGGCATCGCCGAAATCGTGGAGGAGAACATGGCGAGCGCGGCGCGGGTGCACGCCATCGAGCGCGGCAAGACGCCCGAGCGCTGCACCATGATCGCCTTCGGCGGGGCGGCGCCGCTGCACGCCGCGCGGCTCGCGGCCAAGCTCGGCATCACCCGGGTGCTGGTGCCGGTGGATGCGAGCGTGGGTTCCGCGGTGGGTTTCCTGCGCGCGCCCGTGGCCTTTGAAGTGGTGCGCAGCCTGCGCGTGCGCGACGACGAATTCCTGTTTTCCGGGATCAACCGCCTGCTGGCGAAAATGCAGGACGAGGCGACCGCCATCGTCACCGCGGGCGCGCTGGGCGCGAAACTCGAAACGCACCGCACGGTCGAGATGCGCTACGAAGGCCAGGGCCATGAAATCTCGATTCCGCTGCCGGCGGGGAAACTGAAAGCCACCGATGCGCAAAAAATGCGTCGCGAGTACGAATCGCGCTACGAACGGCAGTTCGGCCTCAGGATCGCGCAGGTGCCGGTGGAATTCATGACCTGGTCGGTCAATGTTTCAACGTTGGCTTCAAAAGCATTTCAGAAAATAGCTGCGAAAAAGAAAATGCAAAGCGTCCCCAACAGTCGACGCGGCGTCTTCGATCCGGGTTCCGGAAAGAAGGAAAGCATTCCGGTCTATGCAAGGGAAAATCTCATGCCAGGAATGCAGTTCGCCGGGCCCGCGCTTGCCATCGAACCGCAGACCACCACGCTGGTGCCGCGCGGCTGGCGCTGCAGCATCGCCGCGATGGGACATTTGATTCTCGAAAGAAAGAAATGAAAACCCAGCAGCAGCAATTGGTCCGCCAGATCCTGTGGAACCGCCTGATCGCGGTGGTGGAGGAGCAGGCCAACGTGCTGCTCAAGACCGCGTTCGGCACCATCACGCGCGAAGCGGGCGACCTTTCCGCCGGCGTCTACGACACGAAAGGCCGCATGCTCGCGCAGGCGGTCACCGGTACGCCCGGGCACGTCAACACCATGGCCACGGCGGTGGCGCATTTCCTCCAGCGCTTTCCCGCGCACACCCTCAAGCCCGGCGACGTGCTCGTGACCAACGACCCCTGGATGGGCACCGGGCACCTGTTCGACTTCGTCACCGTGACGCCCGCGTTCCTGAAAAAGAAGCTGATCGGCTTCTTCGCCTCCACCTGCCACGTCATCGACATCGGCGGGCGAGGCTTCGTGGCCGAGGCGACCTCGGTATACGAGGAAGGCGTCTATGTGCCGCACATGAAGATGATGGACGCAGGAAAGCCCAATGAGACTCTGTTTTCGATCCTGATGGGCAACGTGCGGGAGCCGCTGCAGGTACGCGGCGACCTGCTGGGCCTCGTCTCCTGCAACGAAGTCGCGACGCGGCGCCTGGCGGCGATGCTGGAAGAATTCGGCCTCAAGGAGCTCGATGCGCTGGGCGAGTACATCGTCTCCACCTCGCGCGAATCCATGCGCGCGGCGATCCGCAAGCTGCCGCGCGGCACCTGGCGCGCTTCGATGACCCTGGACGGCTACGAGTCGCCGGTCGAGCTGAAGGCCGCGCTCACGGTGTCCAACGGCGCGATCCACGTCGATTACGCCGGCACCTCGCCCGCGTCGCGCTTCGGCATCAATTCGCCCAAGTGCTACACCGATGCCTATACCTCGTTCGGCGTGAAGTGCATCGTCGCGCCGGGCATCCCGAACAACGCCGGCTCGCTGGAAGTAGTCACGATCTCGGCGCCGGAGGAATGCATCGTCAACCCGCTGCGGCCGCGTCCTGTAACCGCGCGGCACCTCATCGGCCAGATGCTGCCCGAGCTGGTGTTCGGCTGCTTCGACGAACCGCTCAAGGGGCAGGTGCCGGCGGAAGGCGCCGGCAGCATGTGGATTCTCGGCCTGTCCGGCGGGCCGCAGGTGGAAGGCGCCAGGCCCGACGCGACGCGCTTCAACGTGATTTCGATCGGCATCGGCGGCATGGGGGCGCGGCCCGGCAAGGACGGCCTGTCGGCGACCGCGTTTCCGAGCGGGGTCGGCGCGATCCCGGTGGAAATCACCGAAGCGCAATCGCCGCTGCTGTTTCGCCGGCGCGAGCTGGCGCGCGGCGCCGGCGGCGAAGGACGGCAGCACGGCGGCATGGGCGTGGTGATCGAGATCGAAAACACCGAGCCCGCGCCCTTCAGCATCGCCTGCGCCACCTTCGACCGGCGCCACAATCCCGCGCGCGGCCGAGCCGGGGGCGCCAACGGCCGCCTTGGGCGCGTTACGCTCGCCAGCGGCAAGGTCTTGCCCGGCAAGGAAACCTACGTCGTGCCCGCGGGCGATTGCCTGGTCGCGGAAATGCCCGGCGGCGGCGGCTACGGGAAGAAGCAGTGACATCGTCATTCCCGCGAAGGCGGGAATCCATTTGGGTCCCCGCCTTCGCGGGGACGACGGCTTAGCGCATGGAAGCGCCCCGGATCACCTTCCCGCCCATGGACGGCGCGCCGGCATTCGCGCGCTGGTTCGGCCTTGCGCCGCGCTTCGACGTCATGGCGACCCTGGAGAAGGGACCGATCTGCTACACGCGCCTGCTCGGCAAGCGCATCTACTTCGTCAACGACGCAGAGTACGTGAAGCGCATCCTGCTCGACAACCTCGCCAACTATCCCAAGTCCGCCACCTACCGCAATAACCTGCGCCCCTTCCTGGGTGACGGTCTGTTGATATCGGAGGGCGATTTCTGGAAGCGCCAGCGGCGTCTCGCGCAGCCCGCCTTCCACCTGCGCCGCCTGAAAGTGCTCGCCGCCGCAATGGCCGACGCCTCGGCGCGCATGAGCGAAAACTGGCAGCACGGCGAAGTGATGGACGTCATGGCAGCGATGAACGCGGTCACCATGGAAATGGTCGCGACCACGCTCTTCGGTGCCGATGTGCGCGGCGACATCGGCGCCGTGGGCGACGCGATGAACGCGCTGGGCGAGGAAACCGGCCGCATCCGGCCCACCGCTTTCTTCGAGCTGCCCGAATTCATCACCCGGCCCCGCAGCCGCCGGTTTGCCGAAGCCGTGGCAACGCTGGATTCCATCGTCAACCGTATCGTCGCCCAGCGCCGGGCCGAGATGGACAGCGGCGGCGCCGCGCACGACGACCTGCTCTCCATGCTGCTCGAAGCGCGCGACGAAGACACCGGCGAGGGCATGACCGACAAGCAGCTGCGCGACGAACTCGTCACCCTCTTCCTCGCCGGCCACGAAACCACCGCGATCGCGCTTACCTGGACCTTCCACCTGCTCGCGCAGAATCCCGCCGCCGAAGCGAAGCTGCATGCGGAAGTAGATGCCGTTCTCGGGGCACGTGGCGCGCCCACCTTCGACGACCTCGAACACCTGCCCTACGCGCGCATGGTCGCCGAGGAAGCCATGCGCCTCTATCCACCCGCCTACGTCTTCAGCCGCCGCGCCGCAGCCGACGATCAGCTCGGCCCCTGGCACATCCCCGGCGGCGCGCACATCATCATCAGCCCCTACGCC
>JBDTRO010000014.1:0-5999 GCA_039931635.1 Betaproteobacteria bacterium | reverse complement strand
TCGCCCAGCACGATGCCTTCGCGGCGCGGATCGGCGCCGCCGATCCAGCCGCCCGGGCTGCGCTGGATGCCCTGCAGGCCGCTGGTGAATTCGGTAACGCGAACGTTGTGACCGAGTAACCGGAGACCACCCTGCAGGGCGGCGACACCGGTATTGCTCTCCAGCTCGGTCGCGCCACCGAAGTTGCGGCTGCCGAAATTGGGCAGCGAAATCGCCTGCTGCACGTCCAGGCCCCAGTCGAGTACGCCCACGAGCGTCTTGGCGACGTAGTTGATGATCGCCGAGCCGCCGGGAGAGCCGGCGACCAACTGCACGCGGCCCGCGCGGTCGAACACGATCACCGGGGCCATCGAGCTGCGTGGCCGTTTGTTGGCTTCGACCCGGTTGGCAACCGGCCGGCCGTTTTCTTCCGGCGCGAACGAGAAGTCGGTCAGCTCGTTGTTGAGCAAAAAACCCCGCACCATCAGGCGCGAGCCGAAGGCATCCTCGATCGTCGTCGTCATCGACAGCGCGTTACCCTGCCGGTCCACGACGGCGATATGGCTGGTCGATGGCAGCTCGAGCGCATTGTCGGCCCCCAGCGATGCCGTTTTCATCGCTTTCGGCACCCCGGGTTTCGCCGCGCCATCCATCGCAGCGGAATACCGGATCAGCGCGGCGCGCTCGGCGAGATAGACCTTGTCGAGCAGGCCGGCGACCGGGGCTTTGACGAAATCCGGATCTGCCATGTAGAGGCCCCGGTCGGCATACGCGAGCTTGCCCGCCTCCGCGAACAGGTGCACGCCCATCAGCGTGGCCGCGCCGCCGACCGGCTTGCTCGCCGACATATCGAAGTTCTCCAGCATGCCGAGAATCTGCAGCACGGACATGCCGCCTGAGCTTGGCAGCGGGAATCCGCACACGCGGTGCACTCGGTAGTCGCCGCACACCGGCTCGCGCTGCTTCGCCTGATAGCCGGCGATGTCCGTCTCGGCAAGGTCGCCGGGATTGTTCGGTGCGCCGCGCACCGCGGCGACGATGTCGCGCGCGATCTCGCCGTTGTAGAACGCATCGGCCCCCTCGTTCGCGACGCGCCTGAGCACCGCGGCGAATTCCGGGTTCCTGAGGTTCTGGCCCGCCCTGAGCGGCGAGCCGTCGGCATTGTGGAAATACCTCCGCGCGGCCTCCTGGCGGGTGAGGAACTTGTCAGCAGCGATCGATGCCGCGAGGCGCGGCGATACCGCGAAACCGTTCTCAGCCAGCCGGATCGCCGGCTCGAACAGGGCGGCCCATTTCAGCCTGCCGTGCTTGCGGTGCGCCATTTCCAGTACCCGCAGAGTGCCCGGCACGCCGACGGATTTGCCGCCGACAACCGCGCCATAAAACTGCATCGGCTTGCCATCAGGTCCGATGAAGCGGTCGGGCCTCGCGGCCGCAGGCGCGGTTTCGCGGCCGTCGTAGGCGGCGAGCTTTCCCGCCCTGGCGTCGTAATGCAGGATGAACGCGCCGCCGCCGATGCCGGAACTCTGCGGTTCCGCGAGATTGAGCACCAGCTGCACCGCGACCGCCGCGTCCACAGCGTTGCCGCCGCGCTTGATGATGTCGTAACCGGCCTGCGTCGCCAGCGGATTTGCCGCCGCGATCGCGAAATGCCGGGTCTTGACCGCCTGCCTGGCCGCAGTGCCGGTGGCGATCTCAGGCGCCTGCTGGCCCTGCTGCGCCAGCGCGGCGCCGGCTGCGAGCACCAATACGATCAGTGCCGGGAAACGGTTCATCCGGCCAGCGCTGGAATATTCCTGAACAGGTCCAGCGCCTCGGGATTGGCGAGCGCGTCGGTATTGCCGTCCGGCATGCCGTTCACCGCCGCTTTCACAGCGAGCTCGACGACCTTGCCGTTCTTGGTGCGCGGAATATCGGCCACCTGGACGATTTTTTCCGGCACGTGGCGCGGCGTCGTGTTTGCGCGGATCCTGGTCTTGATTTTCTCGGCGATTTTTTCATCCAGCACGAAGCCCGGCCGCAGGCGCACGAACAGGACCACCCGCGTGTCGGTCGGATGGTCGGGCGGCCAGAGCTGGCCGATGGCCACCGACTCCTCGACCTCGTCGATTTTTTCCACCTGGCGGTAGATTTCCGATGTGCCGATGCGTACGCCACCCGGATTGAGGGTGGCATCCGAGCGGCCATAGACGATCATGGTGCCGCGCTCGGTCAGCTCGCACCAGTCGCCGTGGGTCCAGACATTCGGGTATTTGTCGTAGTAGGCGGCGTGGTATTTTTCGCCCCCCCGGTCGTTCCAGAAGCCGAGCGGCATCGAGGGAACCGGCCTGGTGCAGACCAGTTCGCCTTTTTGGCCGACGATGGCCTTGCCGTGCTCGTCGTATACCTCGACCGCCATGCCCAGCGACCTGCATTGGATCTCGCCGCGGTAGACCGGCAGGATCGGATTGGCGTCGGCGAACGCCGCCATGATGTCGGTGCCGCCGGAAATGGAGGACAGGCACACGTCCTTCTTCACCTTGGAGTAGACGTAGTCGTAACTCTCGGCGACCAGCGGCGACCCGGTGGAAAGGATCATGCGCAAGCCGGGCAGCTTGTGCGTCTCGATCGGCGCCAGGCCGCGCTTTTCCAGCGAATCGATGAACTTCGCCGAGGTGCCGAAGTGGCTGATGCGCTCCTCTTCGGCGTAGTCGAAGAGGATCTGCCCGCCGCGCTCGAACGGCGAGCCGTCGTAGAGCATCACCGTCGCTTCGGCGCACAGCGCGTGAAACAGCAGGTTCCACACCACCCAGTTGGTGGTGCAGAAATAGAACATCCGGTCGCCGGGCCGCAGGTCGAACTGCAGCTTGCACATTTTCAGCGCCTGCAGCAGCGAACCGCCGGCGCCGTGCACGATGCATTTGGGCGTGCCAGTGGTGCCGGAGCTGAACAGAATGTAGGCCGGATGCTCGAAAGGCAGCTGGGCGTACTCGATGTCCCTGGGCGAAAACTTCCGCAGCCATTCGTCCAGCAGCACGGCTTTCGGGATCTCGGAGATGTCGGGCCTGGACCGCAGCTGCGGCACCACCACGATCTTGCGCAGGCTTGGCAGCCCCTCGGCGATTTCAGCAACGCGTTCGAGCACGTCGTACTCGCGACCGGCGTACCGGTACCCGTCGGCGACGAACAGGATCTTCGGCTCGATCTGGCTGAAGCGGTCCAGCACGCCGCTGGTGCCGAAATCCGGCGAGCAGGACGACCATACGATGCCGTCCGCCAGCGCGGCCAGCGCAAGCATGCCGGTCTCGGGCATGTTCGGGATGAAGGCGGCCGCGCGGTCGCCCGGACGCAGGCCAAGCTGCTTTAGCGCCTGCTGCGCGCGCGATACGTCGCTCGTGAGGCTGGAGTAACTGACCCGCCGCTGGAAGCCGCGCTCGTCCCAGAACACGAAGGCATCGCCCTGGTCCCCGCGCCTGAGCAGGTTCTCGGCCAGATTGAGGCGCGCGTCGGGAAACCATTTCGCGCCCGGCATCCGGTTGCCGTCCACCAGCACGGTGGAGCCCTTCCTCGACGCGATCACGCCGCAGAAATCCCAGATCTCGCTCCAGAATTCCTCCGGATGGTCCACGGTCCACTGGTAGAACGCCGGATAGCTGTGATCGTCGAGGTGGTACTTGCGCACGATGCCGCGCGAGAAATGCGTCATCTGCGCGCTCTCGACGGCCTGCGCGGAGGGCGACCAGATCGGTGCGTTGCCGGCGGCGCGCTTGGGTGCTTTGGGTTTGGACCTGGCTTTGGGTTTGGACCTGGCTTTTACCTTGTCCGTGGCTTTTTTCATGGCGTCATTATCGCCGACGCCAGACGCTCGCGAGCCAGGGCTGCTGTTCGCGCGGCAATCCCGGCGGGCGGTAGTAGTGGTCGAGTTCCGCAAACCCCGCCTCTCCGAGATACCGGCGCCACGCTTCCAGGTCGTGATAGGCGCCGTAGCGTCCCTTGTTCCAGCCTTCCTCGTTGCCGCCGCGCGGGTTGGAGCTGAACAGCACGCCGCGCGGCTTGAGCGCGGCATGCAACGCGCCCAGCACGCGCGGCAGGTCCTTGCCCGGAACGTGAAACAGCGACGCATTGGCAAACACGCCGTCGAAACGCGCCGCCGGTAAATCGAGCTGCAGGAAGTCCTGTTGCAGGACTTCGCAGCCACTGTACTCGCGCGCCATGGCGGCAAAGCGTGCCGAGCCTTCCAGACCGACGGCGACGTGCCCGCGCAGGGTGAACGCCTTCAGGTCGCGCCCGGGCCCGCAGCCGAAATCCAGGATCGTGAAAGGGGGCGCGCCCTCGATGTGCTTCAGCAGGGCAGCCATGTTCTGGCTTACGTCGTGATCCCGCGTCCCCTGCCAGAAATCCTCGGCCCGGCTGTCGTAGTGCTCGAGCGTGCGCCGGGAAATTTCGTCAGGCATCGCCCTTGGGCCGGTGTACCGTCGAGAAGTGCGGGCGGGTCAGCACCTCGGGCTTCAGGATCGCGTCCAGGTCCTCGCGCGTCATGAGCTTCTTCTCCAGGACGAGGTCGTAGACACGCTTGCCGGTGGCGAGCGCTTCCCTGGCGATTTCGCTCGCGCGCGCATAGCCGATGTAGGGATTGAGCGCCGTCACCAGCGCAGTGGAGTCGTCCAGTAGCCGGCGCGCCCGCTCGCGGTTCGCGGTGATCCCCGCCACGCAGCGTTCGCCCAGTACACGGCAGCCCGCGGCCAGGTGCGCGAGGCTCTTGAACAGGCTGTGCGCGATGATCGGCTCGAACGCATTCAGCTGCAGCTGGCCGCCCTCGGCGGCCATCGTGACCGTGATGTCGTTGCCGATCACCTCGAAGGCGATCTGGTTCACCACCTCTGGAATCACCGGGTTCACCTTGCCCGGCATGATCGACGAACCGGCCTGCACCGCCGGCAGGTTGATTTCGCCGATGCCGGCCCGCGGCCCGGAAGACAGCAGCCGCAGGTCGTTGCAGATCTTGGAGAGCTTCACCGCGACGCGCTTCAACACGCCCGAGAGCTGCACGAAGGAGCCCGCGTCCTGCGTCGCCTCGATGAGATTGGGCGACACCACCAGTTCCACGCCCGCGATCTCCGACAGGGTGCGTGTCACGCGCACCGCGTATTCGGGGTGCGCGTTGATGCCGGTGCCGATCGCCGTGGCGCCCAGGTTGACCTCGCGAATCAGGCTCGCCGCCTCGCCGATCCGGCTCTCGTCCTCCTGCAGCATCACCGCGTAGGTGGAGAACTCCTGGCCGAGCGTCATCGGCACCGCGTCCTGCAGCTGGGTGCGGCCGATCTTGAGCACGTCGCCGAATTCCGCCGCCTTCGCTTCAAATGCCATTCTGAGCGCGCCCATCTCCACCAACAGGCGCCGGATACCGAACTGCAGCGCCACCTTCACCGCGGTCGGATAGACGTCGTTGGTGCTCTGCGAAAGATTTACGTGGTCGAGCGGATGCAGGCGCTGGTAATCGCCCTTTTTCGCACCCAGCAGCTCGAGCGCCCGGTTGGCGATCACTTCATTGGCGTTCATGTTGGTGGACGTCCCCGCACCGCCCTGGATCACGTCCACCACGAATTCCTCCAGCAGGGCGCCGCCGCGGATTTCCTCGCAGGCGCGCACGATCGCGTCGGCACGCTCGTCATCCAGCAGCCCCAGCTCCCGGTTGGCGATGGCCGCGGCGTGCTTGACGCAGGCCAGCGCGCCGACCAGGTCCGCGTAGATCGAGATCGGCGTACCGGTGATCGGAAAATTCTCGAGCGCCCGCAATGTGTGCACGCCGTAGTAGGCGTCGACGGGCACCTGCCGGTCGCCGATCAGGTCGTGCTCGATGCGAAAGGACTGGGACATGGCTGCTCCTGCGGGAATTCTATTCCTGCTAGGCAAGCCCCGGCGGGTTCATTAGAATATTTGCCTGCTCAATCGGAGACGCCTTCAATGAAACGCATTGCAAGCTGCATTCTGTCCCTCGCCATGGTGGCCAGCTTCGGCGCCGCCGCGCAGGACGGCACGCT
>JBDTRO010000013.1:0-14530 GCA_039931635.1 Betaproteobacteria bacterium | reverse complement strand
GGCTGGCCGCTCGCGCGGCGCTGCGCCAGCATCGCCGGCAGGCGGTGCAGCGTCTGCGGCCCGAACACCACGTCCACGTAGGAAGCGCGTTCGACGATCGCACCGCCCTCCTGGCTGGCGACGCAGCCGCCGACCGCGATCAGGAGATCCGGATTGGCGCGCTTCAGGTCCTTGACGCGCCCCAGGTCGGCGAACACTTTTTCCTGAGCCTTTTCGCGCACCGAACAGGTGTTGAAGACAATGACATCGGCATCCGCAGCATTCGCAGCCGGCGTGAGGCCGTCGGATTCGGCCAGCAACCCGGCAATCTTCTCCGAGTCGTAGATGTTCATCTGGCAGCCGAACGTTCGGATGTAGAGCTTGCCCGCCATGATCGTGAAACCCGCGCTACTTCTTGGAATCGGGTTGCGCAGCTTCCTGCGGCGTGAGGATCCAGATGCGCGAAACCTGGCCCTGGGCGTCGGGCATGTACTTGACCAGCACGCCAGGCGGTACGGCGGTGGGAATCAGGATCCGGTTGTCGCCGTCTCGGATCTGCGCGCCCATCGCGAGCTGCGCCTGCTTGCCGTCGATCTCGACCGTCATGCCCTGCACGTGGCTCAACCTGGCGCGCTTCGCGTCGGCGGGAATGGTGCGCAACTGGGCCAGCGCGGCACCGGCCGCAAGAGTGAAAAGCAGTATCGCAAGCAGACTGCGGATCATTGGGCCAGTGTACCGAAAAGGGAATGGTGGCGAATCAGGGACTCGAACCCCGGACAAACGGATTATGATTCCGCTGCTCTAACCAGCTGAGCTAATTCGCCCCGGTGAAGAGTGCGAATTTTCGCCCAAAAATTGCTTTAAGTCAAAGAGTTGAGGAATCGCCGGCGTGAGTGCTGAAAGCCCCTTCGAAGTCGCGATTGCCGGTGGCGCGGTGGTGGGTGCGGCGCTGGCGCGCGCGCTGCGCGGCGCTCGAGTGGCACTCATCGCGCAGGAACAGCGCCCAGTGCCATCCAATGCGCCGGATTTCGATCCACGGGCAAGTGAAGGATTCGACGCCCGCGTCTATGCCATCAGCCCTGCCAACGCCGCCTTCCTGGCGCGGCTTGGAGCCTGGGGCGCGATTCCGGAAGCACGCAGGACGCAGGTGCATGCAATGCGCGTTTTCGGCGATGACGGCGCTTCACTGATCGAGTTCGACGCCTATCGCACGGGTTGCAGCGAGCTCGCCTGGATTGTCGAGGACCGGCTGCTGCAGGAGGCGCTTTGGGCCGGGCTCGAAAGCCAGGATGGGCTGTCGCTGTATTCCGGTGCGTCGCTCCTGGAACTGGATTTGGACGGCAAGCGAGCCGGACTCTGCCTGAGCGACGGCCGAAAGCTGGCCGCGCAACTGGTGGTGGGCGCGGACGGCGCCCGCTCGCTGGTGCGCACGCAGGCGGGAATCCCGGTGGACGAGCGCGCCTACGGCCAGAGCGCCGTGGTGGCGAATTTTGCCTGCGGCCGTCCGCATCGCAACGTCGCCTTTCAATGGTTCCAGGGTGCAGGCAAGTCGGGCGCGGTGCTCGCGCTCCTGCCGTTGCCCGGCGACCATGTTTCGATGGTTTGGTCCACGGCGGATGCCGAGGCGGCGCGTCTGCTCGCACTGGCGCCAGAGGCGCTCGCGCGGGAGGTCGCAGCAGCGTCGCGCGAATCGGTGGGAGAGCTTGCGCTGGTCACGCCGCAGCGCAGTTTCACGCTGCAGCGATTGATGGCGGAGCGACTGGTTGCACCGCGCGTCGCGCTGGCGGGCGACGCCGCGCACGTGATTCATCCGCTTGCCGGGCAGGGCGCCAACCTCGGCTTGCAGGATGCGCGCGTGCTTGCCGCAGTGCTGGCGGATCGCGGACCCGGCCGCGACCCGGGTGACCTGCGGCTGCTGCGCCGTTACGAGCGCGCGCGCGCCGAGGATATACTCGCAATGCGTACCACGGTACACGGCCTGTTTTGCCTCTTCGGCGCGAATTCTCCGGGCATCTCGCGGCTGCGCAACGCGGGGTTGAACTTCGCGGACCGGATGCCGGTCTTAAAGAATCTGCTGATGCGCCACGCGATGGGTTGAAGCCAATGATGCGAAATCTTTTTCTTACTCTTGCTGCGGCGATTTTTTCGCTGCCGGCGCTCGCCGACGAGGCGCAGATCCGCCAGGCTATCGAATCCAAGCTGGGCGGGGTCAAGGTGGAAGGCGTGCAGGCGACGCCGGTCGCCGGGATATTCGAGGTCCGCTTCACGTCGAGCGACGGCCCGCAGATCATTTACTCGGATGCGCAGGGGTCGTTCCTGTTCACCGGCCACCTGATCGACATCAAGACCGACCGCGATCTCACTGAGGAACGTCTGCAGAAAATCACCGCGGTCGAATTCGATTCCCTGCCGCTGGAACTCGCCCTCAAGATCCAGCGCGGCAATGGCAGGCGCGTGCTCGCGATGTTCACCGATCCGTATTGCCCCTACTGCCGCAGGTTCGAGCAGACGCTGCAGCAGCTGGACGACATCACGGTGTACGTGTTCATGTTCCCCGTCATCCGTCCCGACGCCGCCGATCATTCGCGCGCGGTCTGGTGTTCCAAGGACCGCGTCCGGGCATGGCAGGAGCTGGCGATGGGCGACAAGGCGAAGGTTCCCGTGGCCGGCGCGAATTGCGCCAATCCGGTGGACAAGGTGCTGGAGCTCGGCCGCTCGCTGCGCGTGAAAAGCACGCCTACGCTCTTCTTCGCGAACGGCGAGCGCCTCGAAGGCGGCCTGCAGATCGCGCCGATGCGCGCCAAGCTGGACGACGTCGCCCGGCAGTTGCAGAAAAAGAACTGACCTAGGGTTTTGGCAACCTAGGGTTTCGGCAACATCTCCCCGCGCGGCCACAGTATCCACATCCGGCCCTGCTGGCGCATGCGCCCGGCGAGCGTACCGGCCTCGTTTCCCGAGCCCCAGAAGAAGTCCGCGCGCACCGCGCCGCGGATGGCGCCGCCGGTGTCCTGCGCCGCCACCAGGCGTTCCAACGGCTGCACGGAAAGGGGCATGGTGGTGGCCAGAAATACGGGCGCGCCCAGCGGCACGGCGCGCGGATCGACGGCGATGCTGTAGCCGGCAGTGAGCGGCGCACCCAGCGTCCCGATCGGACCGCCTTGCGCTTCCGGCATCTCGCGGAAGAAGACGTAGCTCGGATTGGCATCCAGCGCCTCGCGCAGCTTGCGCGGATTGGCCGCAGCCCAGGCCTTGATGCCCTGCATCGAAGCCTGGTCGAGCGTCATTTCGCGCCGGTCGACGAGGTACCGCCCGATCGATCGGTAGGGGTGGCCATTGTGATCGCCGTAGCCCAGCCGCAATCGCGCGCCGGACGCAAGCTCGATCTGGCCCGAGCCCTGAATCTGGAGGAAGAACAATTCCACAGGATCCTCCACCCACGCCAGGACCGGTGCACGGATAGAATCCGGGCCGTCTATCTGGGCCCGCGTCCAGTATGGAACCAGGCGATTGCCTTCCTGCCGTCCGCGCAGGCGCAGCCCCTTTAACTCCGGATTGACGCTTTCCAGGTCGACGGCCAGCAGATCCTCGGGCACGCCATACACCGGAAAGCGGAAGCGTTCGGTACGCGTGCGGCTGCCCGGCAGCACGGGTTCGTAATAGCCGGTGACCAGGCCCTGGGCCGTCCCGTCTGCCGCGGAGACCGCCCAGGCGGAAAACGATTCCTCGACGAATTGCCGCGCCGCACGCTCGTCACCGGGAGGCGTTGTCAGCAGGTTGTCGCAGGCGCGGTGCAGAGGATGGGACCTGGCGATGCGCGGGCAACCCGCGGCGAAGGCGCGAACGCCCGGCACCAGCGATGTCTCCTGCCAGCCGGGAATTGCGGCGAACGGGGTCTGCTGATAGTTCAGCTCGGCCGGGCGGGCCGGCGCGGGACATTGCCGGCATTCGGCGCAGGCCGGGCAGCCGGGCGCGGCCGCAGTCGGCCACTCGGCACAGCCGCCGAGGACTAGAATCGCGAAGCAGAAAGGAGCAAAGGCGCGGACGATGTGGGTCATTTATCTTGAAATGGGTGTGGCTCTCGCGCTGCTGATTCTAATCGTGTGGTGGACCTGGCCCGCGAAACGCACCGGCGAAGCGCGCGAGGCGCGCAAGGACGACGCGCCGCGATGAACAACACCGGGCGCGTCGAGTCCCTGCGGGCGAAGACGCACCATCTTCTCACGCGCGAGGAAGGTGGCTCCGGCGGCCATGCGCTGCGCACCGGGCTGGTATTCCTGATCGTCGTCAGCGTCACCACGGCGGTACTCAAATCGGTGCCGGCCATCGGGCGCGAGTACGGCCAGCTGCTCGATGTCGTGCTGCTGCTCACGACCATCGGCTTCGCCATCGAATACCTGCTGCGCATCTGGATCGCGCCCGACAATGCGGGGGCCTCCGGCGCGGCGCGTGAGCGCCTGCGCTACGTCCTGTCGCTGCCCGGGCTCGTAGATCTGGTGGCGGCGATCCCGTTCGCGCTCACGCCGCATGTGGGGCTGAACCTGGACTGGCTGGACATCGTGCCGATCTTCAAACTGCTGCGCCACACGGCCGCGTTCCAGTTCATGGTGGAGGCGGTGTACAGCGAGCGCCGCGTGCTTTGGAGCGCGGCGGTGCTGATGCTGGCGCTGCTCGTGTTCCAGTCGAGTCTCGTTTACTACTTCGAGCGCGACGCCCAGCCGGACAAGTTCGGCAGCATTCCCGAGGCGATGTGGTGGGGCATCGTGACGCTTACCACAGTGGGTTACGGCGATGTCACGCCGGTGACCTTGTGGGGCAAGATCGCGGGCGGCCTGACCGCGGTGATGGGGCTGTGCATGTTCGCGATTCCCGTCGGTATCATCGCCTCGGCGTTCATCGAAGCGGTGCGGCGGCGCGAATTCGTCGATACCTGGAACCTGGTCGCCAAGGTGCCCCTGTTCCGCACGCTGGACGCGGCGCGCATCGCAGCGGTGGCCGGCGTGCTGCGCGCGCGTCGGGCCGAACGCGGCGAGCGGCTGATCCGCAAGGGCGATCAGGCCGATTCCATGTACTTCATCGTCTCGGGCGAGGTCGAAGTCGACCAGGAAACCGGCGCTAACAAGGGGCGGCTCGCCGCCGGCGATTTCTTCGGCGAAATCGCGCTGATCGCGGAGCGCGCGCGCACGGCGACCGTCACGGCGCAATCGGCCTGCAAGCTGCTGGTGCTGCACAAGGACGATTTCGAGAGCTTCATGAACGCGCATCCGGACCTGAAGGACGCGGTGCGCGTGGCCGCTGCGCGGCGGCTGGAAGAAATGAAGGCTTAGCGGGAGCTCATGGCCGTGAGGGAGCTCAGGGCTGTGAGGGTGCTCAGGGCTGTCGGCGCTGCGCGAGGATCGCCTCCAGCGTAATGCGTGCTTCAGGCAGCGTCGGACCTTCCAGCGCAACCGCGGTGCGTGCCGCCACTTCCGCATCCGCGAGCCTGCCGAGGATGGCCAGCACGTGGGCGAGATTGTTCCAGGCGATTTCCGACTTCGGGTGCGCCTCGCTCGCGCGCCGGAAAGCGCGCTCGGCGGCCGCCATGTCCTGCAGGTTGTATTCGACGTTGCCCAGCCCGATCAGGCCCACCAGGTTGTCGGGCCAGCGCGCCAGCAGCGCCCGGTACGATGCGCGCGCTTCGGCGCGGCGGCCAGCCTGCTCCAGCGCCGCGACCGCCAGCGCGAATTCGGCTTCGCGGGCGGTCGCCGGCAAGCGGCCTGGCGGCAGCGCGAGCATCGACCAGTAGTCGCTTTCCTGCCAGAAGAATTCGAGGAACGAAAAGCTCCATTCGTCGCGCGCGCGCTTCGCCGAGCGCACGATGACTTCGCGCTTGTCCAGGTCGTAGCCCACGATCACCGCGTAATGCCACACCGGCACCAGCTTGAGCGCGAGGTTGAGCAGCACCACCACCGGCGCGCCGGCGGCGACTTCGCGCAGCACGTCTTCCAGTCGCGGGGCGAGCGGGTACGCGACCAGGCCGGTGCGGCGCGTGGCGCCCAGCATCTCGGCCTGCAGGCTGCCCTGGCGCCCCGGCAGGTACACCATCGGCGTCACCGACTCGACGTTCGCGGCGGCGACGCCCGCGGCGTTGAATACCATCGCCAGTGACGCGGGGCCGCAGAGAAAATCGTCCTGCGCGTGAAACGGCACCTGCGTCAGTTCGACGCGTGCCGGCAGTCCCGCAGGCGGGCTCGCGCGCAGCGCTTCACTCTGCGGCAGCGAAATGCAGCCGCCCAGGCAGAACGCCGCGGCCAGCGCCGCCAATAAAAAGCCCGCGCGAACGCGGGCTTTTCCTGTCGGAATTGCTGTTACTTGACCAACCACCAGATCAGCACACCCAGCAGGATGAGGAGCAACAGGCCGCTGCCGTCGGCGCCGGCCGGCAGGCTGTCGATCTGGCCCGCGAGCTTGACGACTTCGGTGTCGGTGAGCGCAGCCACGCGGTCCGCGGCATTTTGCGCCGTGAGGCCGAGCGATTGCAGTTGACCGGCGACATCCGCCCGCGTGACCTGGCTGAGAACCGTCGCGCGTGCGAGCTGCGCCTGCGCTGCGGATACGGCATCGCCGGTGCCGATCATTCCGGCACTGACCTGGAACGGCAAGCCGACCAGGCAGACGATTAATAGACGGCTGATAAGGCGAACGAAGGACATGCTCATCGGAACCCTTTCCTGTTGATTGATAGGAACTTGCGTGTTGCCCCGCACCATCCCACCGGCAGCGTGTTGCGGGCCGCATTCAATCTAGACCCGTGCCGCCCCCGGGTCAAGCGCTGGATCGGCTGGTTATGTGCGATACCGCACGGTCGTCCGCCCCCGACAGCAGGGTCGCCGGATCCTCGACCGTCAACACCTCGAGCTGCTCGACCTTGCCGCGTACCTCGACGCGCTGCACGCCGTCAGCGGGCGGCGCGATGCCGGCGAAGCGCAGCGTGTCGACCGAAACGATCAAGGTGCAGCCGTATTGCTTGGTGAGGCTTTCGAGGCGTGCAGCGCTATTGATGGTGTCCCCGATCGCCGAAACGATGGGCGCGGCAGGCGGCCCCATGCTGCCGACGATTGCCACGCCGGCATGCACGCCGATGCCGATGCGCAGCGGCGCCGCCAGTTCGCGCGCCAGGCGCGCATTCAGCAATTTCATCCGGCGGTGCATGTCGGCCGCGCCCGCCAGCGCCTGGCGGCAGGCGGGCCCGATTTCCGTCTCCAGTCCATAGAGCGCCAGCAGGCCGTCGCCTGCGAACTGGGCATAGTGGCCGCCGGTCGCCAGCAACGCAGCCGACATTTCGGCGAAGAACTGGTTCAGGATGAAAACCACGTCGTAGGGAAGGCGGGTTTCGCCAAGTTGGGTGGAACCGCGCAGATCGACGAACATTGCCGCCACGTGGCGCTCGCTTCCCTGCACGCCGCCTGGCCTGCGCGCGAGGGCCGGATCGGCGTTTGCCGCGACCAGCGGCGTGATCCACACGTCCTCGCCGGGGCGCACCTGGCAGGCGAGGCGCACGTTGGGTGCCGCGTTGATCCGGCGCAGGGCGTCGGCTTCGAGTTCCGCGGGCGGCGAGAGGGAGTCCAGGCCCCCGGCGACGCGCACGCGGCAGGTGGTGCAGCGCGCCCGCCCGCCGCAAACCGACGCGTGCGGCAATCCGGCGTCGCGCAGCGCCTCAAGGATGCTGCTGCCGGCATGCGCAGCGACGATCTGACCGGAGGAATGATGGATACGGTAAATCCCGTGGCGCAGCTGGCGCACATAGCGCTGCAGCAGGGTCCCGCCCAGCAGCAGCCCGAAACCCCAGTAGATCGCGTCGCGTACATTGAGCAGCAACTCGGCTTCGCCGCGGCTGATCGGCTGCGGCGCGGGCGGCATGACGTTGATCGCGGCGCTCACGAACCCGGCGACCGCGAGCGCCGGGACCAGCACCGCGGCCGCGAACGCGTACTGCTGCGCGCGCGGATACCAGCTCTTCAGCCTGAGCCAGAAGTGGATGCCGAAGCACAGGTGCAGCCAGACGACGCAGATCAATGCCACCTGCTTCGCGAGCTGCAACGGATCGGCCCAGATCGCGGCGACGATGCGCGCGTAGTTGACCTCGCGGTCAAGCAGCTGCCAGGCGAAGCGCGTGCCGACGACGTGGTAGGCGAGCAGCGGCAGGACGCAGAGCCCGAGCGCGAGCTGGGCGGCTTCCCAGGCGGGCATGCGCAACGTGCGGCGCCGCGACAAGGACACCAGGGCGAGCGCAAAGTGCGTCAGCAGCGAACCGTAGAGGAGGATCGTGCCCGGCAGGCTGCGCCACCACGCGGAGAGCAGGCGCCGCAGCGCATCCATCGCTTCCAGCGAGACGATGCCGAGCGCGTGGTTGAGGAGGTGCCCGGCGACATAGGCCGCGACCGCGAGACCGGTAACCAATCGTAAGTAGCGCTCGAATTTGGGCATCGCGGTATAGAATGCCCGCTTTCCGGTGGAACCGCCAAGCCGATACGGGCCGATACGTGCCGACAAATGCGGCGCGGCCGGAATTCAGGGGAGGCGAACATGGACGTGAAGCGCGCCGACCGGCGCATATTGATTTACAGCCACGATACGATGGGGCTGGGGCACCTGCGCCGCTGCCGCACGATCGCCCATTCGCTGGTGGAGAAGTTCAAGCAGGTATCGGTGCTGATCCTGTCGGGGTCGCCGATCATCGGATCATTCGATTTCCGCGCCCGTGTGGACTTCGTGCGCATTCCCGGCGTGATCAAGCTGCGCAGCGGCGAGTACACCTCGCTCAACCTGCATATCGACATCGAGCAGACGCTGAAGCTGCGCGGCTCGATCATCCGCCACACCGCGGAGATGTTCGAGCCGGATATCTTCATCGTCGACAAGGAGCCGATGGGCCTGCGCGGCGAGGTGCTGGAGACGCTGGAGATGCTCAAGCCGCGCGGCACCAGGCTGATCCTCGGCCTGCGCGACGTGCTGGACGAACCGCGCCTGCTCGAACCCGAGTGGCAACGCAAGAACGTGCTGCCCGCGCTGCGCGAGCTGTACGACGAGATCTGGGTCTACGGCCTGCCGCAGATCTGCGATCCGCTGGAAGGCGTGTCGCTGCCGATCTCGGTGCGCCAGAAAATGGTCTACACGGGTTACCTGCACCGCGAAGTGGCGACGCACGGCGCGCCGCCGCGCCTGCCGGAAATCACCAACCGGCCCTACCTGCTCGTCACCACCGGCGGCGGCGGGGACGGCGAGGCGCTGATCGAGTGGGTGCTGCGCGCCTATGAGCACGATCCGCTGCTGCCGTATCCGGCGCTGCTGGTGCTGGGGCCCTTCATGCAGCCGGAGCGCCAGGCGGAATTCATGGACCGCGCCGCGCGTTTGAAGCGCGTCGACGTCATCACCTTTCACAGCCATCTCGAGGCTCTGGTGGCACGCGCCGCCGGCGTCGTGGCGATGGGCGGCTACAACACCTTCTGCGAAGTCCTGTCGATGGACAAGCGCGCGCTCATCGTGCCGCGCACCGAGCCGCGCCTCGAGCAATACATCCGCATTTCGCGCGCCGCGAAGCTGGGCCTCATCTCGATGCTCGCCGATGACGGACGCTACGATCCGGCCGTGATGGCCGCGGCGCTGCGCCGCCTGCCGAGCCAGAACCGTCCCTCCGAAATCGTGGTGCCCGGGCTGCTCGAGGGCCTGGAAAACGTCAACCGGCTGGTGGCGCCCTGGATGGAATCCGCGGCCGAGGCCGAGGTGCCGCAGGCGCTGCCGCGCAGCGCCTAGCGCGACGGCCGGCGAAGAACGGGCTGCGGGAGGGTCGATGCAGGGCCGCGTCGCCTTCGTCCTGAAAGGCTATCCGAGGCTTTCGGAAACGTTCATCGCGCAGGAAATCGCCGCGCTCGAGCGCCGCGGCCTGGATATCCTGATCGTCTCGTTGCGTCATCCCACCGATGCGCGCCGCCATGCGGTGCACGACGAAATCCGGGCGCCGATCTTGTATCTCCCCGAATACCTGCTGCTCGAGCCGCTGCGCGTGATTCGTGCCTGGCTGGGCGAGAGGAAAAGGCCCGGCTACCGGGCGACCCGCAATCTATGGCTGCGTGATCTGGCGCGCGACCCGACGCCCAACCGTATCCGCCGATTTGGCCAGGCGCTGGTTCTGGTGCATGAACTGCCGCCGGAAATCCGGCACCTGCATGCGCATTTCCTGCACACACCGGCATCCGTCACGCGCTACGCGGCGCTGCTTGCCGGGCTTGCCTGGACGGGCTCGGCGCATGCGAAGGACATCTGGACCACGCCCGAATGGGAAAAGCGCGAAAAGCTTGCGTCCTGCGAATGGCTCGTCACCTGCACGGCGGTGAACCATGCGCATCTGGCCGCGCTCGCGCCGCCGGGCAGGGTGGAGCTCGTTTATCACGGCCTTGATTTGCAGCGATTTCCGTTTCAGGAAGCTGAAAAAAAAACCAGGAATGGAGGCGATCCCGGCGACCCCGTGGTCATCCTTTCCGTCGGGCGGTTGGTCGAGAAGAAAGGCACCGACGTGCTGCTGGAAGCGCTGGCGCGGCTGCCCGGGCAGCTTCATTGGCGGCTGGTGCATGCGGGCGGCGGTCCGCTCAAGGGCAAGCTCGAGCGGCACGCACGCACGCTGGGGATCGCCGCGCGCGTCGAGTGGCGCGGAGCGCGCACGCAGTCCGAATTGCTGTCCGAGTACCGCGCCGCGGATCTGTTCGCGCTTGCTTCGCGCGTGGCGCGCGACGGCGACCGCGATGGCCTGCCCAACGTGCTCGCCGAAGCGCAAAGCCAGGGGCTCGGCTGCGTGGCGACAAGCGTCGCGGGAATTCCCGAGCTGATCGAAGACGGCCGCACTGGCATGCTGGTCGCGCCTGAATCGCCCGCCGCGCTCGCGCTCGCGCTGGAGGCGCTGATCGTCGATCCCGCGCGCCGCAGAGAGCTAGGCGAAGCGGGACGCTGCCGCGTGCGCGCCGGATTCGGCCTGGAAGAAAACATCGAACGCCTCGCGCGCCGCTTCGGACTCAAGGCGGCGGACTAGAATCCGTCATGCGCATCGCGTTCTACGCGCCGCTGAAATCGCCCGCGCACGGTACGCCTTCGGGCGACCGCCGCATCGCGGAACTCCTGATGGACGCGCTCGCGCGCGCCGGCCACCGCGTCGAGCTGGCGTCCGGTTTCCGCAGCTACGATTCCGGCGGCGATGTGCCGCGCCAGGCCGCGCTGCGCGATCAGGGCATCGCGCTCGGCGGGCAGCTGGCGGCGCAGTGGCGTAACGCCGCGCCTGAAGCACGGCCAGACCTCTGGTTCACGTATCACGCCTACTACAAGGCGCCCGACTGGCTGGGACCGGTCGTGAGCGCGGCGCTTGGCATTCCCTATGTGATTGCCGAAGCCTCGCATGCGGGCAAGCGCGCCGGCGGACCCTGGGACATCGGCCACGCCGGTACGATGGAAGCGATCCGGCGCGCCGACCTGCTGCTGTGCCCCACGCATGACGACATGGACGGCCTGCGCGGTGTTGCCGCGACGGGTGACCGGATTGCATGGCTGCCGCCCTTTCTCGATCCTGCCCCGTTCCGCGCCGCGGCGGCCGCGCGCGCGGGTCACCGTGCGCGTCTGGCACGCGCGCGTGGGCTCGACGCGGAAATTCCGTGGATCGCGGTCGTGGCGATGATGCGTGACGGCGACAAAATGGCGTCATACCGAATGCTGGCTGGCGCGCTTGGCCGGCTCAAGGATCTCCGCTGGCAGCTGCTGATCGCGGGCGATGGCCCGGCGCGCGCGGCCGTAGAATCGGTACTCGGTGCGGCGCTTCCAGGTCGTACCGCATTTCTCGGCGCGATTGAGCTGGCAGAGGTTGCAGCGATGAACGCGGCCTCTGACCTTTGCGCTTGGCCGGCGGTGAACGAGGCCTACGGCATGGCGATGCTGGAAGCGCAGGCCGCGGGGCTACCGGTAGTTTCCTGCGCCACGCGCGGCGTACCCGACGTGGTGGAGCACGGCCGCACCGGGCTGCTCGCGCCGCCGGGCGACGAAGCGGCATTTGCGAATCTGATGCGCGAACTGATGCTGGACGCCGGGAAGCGCGCAGGCTTGAGCGAGGCCGCGGCCGCGTTCGTGCAGAACGAGCGCAGCGTGGACACGACCGTCGCGCGCCTGCGGACGCTGCTCGCCCGGATTCCCGCGCTGGCAGGTGTGCATTGAGCGCGCCGCGAGTCCTCTTCTACGTCCAGCACCTGCTCGGGATCGGCCACCTGAAGCGGGCGCTGACGCTCGCCCGCGCGATGGCGGCAGCGGGACTTGATGTGAGCCTGGCGAGCGGCGGTCCGCCGGTGCCCGGGATGGCTCTCGATGGCGTTCGCCTGGTTCAATTGCCGCCGGCAAGCGCAGCCGATTTGAGCTTTAAGGTTCTGCAGGACGCAGCCGGCCGCCCCATCGACGCCGAGTGGAAGAGACAGCGCAGCTCGGCGTTGCACGCGGTCTGGCTTGCCGCCGCGCCGCAGGTGCTGGTTCTGGAACTGTTTCCGTTCGGCCGCAGGCAGATGCGCTTCGAACTGTTGCCGTTGCTCGATGCCGCCGCTGCGTCGCCGCAGCGGCCAGCCATCGTCTGCTCGGTGCGGGACATCCTGGGTGGCCAGAAGAGCCAGGAACGGCAGGAGGAGACGCTCGTCCTGGTCGAACGCCATTTCGACCGGGTCATGGTGCATGGGGATCGCTCGGTCATCGCGTTCGAGCGGACCTTTCCAGCAGCGTCGCGCATTGCCGGCCGGATCGAGTACACCGGCTATGTCGTCGACGCCGCTGCGAGTTCGGCAGGCGACGCGGGCCGGAACGAAGTCATCGTATCTGCCGGCGGAGGCGCGGTCGGCGCGCGGCTGCTCGAGACGGCGATCCGGGCAAAACCGCTCAGCACGCTGCGCGATCGCAACTGGCGGCTGCTCGCCGGAAACAATCTTTCAGCGGGAGAATACGAAAAGCTTTCGGTGCTCGCGCGCAGCTCCATCGGCGTCGCGCTGGAGCGATCCAGGCCGGACTTCACGACCTTGCTCTCGAATTGCGAGCTCTCCATCAGCCAGGCGGGCTACAACACGCTCATGGAAACGGTCCAGGCGCGTGCGCGCGCCGTGGTGGTGCCGTTTGCCGGTGGCAATGAGACGGAGCAAATCCTGCGCGCGAGTTGCTTTGCGCAACGCGGCCTGCTGGAAATGGTGGCAGAGGACGCCCTCGCGCCGGCAACGCTGGCGGCGGCGATCGACCGCGCGGCGCGCAAGCCGCGCCCGCTCCCCGGCGCCATTGCGCTGGACGGAGCGGCGCGCTGCGCGGCATCGATCGCGAAACTGGCGATGGGCGTGAAACGATGAATGTCCCCTGGCAAGCGTTCCTGGACGAGATCGCGCGCTCGCGCGATGACGGACGTACCGCCGAATTCTGGTGGCGCGACGACGACGCCGCGCGGCCTGACCCTGCCCTGTCGCGCCTGATCGCGCTGGCGCAACGGACCGCCACGCCGCTGGCCCTCGCCGCAATACCCGCGCGCTTCGCGAAGGAAGCGTTGGAAGGGCCGGCATCCGGGGTCACGGTGTTGCAACACGGCACCGACCACGTGAACCGCGCCGGCCCGGGCGGGAAGAAGACCGAATTCGACGCCGGCGAAGCGCCTGCGGCGGCCATCGCACGTCTCGTGGATGCGCGCAGGCTTCTCGAAGCGCAGGCCAGCAAGCGCTTTCTGCCGGTTCTGGCCCCGCCTTGGAACCGTATCCCGGAGCAGCTTGCTGCGCATCTCGCCGCAGCCGGATTCATCGGCCTGAGCAGGTATGGCGTGCGCCGAAACGCCGAAGCGGGACCCGGCCTGCGGCAAGTGAATACGCACGTGGACATCATCGCCTGGCGCACGGGCGGTGGCTTCATCGGCGAAAACGAGGCGCTGGCCGCAGCGACCAGGCATCTGGTGGCGAAGAGATCAGCAGCTGCCGATTCGGCGGAGGCAACCGGTTGGCTGACCCACCACGCGGTGCATGACGATGCAGCCTGGGCGTTTCTCGAACGGCTGTTCGAAACGACCCGCGAACGTCACGGCGCGGCCTGGCGGAGTGCAGAGGAACTATTTCACACTCCGTGAGCACCACGTTCCACTATTCGTGGCGGGATCTGCTGCCCGATTATGCGGGCAGCACCATCGGGCTCGCGTTCTCGCTGGGCCCTCTCGCTGCGGTGAATCCGGTGATGCCGGTGGCGTGGGTTCTGGCTGCGGTCGCCGCGCTATTCCTCGTATACTTTGCCCGTACGGTCTGCCGGCAGTTGACCCACATCGACCTGGACGAGACCGGAATCCGCGCCAGAGGACCGCTTGGCGCTGTTATCCGGTGGGAATATTTGCGTTCGCTGCGGCTCGACTACTACTCGACGCGCAGGGACCGAGAAGGAGGATGGATGCAGTTGAGGTTGCGCGACGCGGGGCGTACGATCCGCATTGATTCGGAGCTCGGAGGCTTCGTTGACCTCGTGCGCGGCGCCGCGCTCGAAGCGCGGC
>JBDTRO010000012.1:0-3592 GCA_039931635.1 Betaproteobacteria bacterium | reverse complement strand
GGATCCTCGGCCATCAGCTTGTGCAGCACATCGGACACCTTCTGCTCGTCGCCGCGCTTCTTCGGCTGCACCGCGAGCCCGAACACAGCGACCGGCAGTTCCAGCGGTCTGGCGTGGATATGCGCGTCCTCCGCGGCGTCGTGCAGGATGTGATTGAACTGGATCTCGTCGATCTTGGCGATGGCGCAGATGTCTCCGGGAACGGCCTCCGCAACTTCCACCTGCGTTTTCCCCCTGAGCACGTAGATGTGCCCGGCCCTGACCGGCTTCCTGCCTTCCCCGATGAAAAGCTGGCTGCCCGGCGTGATGCGCCCCTGGTGCACGCGGAACACCGCGAGGCGACCTATGTAGGGATCGATCTCGATCTTGAACACGTGGGCCAGCACATGCCGGCCGGGGTCAGGCAGGGCGTTGAATTCGCTCGCCTCGCCGCCGCCGGCAGGAACGCTCAGGTAGACCGGCGGATTGCCTTCGGCCGGGTTGGGCAGCAGCTTGACGATCACGTCCAGCAGTTCGCCGACGCCGGCGCCGGTTTTCCCCGAGGTGAACACCACCGGAATGAGGTGGCCCTCGCGCATCGCCCGCTCCAGCGGTTCGTGCAGCGCTTCGGGCGCGACCTCGCCCTTCTCGAGGTAATTCTCCATCAGCTTCTCGTCGACTTCGACCACCTGCTCGACCAGGTTCTTGTGCGCTTCCTCCACCGAGGAGAAATCGGCTTCACCCGAGGGCGCGAAGAAACAGTCCGACACTTTGCTCGCGCCGGCGGCTGGCAGGTTGAGCGGCAGGCACTCCTTGCCGAAGGCCTGCTGGATTTTCTCCAGCAATGCAGGCAGATCCACGTTCTCGGCATCGATGCGGTTGACGATCACGAGGCGATCCAGGCCCCGCTTCGCCGCCCATTGCATGAAGCGGCCGGTCATCATCTCGATGCCGTTCTGCGCGTTGATGACGATCGCGGCGGTCTCGACCGCGGCCAGCGCCGGCAGCGAATGGCCGAGGAAATCCGGATAGCCGGGCGTGTCGAGCAGGTGAATCCTGTGTTCCTGCGCTTCGAAGCTTGCAACGGCCAGATTGAGAGAGTGCCGGAAGGATTTTTCGAGCGGCGCATAGTCGCAGACCGTGCTGCCGCGCTCGATGCTGCCTGCCGCGGGAATCGCGCCTGCCCGCGCGAGCAGGGCTTCGGCCAGTGTGGTCTTGCCGGATCCCGCCTGGCCGACCAGCGCGAGGGTCCTGATGCGCTTGATGGGGAATTTGGACATGGCCCGCCCTCCCGAATTACCTATGTGCCGATGAACCCCGACAATATCTCATTTACCTGCTCCGATGCCTCCAACTGCGGGAAATGGCCGACGCCGGTGACGAGTTCGATCTGCGCCTGCGGTGCCTGGCGGCGCACCATGTCGAGCCAGGGACTGGTCTCGCCGTCCTTGATCGCCACGCGCTTGCGCTCGGCGTTCAGGTAAGTGCTCTGGATGATCAGCATGGGGACCTTCACCGCGGCTAGCGCCCGCTCCATGTTCTCCGCATCCCAGCGTGCCATCCGTGGAAACAGCGCGGCGCCTATCGATGCCGGCAAGCGCGTCGCCCGCTCGATAATCGCCTTACCCAGCTCGCTCGGCGCGAGAAACATTCCCTCGAACAGATTCCGCGCGAATTCAGGGTAGTCCTCGATGGGCACTGGCGGGCGGGCGCCCTGAAAGCTGCCGTCGATCAGGGCCAGCGCCGATACGCGCTCCGGCGCGTTCAGGTAGGCCTGCAACACCACCCGGCAGCCCAAGCTGTGGCCGATGAGCACGGTGTCCTTGAGATCCTTGCCGTCCAGCAGCGCGGCGATGTCCGAGCCGTAGGTCTCGATCGAGCAGTCCTCCGGCCGCGCGTGCGTGCGGCCGTGTCCGCGCAGGTCGGGTGCGAAAACGTCGTGTTCTGAGTCGAGATGTGCACCAAACCTGGCTAGCTGCAACCGCCAGTCGGCATGGGTGCAGGCGAAGCCGTGCACGAAAACGAGGGGCTTCGCCGGCACGTCTACTTCTTCTTCTCTTCTTTTCTGACCAGCAGGTCGGCGCGTTTCTTGACGATGTCATCGAGCTTGGATTTCGGGATCAGGAGCGTGTAGGCGGCCAGCACCTTTTCGCGCGGCAGCCGCTCGCTGATTTTCTTCAGCCGCTCTTCCGCGTCCTTGCCCTCGGGCTTGGGTTCGCCCGTGATCGCCACCGTGGCGTAATAGCTGTCGCCCGAGAGCTTGCCCAGTTTCAGCGTGTAGCTGAGCCCGTCCAGGGTCGCCGCGGTAACGACCGTCGGCTTGTCCAGGCCCGTCGCCCCGGGCGTCGCGTCCGCGGGCGCGACATCGGCGAGTTCGATCAGGGAAAGCGAATAGGAGGCCGCGTTTGCCCTGCTGATGTCGAGCTTTTCGTCGCCGCGCATGCCGGCCAGCTTCCAGTCGGCGTTGTCGCCGGAGCGTTCTATTTTCCAGGCGGCGCCGTCAGCGGCGCGCACTTCCATGGTTTTTACCTTCTCGGCCGCGAATCCGGCCTTGCTGATCCAGTCGGCGCTGCGAGTCGAGGCCTGCGCGAGCGAATCGGAAACCACTACCACGTTCTTCTCGTCGCCCGGCAGCGCCACGTAGCGGCCGTCGCCGTTGGCTTTTTCCGGATTCTCCGGCTCGGCCTTGAAATATTTCTTCCCCGCGGTCAGCCGCGCCAGCGGCTTGCCGTCGGCGCCGAGGAATTCGATCGCGGTACCGCCTGCGTCCAGCAGCAGCCGGGCACGGTCTTTCTCCCCGATGGGCTCCATTTGCCCGATCCTGAGGGCGATCGCCTTGACGACGAAATCGCGCACCTTGTCGATATCGGCCGGAAAGCCGCCGCGCTCGGCAATCACCCAGCGCTCGTCCTTCTTCGCGATGGTGATCGTCTGCTTCGGCTGGCGGATGACGATGGCGGCGACCTGCGAGGCCTGCAGGTCCTTCAGCAGCGGCTGGCCCAGTGTTCCGCCGGCAGTGGCGCTTTTTGCGCCCTGTTGCTGCTGAACCAGCAACGCACCGCCGCCCAGTGCGACCAACAGGATAAGCAGTACGCCAACCACCCTTGCGTTCATGCGGGGACTTGTTGTCTGCGGCGCTTCACGAAGAACACCCCGAGTCCCAGCAGAACGACCAGCAGCGGGATCAGGGCGATGTTCACCACCTTGGTCCAGAAGACGAGCGCTTCGGCGTCCTGGCGCAGGTTCTTGCGCAATTCCTTCAATTCTTTTTGAATTTGGATTTTTTTCTTATTTAGATTTTCAATTTCAAGCTGCTGCTCAGGGGTCATTAAAAGCGCCGTCTTGGCTTTGTCACCTCGCGCTTTTTGCAATTCCCGGAGTTTCTCGACGGTCTTCTGCACTTCCTCCTCCAGCGCCTTCAGGCGACCGAAATACTGTGCTTGGGCCTCGGCCTCCATCTGGCGCACCACCGTGAGTGGGCGGAAAGAGGTGGCGCGGCTGCGCAGCGAGGTGAGAGCGTCGCCGGAGGAGAATTGCTCGACCATGCCCTGGGCGAAGGCGAGGTTGCCGTTGGAGGGCACCACGATGCGCCGGCCGAACACTTCCTGGATGT
>JBDTRO010000011.1:0-27213 GCA_039931635.1 Betaproteobacteria bacterium | reverse complement strand
GGAACATCGAAGGTCCTCTTCCCGCCGACGCGCTCCTCTACCGCGCGGCGCGCGGCGATTTCGATCTCGTGGTGGCGATGTACCACGACCAGGGGCATGGGCCGGTAAAGGCGATGGGGCTGGAGCACGGGGTAAACATCACTGCCGGCCTGCCGATCGTCCGTACCTCCGTGGACCACGGCACCGCATTCGACATCGCCGGGACCGGCAAGGCAGACGAGCAAAGCATGCTCGAAGCGCTCAAGTACGCTGCGGCCCTGGCGCCGCGCTAATATAGGTTCAGGAGCAATCATGCTGCAAGCCGCCGACCTCACCATCCGCCTGAATCCCGCCGACGATGTCGTCATCGCGCGCGTTGAACTGCCCGCGGGAACCACCCTCGTCAAGGAAGGCAACATCGCGGTTTCCGGGAAAGTGCCCGCCGGGCACAAGGTCGCAGTGCGCGACGTGAAGGCAGGCCAGCCGGTACGCCGCTACAACCAGATCATCGGCTTCGCCACGCGCGACATTCGCGCCGGCGAGCATGTGCACGTGCAGAACCTGGCGATGGGGGATTTCGAGCGCGATTACGCCTTTTCCTCCGAGAAG
Source organism: Betaproteobacteria bacterium (assembly GCA_039931635.1). Lineage (GTDB taxonomy): Bacteria > Pseudomonadota > Gammaproteobacteria > Burkholderiales > SG8-39 > RBG-16-66-20. The sequence goes on along the minus strand of JBDTRO010000011.1, from coordinate 26,625 downwards.
AAAAATACCGACTACGCGATTCCCCAGGCGACGTTCCAGGGAATCGTCCGTGCCGATGGCCGGGTGGCGACGCGCAACTACATCGGCATCCTCACCAGCGTGAACTGCTCGGCGACCGTTGCGCGCGCCATCGCGCGTCACTTTGAAAATCGCCTGGAGGCCTACCCGAACGTGGACGGCGTGGTCGCGCTTACCCACAAATCGGGCTGCGGCATGGCCTCCGACGGCGAGGCGATCGACGTGCTGCGCCGGACGATGGCGGGCTATGCGCGCCATCCCAATTTCTTCGCCGTGCAGGTCGTCGGCCTGGGTTGCGAAGCCAACCAGATCAACAGCCTGCTCTCGACGCAGAGCCTCAAGCGCCACGACAAGCTGCATGCCTTCACGATCCAGGAAAAGGGCGGCACCTCGAAGGCGATACGCGAAGGCGTGGCCCGCATCGAGGCCGTGCTTGCCGAGGCGAACAGGGTGAAGCGCGAGACGGTTCCGGCGAGCCACCTGACGCTCGGCCTGCAATGCGGCGGCTCGGACGGCTACTCCGGCATCAGCGCCAATCCGGCGCTGGGCGCGGCGGTAGACACGCTGGTGCGCCACGGCGGCACGGCGATGCTCTCGGAAACGCCCGAAATCTACGGCGCCGAGCACCTGCTCACGCGACGCGCCGTTTCGCGCGAAGTCGGCGAGAAGCTGATCGCGCGCATCAAGTGGTGGGAGGACTACACCCGCCGCAACGGCAATGAAATGAACAACAATCCCTCGCCCGGCAACAAGGCGGGCGGGCTCACGACGATCCTGGAGAAATCCCTGGGCGCGGTCGCCAAAGGCGGCACCACCAACCTGGTGCAGGTCCTCGAGTACGCCGAACCGGCGACGGAGAAGGGTTTCGTCTACATGGACACGCCAGGCTACGACCCGGTCTCGGCCACCGGCCAGGTTGCCGGCGGCGCCAACATGATCTGCTTCACCACCGGTCGCGGCTCGGCCTACGGGTGCAAACCTGCGCCCTCCCTCAAACTCGCGACCAACACCGTCCTCTGGGACCACCAGGAAGAGGACATGGACATCAACTGCGGCACCATCATCGACGGCAAGGAATCGGTCGAGGACGTGGGCCGCCGGTTTTTCGACCTGGTCCTTGAAACCGCCTCCGGCAGGAAGACCAAGTCGGAGCTGTTCGGCTACGGCGAAGACGAGTTTGCGCCATGGGTGCTCGGCGCCACGATGTAGGCGCGTCCCGCGGGCCGACAAGCGGCCTGCGGATCGCAGCGGTCCTGCTGTCGGCGCTGCTGTTCAGCGCGCCCGCCGTGCAGGGCGCGGCACCCGAAAAGGGATCCAAGCTTTCAAAAACACCGAACCGTTTTGGTGCCATTGCCTATCACCGTGCATCGCAATCCTGGGGCGTCGCTTACGACTACCCACGGGCGCGCGACGCGAGCGTCGATGCCTTGAAACAGTGCGGCCACCGGCAATGCGAGATCGTTCACAAGTTCAGGAACGGCTGCGCGGCGCTCGCCGACGGGCCGAAAGTCCCGGTGGCGGCCTCCGGTGCCACGCGCGACGAAGCAGAAGCCAAATCGCTCCGGCGATGCAATGAAGTGAATCGCGCCGCCAGCTGCAATCTGGTTGGCTGGGCCTGCACGCGCTGAGATTCGTTTCCAACGCAGCGCTGAGCGGGCTGCGCTCGCCGTCGCTGCTGTCCGGCGTGAGAAAATTCCCGCATGAAAGATCATCAGAGTCGGGTGCCGCGCCTCTACGTGGGCGCCGATCTGAGCCCGCATTCCCGGCTGGTACTGCCAGAGGACACGGCGCATCACGCCGCCCGGGTGCTGCGGCTGCGCGAGGGCGAGCTTGCGTTGCTGTTTGACGGCCGGGGCGGCGAATACGAGGCACGCCTCTCGATGCCGGGCCGCGGCCAGGTGGTGGCCCAGGTCGGCGAACGGCGCGATGTCGAGCGTGAGTCGCCGCTCGCGGTGACGCTGGTGCAGGCGGTCTCCTCGGGCGAGAAAATGGACTTCACCATCCAGAAGGCGGTAGAGCTGGGCGTCGCGGCGATCCAGCCCGTCCTGACCGTGAAATCGGTGGTGCGCCTGAGCGCCGAGCGCGAGGAGAAAAAGCTCGCCCACTGGAAGAGGGTCGCGATCGCTGCCTGCGAGCAGTGCGGACGGAACCGGATTCCGGAAATCGGCATGCCTATGCCACTGGAGCGCTACCGGGCGCCTGCGGAGTCCTCGAAGATCCTGCTCTCGCCCTCAGGCACCGCGAAGCTGGCTGCGCTTGCCAGAAATCCGGTCACGCTGGCAGTCGGTCCGGAGGCCGGATTCAGCGACGAGGAGGCACAGCTGCTGCAGCGCGCAGGGTTCGTGCCTGCGCGCCTGGGCCAAAGGGTCCTCCGCACCGAAACCGCGGCGCTGGCCGCGATGGCCGCGCTCAACGCGCTGGCGGGCGATTTCTAGCCGGATCGGGCTGCGGCAATCCCTGCGCGGTCAGGTAAAGGTCCACGGCGATCCGGTCGCCGCGCTTCACCGCTGCGGCGAACTGCTGCTCGTCCCAGTACCTGAGGCCCATGGCGTGCAGTTCCTGGCGCGCCCGCATGGACGCCTCGCGGGACGGCTCGGCCGCGGCGGAAGACCGGGCCGGCGCCTGCGCGGATGTCCGTTCCTGCTCGCGCCGCGCGAGCACCAGCAGATCCCGGCCAATCGAGACAAACGCATCCCGCTGCGCCACGGGAATGTCCTGCATCACTTCCTCCATCACGCCGGAAGCAATGCGGTTGGCCTCGGCGTTGCCGCCCGCGAGCACGGCATCGACCTCCTTGTGCGCCGCATTGGGGTCCGGAGAATGTGCGGCAAGGTGCACGATCTGCTGCACCAGGGCGAGCACGCCGCCGATGAGTTTCCAGTCTTCGGTGTCTTCGGACGCGGCAGAGGCCGGGAGCGGCAGCAGGGCAAGCAAAAAGCACAAACGGATGGTGCGCATGAGTCTCCCTCTCGTTTTACGAATAACGCCGTCATCGCCCGCCGGTTGACCCGGCCGCGGGGTGCCTTAGAATCCCCTGCCGATTCGACCCCCCGAGGGATTGCATGAGTACGCTGCCGCATCCGGAAGCTTTCGTGCGCTGGTTCCGCCAGGTGGCGCCCTATGTGCATGCTTTCGGCGGCCGCACGTTCGTCATCGGCTTCGGCGGCGAACTGATCGCCGAGCGAGGCCGCTTCGTCCGCTTCCTGCACGATCTCAACCTGCTCGCCGCGCTGGATATCCGGCTTGTGCTGGTGCACGGAGCGCGGCCGCAGATCGAGGCTGAACTGCGCGCCAAGCGGCTGCGCTCGCGCTATGCCAAGGGACTGCGAATCACCGACGCCGCATCGCTGGTCGCGGTGAAGCATGCGGCCGGCTCCCTGCGGGTCGAGATCGAAGCGCTGTTGTCGCAAGGCCTGCCGAATTCGCCGATGGCGGGCGCGCAAATCCGCGTCGCCTCGGGCAATTTCATCGCCGCCAAGCCGATCGGGGTGCTGGACGGCGTGGATTTCCAGTTCACCGGCACGGTACGCAAGGTGGACGGTACCGCGATTGCACGGCGCCTGGAGGCGGGCGAAGTGGTGCTGGTGCCGCACATCGGCTATTCGCCGACGGGCGAAGTGTTCAATCTGGCGTGGGAGGACGTTGCCGAAAATGTCGCGCGCACGTTGAAAGCGGACAAGCTGCTGCTCTATGTGGACCAGTTGCCGACCGGCCGCCGCGGGCAGATCGTGTCCGAACTCACGGCGCGCGAAGCCGAAACGCTGCTGAAGAAAGACGGGCTCGTCGGCCAGACCCGGCGCGCGATCGAGCACGCGCTGCGGGCCGTGCGCGCGAGCGTAGGCCGCGTGCACCTGGTTTCGCGCCGCTCCGAGGGCGCGACCTTGCTGGAACTGTTCACTCACTCGGGCGTCGGCACGATGATCACCGCCGATCCCGTGGAACGCATTCGCCCGGCCAAGATAGACGACGTGGGCGGGATACTCGCGCTTATCGAGCCGCTGGAAGCCGACGGCACGCTGGTGAAACGCAACCGCGAGCGGCTGGAGCAGGAGATCACCAATTTCGAAGTGATCGAACACGACGGCAGGATCCTCGCCTGCGCCGCCCTCTATCCATTCGCCGACGACAAGAGCGCGGAACTCGCCTGCCTCGCCGTGGCCCCGGAAGCCCGCGATGCCGGCTACGGCGAGCGCCTGCTGCTGGCCTGCGAAGCGCGTGCCCGGGAAATGAAGATCCGGCGCGTTTTTGCGCTCACTACCCGCGCCCAGCACTGGTTCATCGCCCAGGGATTCAAGGAAGAAGGTGTTGGCGTGCTGCCGGCGAAGCGCCAAGCCCTCTATAATTGGAAGCGCGGTTCGAAAATATTCCTGAAACGGCTATAACCCATGGCAAGAATGGTGCATTGCGTAAAGCTCGGCCGGGAGGCGGAAGGCCTCGAGCGCCCGACCTATCCCGGCGAGCTCGGCAAGCGGATCTTTGACAATGTTTCCAAGGAAGCCTGGGCGGCGTGGATCAAGCACCAGACCATGCTGGTGAACGAGAACCGGCTCAACCTCGCCGATGCAAAGGCGCGCAAATACCTGGTCGAACAGATGGAGAAGCACTTCTTCGGCGACGGCGCCGACGTGGCGCAGGGCTACGTGCCGCCTCAGACCTGAAATCAGGGACAGACCACGTTTTCCTCCAGGAAAACGTGGTCTGTCCCTATTTTTTCTTGTAGGTCTTGACCCCGTCCGGGGCTCCCAGCAGCAGCACATCCGCGCCACGGCGCGCGAACAATCCGTTCGTCACCACGCCCGCGATACCGTTCAGTTCGGCCTCCAGCGCCACGGGATCGAGGATCGTCAAGCCGTGGCAGTCCAGGATCAGGTTGCCGTTGTCGGTCTTGAAGCCCTCGCGCAGCACCGGCTGCGCCTTGCGCCGGAGCATCTCGCGGCCGACGTAGCCCCGCGCCATCGGGATCACCTCGACCGGCAGCGGGAATTTCCCGAGTACCGGCACCAGCTTGGATGAATCGCAGATGCAGACGAAGGCTTTCGCCGCCGCCGCGACGATCTTCTCGCGCGTCAGCGCCCCGCCGCCGCCCTTGATCATGTGCAAATGCTCCGTGATCTCGTCGGCGCCATCCACATAGACTGGAAGGTCGGACACGCTGTTCAGATCGAAGACGCGGATGCCGTGTCTTTTGAGCCGCTCGGCACTCGCCTCCGATGCGGCCACGGCGCCTTCGATGCGGCCCTTCATTTGCGCCAGCGCATCGATGAACAAATTGACCGTGGAGCCCGACCCCACGCCAACCACGGCATCCTCGACCACGAACTTCAGCGCCGCCTCGGCAACCTGCCTCTTCAGTTCGTCCTGGGTCATTTCTTCTTTTGCGGCGGGAAATCGGTGCAGACGCCCTCAAAAAGCTCCGCGGCCATGCCGACCGATTCGCTCAGCGTCGGATGCGGGTGAATGGTCTTGCCGATGTCGGCCGCATCCGCGCCCATCTCCACGGCGAGCGCAAGCTCGCTGATCAGGTCGCCTGCGCCGGTACCGACGATGCCGCCGCCCACGATGCGATGGGTCTCGGCGTCGAAGATGAGCTTGGTGAAGCCTTCGTCGCGCGCGTTGGCAATGGCGCGTCCGGAGGCGGCCCAGGGAAACTTGGCGATACCGACCTTGCTGCCCGCATTCTTCGCTTCGTCCTCCGTGACGCCCACCCAGGCGATCTCTGGATCGGTGTAGGCCACCGAGGGCACGACACGCGCGTCGAAGTGGGACTTGAGTCCCGCGGCGGCTTCCGCGGCCACGTGGCCTTCGTGTACCGCCTTGTGCGCCAGCATCGGATTGCCGGCCACATCGCCGATGGCGAAGATATTCGGCACGTTGGTGCGCATTTGCGAATCCACGGTAATGAATCCGCGCTCGTTTACCGCGACGCCCGCCGCCTCGGCGCCGACCTTCTTCCCGTTCGGCGTGCGCCCGACCGACACCAGCACCATGTCGTAGAGGCCCGGCTCGCCCTGGTCGAAAGTTACCTTGATGCCCTGCTTGGTCGCCTCGGCCTTGATGGTCTTCGTCTTCAGCATCACGCGATCGAAGCGGCCAGCGTTGAATTTCTGCCAGACCGCGACCAGGTCCCGGTCGGCGCCCAGCATCAGGCCGTCCAGCATCTCCACCACGTCCAGGCGCGCCCCCAGCGTCGAATAGACCGTGCCCATCTCCAGTCCGATGATGCCGCCGCCGATTACCAGCAGCTTCTTCGGCAGGTTGCGAAGCTCGAGCGCGCCGGTTGAGTCGACGATGCGCGGGTCTTCAGGCAGGAACGGCAGCTTCGCCGCCTGCGAGCCCGCGGCGATGATGGCGTTGGCGAAGGTTATGGTTTTGCCCTCGACCCTTATTGAATTCTTTCCTGAAAAACTGCCAACCCCCTGGACGACAGTGACCTTGCGCATCTTCGCCATCGAGGCGAGACCGCCGGTGAGCTTGCCAACCACCTTGCCCTTGAAGGCGCGCAGCTTGTCGAGATCCAGCTTCGGTTCGCCAAAGGAAATGCCGTGCTCGGCGAGTTCGCCGGCGGCATCCATGACCGCCGCGGTGTGCAGCAGCGCCTTGGAGGGAATGCAGCCGACGTTCAGGCACACCCCGCCCAGCACCGGATAGCGCTCTACCAGGATCGTCTTCAGGCCGAGGTCGGCGGCACGGAACGCGGCGGAATAGCCGCCCGGGCCGGAACCCAGCACCAGCATGTCGCAATCGAAATTGGTGTCCGCCTTTGCAACCGACACCGCTGCCGGCTGAGGTTTCGCGGCCTCAGGCTTGGCGGGCTCGGGCTTCGCGTCCCGAGGTGCCGCGCCGGCGCTGCTTTCCATCTTCAGGATCAACGAGCCCTGTGAGACCTTGTCGCCGAGCTTGATGACCAATTCCTTCACCACGCCGGCCTCGGGGGCGGGAATCTCCATCGTCGCCTTGTCCGACTCGAGCGAGATGAGCGATTGCTCCTTCGCCACGGTGTCGCCGGGCTTCACCAGGATCTCGACGACCTCGACATCTTTGTAGTCGCCGATGTCCGGCACCTTGACGTCGATCATGCCGGCCATCTCTAGAGCAGCGTCCGGCGGATGTCGGAGAGCACGTTTGCAAGATAGGCCGTGAAACGTGCCGCGAGCGCGCCGTCGATCACGCGATGGTCGTAGGACAGCGACAGGGGGAGAATCAATTTGGCTTTGAAAAGATCCTCTCCTTTTTCATTTTTCCCTGAAAAAACGGGTTTCAAGTATGAACGTGAAACCCCGAGAATCGCGACTTCGGGTGCGTTGATGATCGGCGTGAACGCGGTGCCGCCGATGCCGCCCAGGCTGGAAATCGAGAACGTGCCGCCCTGCATGTCGCCCGCCTTGAGCTTCTTGTCGCGCGCCAGCCTGGAGATTTCGGAAAGCTCCCGCGCGAGATCGAACACGCCCTTGCGGTCGGCGTCGCGCACCACGGGCACCATCAATCCCTCGGGCGTGTCGACCGCGACGCCGATGTGGAAATACTTCTTCAGCACCAGGTTCTCGCCCGTTTTGTCGAGCGACGCGTTGAAGTCCGGGAACTGCCGCAGCGCGGTCACGCTCGCCTTGATGAGAAACGCGAGCATGGTCAGCTTGAATCCCTGCTTCTCGGTCTCCGCGGTGTTCGATTTGCGGAACGCTTCCAGCTCGGTGATGTCGGCCTCGTCGAACTGCGTGACGTGCGGGATCATCACCCAGTTGCGGTGCAGGTTCGCAGCCGAGAGTTTCTTGATGCGCGAGCGCGCCTTCATTTCGATCGGGCCGAACTTGCCGAAATCCACGTCGGGCCACGGCAGCACGTCCAGTCCGCCGCCCTTGCCTGCCGGAGCCGCCGCGGCGACAGGCCGGCCCGCCAACGCGCCTTTCACAAACGACTGGACATCCTCCCTGACGATCCGCCCTTTGGGTCCGCTGCCCTGAACGCGCGCAAGTTCCACGCCCAGTTCGCGCGCGAATTTGCGGATCGACGGACTGGCATGGGGCAACGCAGTAACGGCGTCCTTGGGTTCTGCGGGAACCGGCTCGACGCGGGTGAGAACGGAAGGCGCCGGCGGTGCGGACGGTGCAGGAGGCGTTTCTTTCCTGGCCGCGGGTTTTGCCTCGACTGCTTTCTCAACAGCCGCAGGCGCGGCGCCATCCGCTTCCATTACCAGCAGGATCGAACCTTCCGAAACCTTGTCGCCCACCTTGATCTTCAGTTCCTTCACCACGCCGCCTTCGGGCGCGGGTATTTCCATCGTCGCCTTGTCCGATTCGAGCGACACCAGCGACTGCTCCTTGGCGACCGTGTCGCCAACCTTGACCAGGATCTCAATGACTTCCACTTCCTTGAAGTCGCCGATGTCGGGAACGAGGACGTCCTTCATACCGTGGTCGGGTCCGGCTTGTTGGGGTCGATGCCGTATTTCCTGATCGCATCAGCGACCGTCTTCGCCTTGCCCTCACCCGAATCGGCTAGTGCCTTGAGCGCCGCGATGGCGATGAAATAACGGTTCACCTCGAAAAAGTGCCGCAGCTTGGCGCGTGAGTCGGAGCGGCCGAAGCCATCGGTCCCAAGCACCTTGTAGACGCGATCCTTGGGCATGAACGGGCGGATCTGGTCGGCGAAGGTCTTCATGTAGTCGCTCGCGGCGATCACCGGGCCGGCGCGCTTGTCCAGGCACTGCGTGACGTAGGGCACATGAGGCTTGTCTTCCGGATGCAGCAGATTCCGGCGCTCCGCGGCAAGGCCTTCACGGCGCAGCTCGGTGAAGCTGGGCGCGCTCCAGAGGTCGACGGCGACGTTCCAGTCTTTTTCCAGCAGCTCGGCGGCCGCGATCACTTCGCGCAGGATGGTGCCGGAGCCGAGCAATTGGACGCGGCTTTTCGCCTTGGCTTTCGACTCCTTGAGCAGGTACATGCCTTTCAGGATTCCCTGCTCCACTCCTTCAGGCAGCGCCGGGTGCACGTAGTTCTCGTTCATCAGGGTGATGTAGTAGTACACATCCTCCTGGTTCGCGACCATGCGGCGCAGGCCGTCGTGGATGATCACCGCCAGCTCGTAGCCATAGGTCGGATCGTAGGAAATGCAGTTCGGGATCACCGAAGACAGGATATGCGAGTGCCCGTCTTCGTGCTGCAGGCCTTCGCCGTTCAAGGTCGTGCGGCCCGCCGTGGCGCCGAGCAGGAAGCCGCGCGCGCGCTGGTCGGCAGCCGCCCAGGCGAGATCGCCGATCCGCTGCATGCCGAACATCGAGTAGAAGATGTAGAACGGAATCGTGACCTGGTTCGAGTGGCTGTACGAGGTCGCCGCCGCGATCCAGGAACACATGGCGCCCGCCTCGTTGATGCCTTCCTCGAGGATCTGGCCCTGCTTGTCCTCGCGGTAGTACATCACCTGGTCCTTGTCGACCGGCTCGTACTTCTGGCCCTCGGGCGCGAAGATGCCGAGCTGGCGGAACATCCCCTCCATGCCGAAGGTGCGCGCTTCGTCCGGCACGATCGGCACGATGCGCTTGCCGAGTTCCTTGTCGCGTACCAGCGCGGTGAGAATGCGCACGAACGCCATGGTGGTCGAAATCTCGCGGCCTTCGCCCGATCCCTTGAGCACCTGGTCGAAGCTCGACAGCGCCGGCACGGCGAGCGCGGATTCCGCCTTCTGCCGGCGCTGCGGAAAGTATCCGCCCAGCGCCTTGCGGTGCTCGTGCAGGTATTTCATCTCCGGCGAATCGGCCGGCGGCACGTAAAAAGGCAGCTTTTCGAGCTGGTCGTCCGGAATCGGCACGTTGAAACGATCCCGCACCTCGCGAATGGTGGCGAGGTCGACCTTCTTCAGCTGGTGGGTCGGATTCTTGGCCTGGCCCTGCTTGCCCAGGCCATAACCCTTGATGGTCTTGGCGAGGATCACGGTGGGCTGCCCCTTGTGCTTCACCGCCGCCGCGTACGCGGCGTAGATCTTGTGCGGGTCGTGGCCGCCCCGGTTCAGGCGCCAGATGTCCTCGTCGCTCATGCGCGAGACCATCTCCAGAACCTTGGGGTTCTTGCCGAAGAAGTGCTTGCGCACGAAAGCACCGTCGTTGGCCTTGAAGTTCTGATATTCGCCGTCGACGGTGTCCTCCATGATCTGGCGCAGCAGGCCTTCCTTGTCGCGCGCCAGCAGGGCGTCCCAGTAGCCCCCCCAGATGAGCTTGATGACGTTCCAGCCCGAGCCGCGGAATTCGCCTTCCAGCTCCTGGATGATCTTGCCGTTGCCGCGCACGGGCCCGTCCAGCCGCTGCAGGTTGCAGTTGACGATGAAGATCAGGTTGTCGAGCTTCTCGCGCGCGGCCATGCCGATCGCGCCGAGCGATTCCGGCTCGTCCATTTCCCCGTCGCCGCAAAACACCCAGACCTTGCGGTTCTCCGTCTGCGCATGTCCTCGCGCCTGCAGATACTTGAGGTAGCGCGCCATGTAGATCGCCTGGATCGGCCCCAGGCCCATGGACACGGTCGGGAACTGCCAGTAGTCCGGCATCAGCCACGGATGCGGGTACGAAGACACGCCCTTGCCGTCCACTTCGCGGCGGAAATCGAGCAGCTGTTCTTCGGTGAAGCGGCCTTCCAGCAGGCCGCGCGCGTAAATGCCGGGCGACGAATGGCCCTGGAAATACACCAGGTCGCCGCCGTGTCCTTCGTGCGGCGCGTTCCAGAAATGGTTCTGCCCGACGCCGAACAGCGTCCCCACCGACGCAAAACTGGCGATATGGCCGCCCAACTCGTCGTCGTTCTTGTTGGCGCGCGCCACCATCACCATCGCGTTCCAGCGGCAGAACGAACGGATTCGCTCCTCGAGCGCCGGGTCGCCGGGCGAACGCTCCTCCATGTGCGCCGGAATGGTGTTGACGTAAGGCGTATACGGGCTGTAGGGCAGCGTGACGCCGGAAGTGCGCGCCTTCTCGGTCAGTTTCTCGATCAGGTAATGGGCGCGCTCGCCGCCTTCGCGTTCGAGTACCGCCTCGAGCGCATCGAGCCATTCCTGGGTCTCGAGGCTGTCAGGATCGTTTGCCGCGGGCTGTTGCGGAACGGCGGACATAGCTTCCTCCTGCTTGATCTCTTTTAGAGGGCAATCGGACAGCAATACGGGGTGATTTATAGTATGCCATGGCTGCAACATTGATCGACGGAAAATCGCTCGCCGCAGCGGTGCTTGCGGCGCAAAAAAACGCCGTGGATTCGCTCGCGGCCCGCGGGGTACGGCCCGCGCTCGCCGCCGTTCTCGCCGGCGACGATCCAGCCTCGCGCGTGTACGTGCGGAACAAGGCGCGTGCCTGCGAGGCAACCGGCGTGCGCTCCGAAATCCACGAATTTCCGGAGCAAGTATCCGAAAGCGCACTGCTTGCATGCATCGCGCGGCTGAACGCCGACCGCGCCGTACATGGCATTCTGGTGCAGATGCCTTTGCCGCGGCACCTGGATTCGAATCGTATCCTTGCGGCGGTCCTGCCGGCGAAGGACGTGGACGGATTTCATGCGGTCAACCTGGGAGCGCTGGTCCAGGGGCGGCGCGGTTTTGTGCCGGGCACGCCGGCCGGCGTGATGCGGCTGCTGGAGCATGCCGGTATCGCCCTTGCGGGCAGGCAGGCGGTGGTCGTGGGCCGCTCAACAATCGTCGGCAAGCCGCTTGCGCTCCTGCTCTTGCAAAAGGACGCCACCGTCACCATCTGCCACTCGAAGACCGCGGAACTCGCGGCGGTAACCCGGCGGGCCGATGTGCTGGTGGCGGCCGTCGGCAGCCCGAAACTCATCACCGCAGGCATGGTCAAACCGGGGGCCTGCGTCATCGATGTAGGAGTAAACCGGATGGCTGATGGCAAGCTTGCCGGCGATGTCGACTTCGCCGCAGTGAAGGAAATTGCCGGCAGCATCACCCCGGTCCCCGGCGGCGTCGGCCCGATGACCGTCGCCATGCTGATCGTCAACACAGTACGTTCTGCGGAGCTCTCGATTGAATAACCCCTTGCTGGATTTTTCAGGCCTGCCGCGTTTTTCCGCGATCCGTCCGGAGCACGTGGGACCCGCCGTGGAGCATTTGCTGGCGGAGGCGCGTACCGCAATGCGCGTCGCCGAGGAAGCAGCGCCGACCTGGGAGCACTTCGTCCAGCCTCTGGAGCGCGCCACCGAACGCCTGTCCCGCGCCTGGGGCCAGGTGGAGCATCTGCACGCTGTACTGGACAGCCCGCTGCTGCGCGAAGCCTACAACGCAAGCCTGCCGAAAATCACCCAGTTCTGGACCGAGCTCGGGCAAAACCAGCATCTGTTCGAGAAGTACCGCGAACTGAAAGCCTCCGCCGCGTTCGCGCCGCTCCCGCCCGCGCGCAAGAAGCTGGTAGAGAACGCGCTGCGGGATTTCCGGCTTGGCGGCGCCGAATTGCGCGCCGAGTTGAAGCCGCGCTATGCCGCGATCCAGGAAGAGCTCGCCTCCCTGTCGGCGAAATTCTCCGAGAACGTGCTGGACGCCACCAACGCGTACTCGGTCGTGATCGAGGACGAGCAACGCCTGGCGGGCATCCCGGCCGATGACATGCAGGCGGCGAAGGAGGCCGCGGAGAAGGAAGGCAGGAAAGGATGGAAGTTCAACCTGCAGATGCCCTCCTACTTCCCGGTGATGCAGTACGCGGAGGACCGCGCGCTGCGCGAGACGCTGTATCGCGAAAGCGCGACGCGCGCCTCCGAATTCGGCAAGGCCGAGTGGGACAACGCGCCGTTGATCGCGCGCATCCTCAAGCTGCGCAAGGAAGACGCCGGCGTGCTCGGCTATCCCAGCTTCGCCGAGGTTTCTCTGGTGCCGAAGATGGCGCAGACGCCGAAGCAGGTGGTCGACTTCCTGCGCGACCTTGCCGCGCGCGCGCGCCCTTTCGCGGAACGCGACCTCGCCGAATTGCGCGACTTCGCCCGGACGGAACTCGGCCTGGACAGGCTCGAGTCCTGGGATCTCTCGTTCGCCTCGGAGAAACTGCGCGCGCGGCGCTACGCGTTCTCCGACCAGGAAGTGAAGCAGTACTTTCCCGAGAGCCAGGTGCTGCCGGGGATGTTCGAACTGGTTCAGCGCCTCTACCAGATAAGGATCGCGGAACAGAGGGTCGAAACCTGGCATGAGGATGTGCGCTTCTTCGACCTCCGCAACTCCGGCGGCGAGCTGATCGGCCGGTTCTACGTCGATCTGTACGCACGCGACACCAAACGCGGCGGGGCCTGGATGGACGGCGCGATCTCGCGCCGGCGGCTGGAATCCGGTATCCAGGTACCGGTCGCCTATCTCAATTGCAACTTCTCGCGGCCGGTCGGCGGCAAGCCGGCGCTCTTCACGCACGATGAAGTGATCACGCTGTTCCACGAGTTCGGCCATGGGCTGCACCACCTGTTGACGCAGGTCGAGGACCTCGGCGTGGCCGGCATCAACGGCGTCGAATGGGACGCAGTCGAACTGCCCAGCCAATTCATGGAGAACTTCTGCTGGGAGTGGGAAGTGCTGGGGCGCATGACCCGCCATGTCGACACCGGGCAGTCATTGCCGCGCGCGCTCTACGAAAAAATGCTCGCGGCGAAGAACTTCCAGTCCGGCCTGGGGACCCTGCGCCAGATCGAATTCGCGCTCTTCGACATGCGGCTGCACTCGGAATTCGATCCGGCGTCCGGCCGCGCAGTACTCGATCTGCTCGCCGAGGTACGGCGCGAGGTCGCGGTGATGGTGCCGCCCGCGTGGAACCGCTTCCCGAACAGCTTTTCGCACATCTTCGCCGGCGGCTATGCAGCGGGCTACTACAGCTATAAGTGGGCCGAAGTCCTTTCGGCGGATGCCTACAGCCTGTTCGAGGAAAAAGGCGTGCTGAATCCGGAGGCGGGCCGCATGTTCCGTGACGAAATCCTCGCCGTGGGCGGTAGCCGGCCGGCGGCGGATTCGTTTCGCGCCTTCCGCGGGCGCGAACCGAGCGTCGATGCCCTCCTCAGGCACAGTGGTATGATTCCCGCATGATTTCGCGGGCATTTCTGCTCGTCCTGCTTGCCGCCGCCGCGGCCGTTTCCGGCCAGGCACAGGCGCAGCAGTACCGTTGGGTGGACCAGTACGGCAGGATCCAGTTCACCGACACGCCGCCGCCGCCGGGCGCGAAGGATATCCGCAGGACCAACGTCACGACCGCCAAGCCCGCCCCCGCGCAGGCGCCGTTCGAGGTGCTGCGGCTGCAGAAGGATTTTCCCGTCACGCTTTACACCTCGCCCCCCTGCAAGGAAGGCTGCGAACTCGCGCGCGGCGCGCTGAACAAGCGTGGCGTGCCGTTCAAGGAAGTCCAGGTTTTCGATCCCGATACCAATGAGGAACTGAAGAAGGTATCCGGCGGGCTCGATGTGCCGACGCTGCTCGTTGGCCGCTCGGTGCAGCGCGGCTACGAGCAAGGCGCGTTCGACGCGCTGCTCGACAGCGCGGGTTATCCGAAGGCGGGAATTCTGCCCGCGCTGACGCAGAAGGCGCCGGATGCCCCCGAGGGCTATGTAACACCCGCAGGGAAGACGGCGAAGCCGGTCGAGAAAGCTGCCGCGCAACCGAAGCCTGGGCCTTACGATACCAGCGGCCTGACCGGCCCGGCGCCCAAGGCCGGCCAGTACGACCCGAGCGGCCTTACCGGGCCGGCGCCTAAACCCGGCCAGTACGGCGTTCCCGGCGAGGGCAAGTAGCCTCACGCTCGCAAGGTGAAGCTTGCGACGTGGAACGTCAATTCGCTGCGGGTGCGGCTGCCGCACCTGAGCGACTGGCTCGCGCAAACCACGCCGGATGTGGTGTGCCTGCAGGAACTCAAACTCGAAGACGCGAAATTCCCGCGCGCCGAACTGGAGGCCGCTGGTTACCAGTCGGCCAGTTCGGGCCAGAAGACCTACAACGGCGTCGCGATCCTCTCCCGCACCGGCCTGTCGGACGTAAGCATGGGAATGCCGGGTTTCCAGGATGATCACAAACGCGTCATCGCCGCCACCGTCGGCGGCCTGCGCGCGATCTGCGTCTACTGCCCCAACGGGCAGGCGGTCGGGTCGGACAAATACGAATACAAGTTGCGCTGGTTCGCGGCATTGAAGGAATACGTTGCGCAGGAGCTCGCGCGCCATCCGAAACTGGCGGTGGCCGGGGATTTCAATGTCGCCCCGGAAGACCGCGACGTGCACGATCCGAAGGCCTGGGAAGGCCAGGTGCTGGTATCAGAGCCGGAACGATCGGCGTGGCGCGCGCTGATCGCGCTCGGCCTGAAGGATTCGTTCCGCCTCTTCGAGCAGCCGGAGAAAATCTACTCGTGGTGGGACTACAGGATGATGGGATTCCGGCGCAACGCCGGCCTGCGCATCGACCATGTCCTGGTCTCGCCAGAGCTGGCGAAGAGTTGCACCGCCAGTACGGTGGACAAGGCACCGCGAAAACTCGAACGGCCCTCCGATCACGCGCCGGTAATCGCAGAGTTCTCCCAGGATCAGTCGATCAGCGCGTAAGCGGGTAGCGTGAGGAATTCTACGTAATCGCCCGTGGTGATTTTCTCGAATAGCCGGGCACCCGCTTCGTACTTGCCGGCCTTCCAGGCATCCTCGCCCAGGTACGTCTTCACCTTCGGCAATTCTTCCGCGAGCAGCTTGCGGAACAGTTCCGCGGTCACCTTGCGGCCGTCGTCCAGCTTGCCCTTGTCCGACCGTATCCACTGCCAGATCTGCGAGCGCGAGATTTCGGCGGTGGCCGCGTCTTCCATCAGGTTGAACACCGGCACGCAGCCGTTGCCGGCGAGCCAGGCGCCCAGATACTGGATTCCCACCGAGATGTTGTTGCGCAGCCCGGCTTCGGTAATCGGCGCTTCGGGCTTGAAATCGAGCAGGTCCTGCGCCGTGAATTTCACGTCGGGACGCTGGCGCCCATACTGATTCGCCTGCGGCATGTGCCGGTCGAAAATCTCTTTCGCGATCGGCACCAGCGCAGGGTGCGCGACCCAGGTGCCATCGCAACCGTCGGTCACCTCGCGCAGCTTGTCCTGGCGCACCTTTTCCATCGCCGCATCGTTGGCTACTGGATCGTTCTTGATCGGTATCTGCGCCGCCATGCCGCCCATCGCGGGCGCGCCGCGGCGATGGCAGGTCTTGATCAGCGTGAGAGCGTAGGAACGCATGAAGGGCGAGACCATCGATACCTGCGAGCGGTCCGCGAGGCAGAAATCCGCGTTCGAGCGGAATTTCTTGATGCAGGAAAAGATGTAATCCCAGCGGCCGATGTTCAGGCCGGCCGAATGGTCCTTCAGTTCCCAGAGGAACTCGTCCATCTCGAAGGCCGCGACCACCGTCTCGATGAGGCAGGTGGCCCTTATCGTCCCCTTGGGTAATCCGAGCGCTTCCTGGGAAAATACAAAAATCTCGTTCCACAACCTGGCCTCGAGATGGGACTCCATCTTGGGCAGGTAGTAATACGGCCCCGATCCCCGCGCCAGCAGTTCCTTCGCATTGTGGAAGAACAGCAGCGCAAAATCGAATATCCCGCCCGACACCGGCTGGCCGTCGACGGTGACGTGCTTTTCATCGAGGTGCCAGCCGCGCGGCCGCGGGATCACCACGGCGGTCTTCTCGTTCAACCGGTACTGCTTGCCGTTCTGCTCCAGGGAGATGGTGCGGCGAACCGCATCGCGGATGTTGATCTGCCCGTCGATCATGTTGAACCAGGTCGGACAATTGGCGTCTTCGAAATCCGCCATGAAAGTCGAGGCGCCGCAGTTGAGCGCGTTGATCACCATCTTGCGATCGGTCGGGCCGGTGATTTCGACGCGCCGGTCGAGCATGTCCGCCGGCTGCGGCGATATTTGCCAGTCGGATTCCCTGACTTTTGCCGTCTCGCTCAGGAAGTCGGGAAGCGCGCCCGCGTCGAACTGCTTCTGCCGCTCGGCGCGGCGCGCGAGCAATTGCTGCCGGCGCGGTTCGAACCTGCGGTGCAGATTTGCCACCAACGCAAGCGCCTCCGGCGTGAGGATCTGCCCGAATTCCGGGGTGATCGGGCCGGAGATGGAAACGCCTTGTGGAAGCGGACTTGTCATGTGCGATGCACCATTTTAAGGACTGAAATTGCGCATCGCAACATAAAACGTGCTGCGTTGCCCGATTGCAGCCTAAAACCGGCGGGAGTAATCTCGCCTCCCGTAGTGCGGCGCTCTATTTCACATCATGAAAAACACCTACCACATCCTGATCTTCGGTGCCTCCTACGGCTCCCTGCTGACGACCAAGCTGCTGCTCGCCGGGCACAACGTGAAAATGGTCTGCACGCAGGCGGAAGCCGACCTGTTCAACGAGGAAGGCGCAATCGTGCGCATGCCGGTCAAAGGCCGCGAGGGCCTGGTCGAAGTCCATTCGCGCAAGCTGCCGGGCAAGCTCTCCGCCTGCACGCCGGCAGCGGCGAGCACTGCCGGGCACGACCTCGTGGTGCTGGGCATGCAGGAGCCGCAGTACCGCTCGCCCGGCGTGCGCGAACTGCTCGATGCGGTAGCCAAAGCAAAGCTGCCGTGCATGTCGATCATGAACATTCCGCCGCTGCCCTATCTCGCGCGCCTGCCGGGAATTGATCCGAGCGCCTGCAGGGTGTGTTACGCCGACGCGGCAGTGTGGGACAGCTTCGATTCGAAACTGATGACGCTGTGCAGCCCGGACCCGCAGGCCTTCCGGCCGCCGGAAGAGAAACTCAACGTATTGCAGGTGCGCCTGCCGACCAATTTCAAGTCGGCGCGCTTCGTCTCGGACGCGCACACCGGAATCTTGCGCACGCTGGCAGCCGACATCGAGGCCGCGCGCTTCGATGGCATGGAACTCCCGGTCAAGCTGAAGGTATTCGATTCGGTGTTCGTGCCGCTGGCGAAATGGGCCATGCTGCTCGCGGGCAACTATCGCTGCATCCAGAAAGACGGCATCCGTTCGATCAAGGACTCGGTGCACTCCGATCTGGAGGCTTCCCGCGCGATCTACAACTGGGTGGTCAAGCTGTGCGTGTCGCTGGGCGCGAACGAGAAGGACCTGGTGCCCTTCGAGAAGTATGCGGCGGCCGCGCAATCGTTGGTCACGCCTTCTTCAGCGGCGCGAGCCGTCGCCGGCGGCGCGCTGAACATCGAACGAACCGACCGCCTGGTGCAGGCCATCGGCGAGCAGAAGGGCATGCGCTCGCCGAAGGTGGATGAAATCGTGGCAATCGTGGACGCCCGGCTGGAAGCCAACCGGGCACCCAGGAAGTAACTCAGTCGTCGGCGTCGCCGATGCCGAGTTCCTGGATCTTGCGCGTGATGGTGTTGCGCCCCATGCCCAGCAGGTTGGCTGCTTCGATCCGGCGCCCGCCGGTGCGTGCCAGCGCTTTGGAAATCAACGAACGCTCGAACTGGCGCGAAAGCTGATCGAGCACGCCGGTCTCGCCGCGCGCAAGCCGCCGCTCGACTTCCTGCTCCAGCGCCGCGATCCAGTCGGAGGCCGGCGCCAGCCCGGCACTCGCATGCTCGCCGCGGAATTCGGCCGGCAGGTCGGCGATGCCGATCGCCTGCCCGGGCGCCATGACCGTGAGCCAGTGGCAGAGGTTCTCCAGCTGGCGCACATTGCCCGGGAAATCCATCCGGCCGATGTGAGTAAGCACTTCGTCCGAGAGCCTTTTAGGATCAACGCTCAGCTCCTTGGCGCTCTTGGCGAGAAAGTGCTTCGCCAACAGGGGAATATCCTCGCGCCGCTCGCGTAATGACGGAATGCGCACACGGATCACGTTCAGGCGGTGATAGAGATCTTCGCGGAACGCCCCGTCGCGCACCCGGCTCTCAAGATCCTGGTGCGTGGCGGCGATCACGCGCACGTTGGCCTTCAGCTGCTGGTGTCCGCCGACCCGATAGAAGGTGCCATCTGAAAGCACGCGCAGCAGCCGCGTCTGCAGTTCGGAGGGCATGTCGCCGATCTCGTCGAGAAACAGCGTGCCGCCCTCGGCCTGCTCGAAGCGGCCGCGCCGCAGGGCCTGGGCGCCGGTGAACGCGCCGCGCTCGTGACCAAAGAGTTCCGATTCGAGCAGATCCTTTGGCATCGCCGCGGTGTTGATCGCGACGAACGGCTTCGCCACACGCGTGCTATGCCTGTGGAGCGCGCGCGCGACCAGTTCCTTGCCGGTGCCGGAATCGCCCGTTATCAGCACAGTTGCGTTCGACTGCGAGAGCCGCCCGATGGCGCGAAATACTTCCTGCATCGCCGGCGCCTGGCCCAGGATTTCGGGCACTTCACCGATCGGTTCCAGCGCCGCCTGCTCACGCTGGCTTTCGTCGAGCGCCCGGCGGATGAGTTCCACCGCCTGGTCGACGTCGAAAGGCTTGGGCAGGTATTCGTAGGCGCCGCCCTGAAATGCCGCGACCGCGGATTCGAGGTCCGAATAGGCGGTCATGACGATCACCGGCACCGCGGGGTGCCGCTCCTTCACTTCCTGCAACAGCTCGATGCCCGACTGCCCGGGCATGCGTATGTCGGAAATGAGCACCTGCGGCGGGCCACCCGCGAGCGCGTCCAGCGCTTCGCGCGCCGACGCGAAGGAATGATACGAAATCCCCTCGCGGCTCAGCGCCTTCTCGAATACCCAGCGGATGGAGCGATCGTCGTCAACGATCCAGACCGGTTTCATGCCAACGGCAGCAATAGAGTGAATACGGTTCTTCCCGGGCGGCTGTCGAACTCGACGACACCACCATGATTTTGTACGTAAGCCTGCACCAGCGCGAGGCCAATGCCGCTGCCCCCCTCCCGTCCCGAAACGAGCGGATTGAAGGCGCGGTCGCGTATTTCCTCGGGCACACCGGGCCCGTCGTCTATCACTTGCAATTCCAATGCCAGCTTGTGGCGTTGCCGCGCAATGGTCACCTGGCGGGCCGAACGGGTGCGCAGGACGATGGTCCCGCCACGGCCTCCGTTTGCCCCGGACAGGAGCGCCTGGGCGGCATTTCGGACCACGTTTAATACCGCCTGAATGAGCTGCTCGATGTCGCCGGCGAGGTCCGGGACGCTGGGGTCGTAATTGCGCAGGACCGAGATCGCGTTGGGGAACTCGGCCTGCACCAGGCTGCGGACGCGCTCCAGCACCTCGTGGATATTCACCGCCGCGAGCTGCACCGTGCGCCGCGGCGTCAACAGGCGGTCAAGCAGCACCTGCAACCGGTCGGCCTCCTTGATGATGACCTGCGTGTATTCCCGCAATTCGGGCCGCTCAAGTTCGCGCTCGAGCAACTGCGCCGAGCCACGCAGGCCGCCGAGCGGATTCTTGATTTCATGCGCGAGATTGCGCAGCAGCTCGCGCGTCGTCTCCTGCTGGTCCAGCAACCGTTCCTCGCGTTCCTGGCGCAACTGCTCCTGGATCGGCCGCAATTCGACCAGGAGCTGCGCATCAGGAAGGTCGATCGGGGCTACGAGGCAGGACAGCGGCAACGGTTCACGCCCAGCGCGTTCGTAGGCCGCGGTCTGGGCGCGATAGCTCCAGTGCACCGCCAGCGCATCGGCCAGCATGACCTGCAAGGCCGCGCCGTCGGAAAAGAGCGCGGGAAACGGCTGGCCGACCAGGGATTTTGCGCCAGCGCCCAGCAGGTTTTCGGCAGCGGGATTGGTATAGCGCACGACATACTCGCCATCCAGGACGGCAACGGCG
The DNA here is from genome assembly GCA_039931635.1 of Betaproteobacteria bacterium. GTDB lineage: Bacteria > Pseudomonadota > Gammaproteobacteria > Burkholderiales > SG8-39 > RBG-16-66-20. Next base: position 5,901 of record JBDTRO010000011.1, on the reverse strand, counting down.
GTCGCGAGCAGTTCTAAACCGGGAAACCTGGCGGGATTCGCTTCGGCCATGGGCCAGCGTGGCGCGATGTCAGCGCGACAGGTTGACGAGCTCGCGCTTCAGGGCTTCGACGTTCTTTTCGTGGACCTCTACCGTGTCCTTGTAGGGCTTCAGCCGTTCGAGCACCTTCGCGTAATTGCTCTCGCTGCCGCTGCGGACCTGTTCCTGCTCAGAGAGTTTTTTCCGGGCGTCGTCGAGCATCGACACTTCCTGGGAGAGCTCTTTCTCGATCGTGTCCTTTTGCTTGGCCTTGGAGCTGGCGCGGTCGGCAGGCGTCTCGCGCGGGAAGCCGGCCGGCGATTTGGCGGCCGGCTTGCTCGCCGGCACCACGCTGACGCGCTCCTCGGAAACGACGCGGCAGTCCTTGCCAACCGTGTCCGCCTTCTGGTCCGTGAGCGTGGTCCGCCCTGCCGCGTCTTTGCAGTTCCAGAGCGTCTTGATCTGCGCAGACGCCGTCCCCGCGGCGGTAATGCCGAGCGCCACAACGAGCGATGCACCGATCCGCAACATGGTCAGACGACGCCTGAGATTGATAAGCTAAGTCTATGCCACAAATGGGTTTTTCACAATCCAGGCTGAAAATAGAAAAGGACGGGCCGCAGCCCGTCCTTCGATTAACGTTTCAGGCCCGGATCGGGCTAGGAACTGTAGTACATGTCGAATTCGACCGGGTGCGTGGTCATGCGGAAACGCGTGACCTCGTCCATCTTCAGCGCGATGTAGGATTCGATGAAATCCTCGTCGAACACACCGCCCTTGGTCAGGAAGGCGTGATTCTTTTGGAGGTTCTCAAGCGCTTCCTCGAGTGACGAGCAGACTTGCGGCACCTTCGCAGCCTCTTCGGGCGGCAGGTGATACAGGTCCTTGTCGATCGGATCGCCGGGGTGGATCTTGTTCTGCACGCCGTCCAGGCCCGCCATCAGCAGCGCCGAGAACGCGAGATAGGCGTTGGCCGTGGGATCCGGGAAGCGTACTTCCACGCGCCGTGCCTTCGGGCTTGAAACAAACGGGATGCGGCAGGACGCCGACCGGTTCTTCGCCGAGTAGGCCAGGTTGATGGGCGCTTCGAATCCCGGCACCAGCCGCTTGTACGAGTTGGTGCCCGGGTTGGTGATGGCGTTCAGCGCCTTGGCGTGCTTGATGATGCCGCCGATGTAGAACAGCGCGAAATCCGACAGGCCGGCGTACAGGTTGCCGGCGAACAGGTTGTTGCCGCCCTTCCACACGGACTGGTGCACGTGCATCCCCGAACCGTTGTCGCCGACCACCGGCTTGGGCATGAAGGTCGCCGTCTTGCCGTACGAAGCGGCGACATTCCAGACCGTGTATTTGAGGATCTGCAGCCAGTCGGCGCGCTGCACGAGCGGGGCGAATTTGGTGCCGATTTCGCACTGGCCCGGCGCCGCTACCTCGTGGTGATGGACTTCCACTTCCACACCCTGCGCCTCGAGGGCGAGGCACATGGCGTTGCGGATGTCCTGCAACGTGTCGGCAGGCGGTACCGGGAAATAGCCACCCTTCACCGGCGCGCGGTGGCCCATGTTGCCGGCCTCGTATTCGATGCCGGTGGACCAGGGTGCTTCCTCCGATTTGATCTTCACCGAGGACCCGGACATATCGACGTTCCACGTGACGCCGTCGAAGATGAAAAACTCAGGTTCCGGGCCGAAATAGGCCACATCGCCGATGCCCGAAGACTTGAGATAGGCCTCCGCACGCTTGGCGATGCCGCGCGGGCAGCGGTTGTAGGGCTTGCCGTCCGCTGGTTCGACTACGTCGCAGTTGATATTGAGCACGGCTTCGTCCGTGAACGGGTCCATGCGCGCGGTGACGGGGTCCGGAAACAGCAGCATGTCGGACGCCTGGATGCCCTTCCAGCCGGCGATCGAGGAACCGTCGAAGGCGTGGCCGTCGACGAACTTGTCTTTGGTGAACTGTTTCGCCGGAACCGATACGTGCTGTTCCTTGCCGCGGGTGTCGGTGAAGCGTATATCGACGAACTTCACCTCCTTGTCTTTCACCATCTTCAATACGTCGTCAGGCGTCATCGCCATTGCAAGTCTCCCCAGTGGGTAATAGATAGGACGGGCTGGGCACGCCAGCCGGACTCGCCTTCATGAGCAGAATCCGTGCCAAACGCCCTCATCATGGCCAGCCCCTCCCCTGGCCAACTTGGTGCGATTCTACCCGACGCAATTGCGCATTTATGGTGCGCGGCGGAGTCGAATGGCACTTATGTGGTGCATCTCCTTCCAGAACCTATAATTGGCCCTCTCATGGAAAACATAAAGAAGAAGGCTCGGGAACGTGGCCAGAAAATGAAGCTTCCCTACGCGGGAGCCCTGTTGCCGGCGGAAGCGCATGCGCTGATGCTGGCGGGCGCCAAGCTGGTCGACGTGCGCACGGACGCAGAATTGCACTTCGTCGGATCAGTGCCTGGCGCCGAAGCCATCGAATGGAACACCTATCCGGAAGGGCATCGCAACCCGGCCTTCCTCGAGCAGCTGGCGGAAACCGCGCGCAAGGAAGAGCCCGTGATGTTCCTCTGCCGGTCTGGCGTGCGCTCGCATCACGCCGCCATCGCGGCCACCGAGGCCGGCTGGTCGGAGGCCTACAACATCCTCGAAGGCTTTGAAGGCGACAAGGACGCGGCGGGCCATCGCAGCGTGGCTGGCGGCTGGCGCAAGGCCGGCCTGCCCTGGGCGCAGAGCTGACCTAGCTCTTCCAGTCCACCCAGCCGAAGTGCGAGGTGAGCAGCACCACCGTACCGAAGGCGATCCGGTACCAGGCGAACGGCTTGAAGTCGTGCGTCGCGACGTAGCGGATCAGCCAGCGCACCACGACGAAGGCGGAGACAAACGCGGCGATTGATCCGACGCCGAACATCGGCAGATCACTCGCCGAGAACAGGGCCCGGTGCTTGAGAAAGTCGTAGGCCCCTGCGGCCACCAGCGTCGGCACTGCGAGGAAAAACGAGAATTCGGTGGCCGCCTTGCGCGAAAGGCCGAACAGCATCCCGCCGATGATCGTCGCCCCCGAACGCGAGGTGCCCGGGATGAGCGCGAAGCACTGCGCGCAGCCGACCTTCAGGGCGTCGAGCCACGTCATCTCCGACACGCTCTCCACGCGCGAATGCACGCGCGGCCTTCTTTCGACCAGCAGGATGATGGCGCCGCCGGCGATGAAGGCCAGCGCCACCGGCACGGCATGGAACAGGTAGCCCTTGATGATCTTCGAGAACAGCAGGCCCAGGACCGCCGCGGGAATGAAAGCGACGATCAGGTTGCGATAGAGCGCGACGTCGATCCTGAAGAAGCGTGCGCGGTATTCCCAGACGATGGCGAGCATCGCGCCCGTCTGGATCACGATGTTGAAGACGTTCCAGCGTTCGTCGTTCGCGCCGAGCAGGTCGCCTGCCAGGATCAGGTGCCCGGTGCTGGAAATCGGCAGGAATTCGGTGACGCCCTCGACGATGCCAAGAATCAGCGCGTGCAGCAGGCTGGTATCCATGCCGACTACTGTACCTTCTGCGCGAGAAACTCGCGGATCGAACTCCAGAACAGCGGATGCGCGTCCGTGGTGTTGTGCCCGGCTTCTTGCAGCACAACCTTCTTCTTCGGTCCACCCCATGCGTCGTACAGGCGCCCGCCATGCACCGGCGGGATGACTTCGTCACGCTCGGCGATCAGGCATAGCAGCGGTTGCGCCAGTTTCGGCGCCATGGCGATGGAATCGAAGCGATGCTTGAGCAGGAGATCCACCGGCAAATACCAGTAGTGGCGCCTGGCGACCGATGCGAGGCTATCGTATGGCGTCACGAGGATCACGCCGGCGACGTTTCGTGCTGCGGCAAGCGCCACCGCCACGCCACTGCCGAGGCTTCGTCCGAACACGTAGCTGCGCTTCGCATCGGCACCCGGCAGGGTCATCGCGTAGTCGAACCACTGGATCGCGTCCGAGACGAGCGCAGTTTCTCCCGGCGCGCCCTCGCTCAAGCCATAGCCGCGGTAGCTTGCGATCAGCCATGAAGAGCCAGGAACGTTTCCGGTTTCCTCGAGCATCCAGGAAGCCTCTTCCGCATTGCCGCCGAAGTAGACGATCAACGGCTTATCCCCCAGTCCTGCGTCGGAGGCCGCCACATGCCAGGCCTGGAGCGTCGTGCCATCGCTGGCATGCATGAAAACTTCCCGGACCCAGGGGACCCGGCGTGCAATCTCGGCGCGACGCGCCTCCGGCAGAGGCTGCCGATAGAAGATCAGCGAGTCCTGGGCGAAATAGACGAACAACGGCAGGCCTATCGCCACTGCAGCCGCAATCTTGAGGATCGAACCAACCATTCCCCACTCCATGGAGTAATCTTAATGGCGACGGAGAGCGCGGGTGAGAAAAACGGTGCCGGTTTCGGAACTTCAGTTCGGCATGTACATTGCCGAGCTCGATCGGCCATGGACCGAGACTCCGTTCACGTTTCAGGGATTCGTGCTGCGGACGAATCGCCAGCTCGAGGCGCTGAAACAGTACTGCGCCACGGTGCTGGTCGACGCGGAGCGCAGCGAAGCGCCCACGACGCCCGGGCTTGGCAAGACGGTTTATGCCGAGCGCGCGAGCGTCGAGCAGGAAATTGCGCCCGCCCGTGCGGCGTATGGCAGCAACCGGACACTGGTGCGCGAGGTGCTGTCGACGGTGAAGATCGGCCGCACGCTCGACGCCAAGCAGGTCAAGGCAGCGGTCACCACGATGACCGAGAGCGTGCTGCGCAATCCGGATGCCTTGCTGCTGCTTTCCCAATTGCGCAAGACGGGCGAATACAACGAGTCGCACGCGCTCGACGTGTCGATCTACATGATCGCCTTCGGCCGCTTCCTGCAGCTCGAGACCGAGCAGATCGAATTGCTCGGCTATGTCGGCCTGCTCCAGGACGTCGGCAAGACGCGCCTGCCCCAGGTGTTGCTTGATCACCGCGGCCGTCTGAGCGCCGAGGAGTTCAGCGACGCGAAGCGGCACGTCGATTATTCGGTGGAAATCCTGCGCGCCACGCCGGGCCTGCCCGAGGACCTGCCGCGGATCGTCGCCCTGCATCACGAGCGGCAGGATGGCAGCGGTTATCCGAAAAACCTACCCGGCCGCGAGATCGGCATGTTCGGATCGATGGCGGCGATCGTCGATACCTTCGACGCGCTGACGGTGCGCCGGCCGTATGCCGATCCGTTGCCACCGTCGGCGGCGATCAGCTTTCTGTACAAGTCGCGCGGCACCTTGTTCGATGCCAATCTCGTGGAGCAGTTCATCCGCTGCATCGGCATCTTCCCGGTCGGCAGCCTGGTGGAACTGAACACCCACGAGATCGGCGTCGTGATCGCGCAGAATGCGGCCAAGCGGCTGCAACCTCGCGTCATGGTGATCCGCGACCAAGCCGGCAATCCGATGCGTCCGCAGAAGCTGCTCGACCTGTCGCGCTCGCCGAGGGCCGCGGTCGGCGAGCCCTACCGCATCCTCGGCACGCTCGAATTCGGCAGTGTGCCCTTCGATCCGGAAGAACTGTTCATGAAGTAGGGTCCGGCCTCAGCTCTTCTGGTAGATTGCGCCGCCCTTTTTCACGAATTCGACCGACTTTTCTTTCATGCCCTTCTCGACGTAGTCGCGCACGTCCTGCGTGATCTTCATCGAGCAGAAGTGCGGGCCGCACATGGAGCAGAAGTGCGCCACCTTCATGCTGTCTTTCGGCAGCGTCTCGTCGTGGAAATCCTTGGCGGTGTCCGGATCGAGTCCGAGGTTGAACTGGTCGTCCCAGCGGAACTCGAAGCGCGCCTTGGATACCGCGTTGTCGCGGATCTGCGCGCCGGGGTGGCCCTTGGCGAGATC
>JBDTRO010000010.1:0-5210 GCA_039931635.1 Betaproteobacteria bacterium | reverse complement strand
GGCGCGCTCGCGTTGCTTGGCCTGGTGCTCGCCTATTGGAGTTGGGCGTGGTTCGCGCCTCGTCCTGAAGCACGCGTTCCGTCGTTGATGCAAGACACTGGCGCTGCGGTTGCGCCGTCGCAAAGCGCGCGCGGGCTTTTCGGCGATGCCGGACAGAATGCGAACGCTGGCGCGACGACGGGCAGCATCAAGCTGCTGGGCATCGTGGCCGCTTCAGGCGGCCGTTCCGGTTACGCCGTCCTGCGGCTGGATGCAAGGCAAACGCTGGCCGTGCTGGAAGGCGCGGAGGTGGAATCCGGCTTGCGGCTGGTGGAGGTCCACGTGGATCACGTCATTCTGGAACGTAGCGGCACGCGCGAAACGCTCGCCTGGCCGGCAAGGTCCGCCAAGTGAAGTTGCGGGCTGCATGCATCGCCGCGCTCGCCGTCGTTCTGATGGGCCAGGCGTCGGCGCAATCGGCGGGCCCGGACCTGGTGACGCTCAATTTCGCCAACGCGGACATCGAAGGCGTGGTGAAGGCCATGAGCGAGATCACCGGCAAGAACTTCGTGCTCGATCCACGCGTCAAGGGCACGGTCACCATCGTTTCGGCGCGTCCGATGGCGCGCTCTCTCGTCTATGACGTATTTCTCTCGGCGCTGCGCCTGCAGGGTTACGCCGCGGTGGAGGAGCGCGGCCTGGTCAAGATCCTGCCCGAGGCGGACGCGAAGCTCCATCCGGGCCGCACGCTCGGACCAAACGAGCGGCTGCGCGGCAGCGGGGACCGCGCGGCGGGCGACCAGATCCTGACGCAGGTGTTCACCCTCAAGTACGAATCGGCCGCGCTACTGCTGCCGATTCTGCGCCCGCTGATCGCCCCGGCGAACACCATCACCGCCTACCCCGCGAATAACACGCTCGTGATTACGGACTACGCCGGCAACCTTCAGCGCCTCGGTCGCATCATCGATTCGATCGACCAGCCGAGCGGCACCGATCCGGTGGTGATCCCGCTCGCCCACGCTTCGGCCCTTGACGTCGCCACCATGGTCAACCGGCTGTTTGCCGACGCCGCACCGGGCGCGGCGGGCGTGGCAGAGCCCTCGCAGCGCCTCAGCGTGGTCGCAGATACCCGCTCCAACAGTCTGATCGCGCGCTCCGACAATCCGTCGCGCATCACGCGGCTGCGGACCCTGGTCGCGATGCTCGATGCGCCAACCAGCGCCGGGGGCAATCTGCACGTCGTGCATCTCAAGAACGCCGAAGCGGTGAAGGTCGCCGAGACGCTGCGCTCGATATACCTGGGCGAAGGCACCGCCGCCACGACGCCGCGGCCCATGCTCATCCCGGCGGCAACGTCGTCTGTGGGCACGCCTTTTTCGCCGCCGCTGGTGCCAGGCGTGACCACGCCGCAGGCCACCGTGCAATCGCCGGGCATGATCCAGGCCGATCCGGCGACCAACTCGATTCTCATCAACGCACCGGATGCGGTCTACAACAATCTGCGCGCGGTGATCGACAAGCTCGATGCGCGGCGGGCGCAGGTCTACGTCGAGGCGCTGATCGCCGAGATCACCGCCGAGAAAGCCGCCGAGTTCGGCATCCAGTGGCAGGACCTGAGCAACGCGGCAAAAGGCGGCACGCATGTCTTCGGCGGCACCAACTTCGGGGGCGCCGGGCAGAATATCCTCGGCATCGCCGCGAATCCCGCCAGCGCAGGCCGCGGCCTGAACATCGGCGTGATCAAGGGCACGATCTCGATCCCCGGCATCGGCGGGCAGATCCTCAATCTCGGCCTGCTGGTGCGCGCGCTGGAATCCGACAACAACGCCAATATTCTTTCCACGCCGACGCTGCTGACCCTGGACAACGAAGAGGCGCGCATCGTCATCGGCCAGAACGTTCCCTTCATCACCGGGCAGTACGCGCTATCGGGCGCGGCGACGACGCCGACGCCGTTCCAGACCGTCGAGCGACGCGACGTCGGCCTGACGCTGCGGGTGAAGCCGCAGATCTCCGAGGGCGGCACCGTGCGCCTGCAGCTCTATCAGGAAGTTTCCAGCGTCCAGGACTCGACCAATCCCGCCGGCGTGATCACCAACAAGCGCGCCGTCGAGTCCACCGTGCTGGTGGACGACGGGCAGATCGTGGTGATCGGCGGCCTGATCCAGGATTCGGTGCGCAACGGCGTCGAGAAGGTGCCGCTGCTTGGAGATTTGCCGCTGGTGGGCGGCCTGTTCACGTACAACACGCGCGCGCGCAGCAAGACCAACCTGATGGTGTTCCTGCGCCCGACGGTGCTGCGCGACGCGCAGCGCGCGGATACGGTGACAAGTTCCCGCTACGACTACATCATCGGCGAGCAGCGGCAAGCGGCGACGCCGCCCAGCCCGCCGCTGCCCGACCTGCAGCCGCCGTCCCTGCCGCCGCGATGATCCCTTTCGCGTTTGCGAAGGCCAACGGCGTCGTCGTGACGTCGCTGAAAGGCGATCTTGCGAACGTCGCATTGCGCGACGGCGCGCATTCAGGAGCGCTGACCGAGCTGCGCCGCGCGCTGGGCGTCCCGCTGCAGGCGAGACGGGTCGGGCCAGAGGAGTTCGACGAGCTGGTCGCCGCGGCTTACAACGGCGCGAGCGAGGGGGCGGCGGCGCTCGCCGGCGACCTGTCGCAGGACGTGGACCTGTCACGGCTGCTGCAGGACATTCCCAAGGTCGAGGACCTGCTCGACGCCCGCGACGACGCGCCGCTGATCCGGCTCATCAATGCGCTGCTGACCCAGGCGCTGCGCGAGGGCGCTTCCGACATCCACATTGAACCATTCGAGACGCGCTCGGTGGTGCGCCTGCGCATCGACGGCACGCTGCGCGACCTGATCGAGCCGGCGCGCGCGCTGCATGCGGCGATCGTCTCGCGCGTGAAGATCATGGCGCAGCTCGATATCGCCGAGAAACGCCTGCCACAGGATGGCCGCATCACGCTGCGCGTGGCCGGCAAACCGGTCGACGTGCGGGTATCGACGATTCCGACCGGCCACGGCGAGCGGGTGGTGTTGCGACTGCTCGACAAACAGGCCGGCCGGCTGGACCTGGCGCAACTGGGCATGAACGCCGCCACGCTCGCGCAAATGGACCGCCTGATCCGGGAGCCGCACGGCATCGTGCTGGTCACCGGACCGACCGGGTCGGGCAAGACCACCACGCTGTATGCGGCGCTGTCGCGCCTCGACACCGCGGCGCTCAACATCATGACGGTCGAGGACCCGATCGAGTACGCCCTCGACGGCATCAGCCAGACCCAGGTGAATGCGCGCATCGAGATGAGCTTCGCGCGCGCGCTGCGTACCATCCTGCGCCAGGATCCCGACGTGGTCATGATCGGAGAAATCCGCGACCTGGAAACCGCGCAGATCGCCGTCCAGGCGAGCCTCACCGGTCACCTGGTGTTCGCCACGCTGCACACCAACGACGCGGTAAGCGCGGTCACGCGTCTGGTGGACATGGGAGTGGAGCCATTCCTGCTCGCCTCGAGCCTGATCGGTGTCGGCGCCCAGCGCCTGGTGCGCCTGCTGTGCCTGGAATGCCGCAAGCCCATTCTTTACGAAGGAAGAAAGTACTTTGCGCCGCAGGGCTGCCCGGCATGCAAGCGCTCGGGCTACCGTGGCCGCACCGGCATCTACGAGCTGCTCACCGTGGATGACGAACTGCGCCGCCTGATCCACGATCGCGCCTCCGAGCAGACGCTGCGCGAACACGCGGTATCCCGTGGCATGCAGTCGCTGCGAGAGGACGGCATGCGCTGGGCGGAACAAGGCGCGATCAGCCTCGAAGAAGTAGTGCGCGTGACCCGCGAATAGCGGGGCCCGGGCGCCGCGGTCATGGAAGCATTCCAATACCAGGCACTGGACGCCGCGGGCCGCACGATATCGGGCGTGCTGCAGGCAGAAACAGCGCGCCAGGCGCGCAGCCAGTTGCGCGCGCAGGGATTGCTGCCTTCGGTCGTTGATCAGTTGCACTCGCGGGCGCGCCGTGGTTGGGTGCGGGGGCTTTCGCCGGCCGAACTGAGCCTGGTGACCCGGCAGATGGCGACGCTGCTCGCTTCCGGCCTGACGCTGGAGCAGACGTTCAAGGCATTGATCGAAGAGTCGGGCGAGCCCATGACCCGGCAAGTGCTTACAGATGTCATGACGGAAGTGACCGCCGGCAGTTCTTTGGCCGGGGCACTGGGCGCCGACGGGAAGAGTTTCCCCGGCTTCTATTGCGCGCTGGTACACGGCGGCGAGGAATCGGGTGCGCTGCCCACCGTGCTGGAGCACCTGGCCGACTACCTCGATGCGCGCCAGGCCCTGCGGCAGAAAATCAGCCTCGCGCTGCTTTATCCGGTGCTGGTCATGACCATCGCGGTGCTGATCGTCACCGGACTGCTGATCTACGTGGTTCCCCAGGTAGTGCAGGTGTTCCAGCAGTCGCGCCAGAGCCTGCCTTTTCTCACCCGCGCCCTGATCGGACTCTCCGATTTCCTGCGCGCTGCCTGGCCTTTTCTACTTCTGATGATTGCCGCAATTGCAGGAAGCGCGTACCTGGCGCTGCGCCGCCCTGCCGTGCGGCGCCGCTGGCACCTTGTTCTGCTCGGCCTGCCGTGGCTTGGGGCGCTGGCACGCGGCGCCAATACCTCGCGCTTCGCCAGCACGCTCGCAATCCTGGCGGGCGGCGGTGTGCCCTTGCTTGCGGCGCTGGATTCCGCGGCACGAGTGATGACCAACATGGTGATGACCGAAGCGATCGAGCGCGCGATTGTCCGGGTGCGCGAAGGCGAGAGCCTGGCCCGCGCGCTGGGTGAAACGCGCGCCTTTCCGCCGCTGCTGGTGCACCTGGTGGCGAGCGGCGAGGCGAGCGGCAAGCTCGAGCAGATGCTCGGGCGCGCGGCGCAACTTGAGACGCAGGCGCTCGAGCGGCGCCTGGCTGTGTTCCTGACTCTGCTCGAGCCAGTGATGATTCTGATCATGGGTGGAGTGGTGCTGGCCATCGTGCTGGCCATCCTGCTGCCCATCATCGAGATCAACCAGCTGGTGCGCTGATTGTGGCCGCGGCGATACTCGGACGGTAGAAAAGCTGGAGGGGTACCCAAACCGAGTCCCAATGCTCCAGCCGGGAAATTTGCCGTGATGCAACTGCCTGAAAGTGTTGGTAGGCGCGATTGGACTCGAACCAACGACCCCCACCATGTCAAGGTGG
>JBDTRO010000009.1:0-3236 GCA_039931635.1 Betaproteobacteria bacterium | reverse complement strand
GCGCGAGCAGCGCCTGGCCGATGGTGTTGTTGATCTTGTGCGCGCCGGTGTGATTCAGGTCCTCGCGCTTGAGGTAGATCTGCGCGCCGCCCAGCATTTCCGACCAGCGCTTCGCGTGGTACACCGGGCTCGGCCGGCCGACATAGTGCTTCAGCTCGTGGTGAAACTCGGCCATGAACGCCGCGTCGTTGCGGCAGCGCTCGTAGGCCTCGCGCAATTCGTCCAGCGCATGGCTCAGGGTCTCGGCGACGAAAACGCCGCCGTAGGGACCAAAATGCCCGCGCGAATCCGGCAAGTCATACATCTGCATTTCTGACCTCGGCGATGAAAGCGGCGATCCTGGCTCCATCCTTGATGCCCTTGGAGGATTCGACGCCGCTGGACACATCCACTGCCCAGGGACGAACGCGCCGGATCGCTTCCCCTACGTTGTCCCGCGATAGCCCGCCGGACAGCACCAGCGGACGGATGCGCTCGGCGGGAACCAGGGACCAGTCAAAGCTTTCCCCGACACCGCCGTATTCCTCGACGTGGCTGTCGAGCAACCATCCCGCCGCGCCGGAAAATGGACGCAGGTATTCTAGCAAATCGATTCCGGTCGAAACGCCGCTTCTTACTCTACATGCCTTGATGTACGACACGCCGAACTGCGCGCAGAACACGGGCGATTCCTCGCCGTGGAACTGCAGCATTGCGGGTCGCACACGCTCCAGAACCGTGTACACGTCCGCTGCCGCGGGATTGACGAAAAGCGCGACCGTGCTGACGAACGGCGGCACCTCGCTTGCCAGTTGCCGCGCCCAGTCCACGCTCAGGAAGCGCGGGCTCGGCGGATGAAAGACCAGGCCGATCGCGTCCGCGCCGGCGCGCGCCGCGGCCTGCACGTCCTCGCTCCGGGTGATGCCGCAGATTTTGATGCGGGTTCTCATGACACGAGTGTCATCCTTCACGGCTCGACCGGGAGTGCAGTTTTTCCCGTTTCGACGGCGGGAAGATTCCAACGCGGCTCGTATTCCACGGCCTCGAGATACAGACCCTCGGAACCGAAGGTAGGCGCGGCAAGCGCGCGCGTGCGGGACCCGAGCAAATGCTTCGTCCACTGCGGCGGATGCTTGCCCTTGCCGACGTACACCAGCGTGCCGACGATGTTACGCACCATGTGCTGCAGCCAGGCGTTGGCACGCAGGCTGAAATCGATACGCTCGCCTTCGCGTTCGATGCCGATCGAGTGCAGGGTGCGCACCGGGCTCTTCGCCTGGCATTCGGCCGCGCGGAATGCCGAGAAATCGTGCTCTCCGAGCAGGTGGGCGGCCGCGGTGCGCATCGTGTCGATATCGAGCGGCGCGTGGAACCAGCCCGCGTAGCGGGCCGCCAGCGCAGGGCGCACCGGCCGGTTGACCAGCACATAACGGTAGCTGCGTGAGCGCGCCGCATAGCGCGCATGAAATTCCGGCGCCACACGTTGCGACCAGAGGACCGCCACCGAATCAGGCAGCATCGCGTTCACGCCCCGTACCCATGCCGAGTCCGGCCGTTCGGCGTCGGTATCGAAATGGACCACCTGGGCGCGCGCGTGCACGCCGCGATCGGTGCGGCCCGCGCAGGTCACGCCGACCGGCGCATCGGCGATCGTGGCGAGCGCCGTTTCGAGGGTGTCCTGCACCGTGCCGCCCCCGGGCTGCGTCTGCCAGCCGAGGAAGCGGCTACCGTCGTATTCGATGCCCAGTGCGATTCTTGTCGCCATATTGAAAAAGCCGCGGTCGCTTGCGCGCCGCGGCTCGGTCATTCGGTTCTGCGGCGGTTAACCCAGGTTGGACAGCATCTGCTGCGCCTGGCCCTGCTGCGCGGTGTCGCCTTCCTTCATGACCTCGTTCAGCAACTCCTTCGCGCCGTCCTTGTCGCCCATCTCCTGGTATGCCTTGGCGAGATCGAGCTTGGTGGCAACCTCCTGCCACTTCGGATCGGTACTGCCGGCGCCAGCGTCGCCGCCTGGCGTACCCAGGTCGAAGCTCAAGCCGCCAAGATCGAGGGGCGCATCCGCAGCCTTGGCCGCTTCTTCCGGCTTGGCGCCGCCAAGATCGAGGTTTAGATCGAAGTCCATCGAAACCGTGGCGTCCGGGTCGACCTTCGCCGGTGCAGGCGCTTCCGGCTTTTTCCGGGGCGCAAGCAACATCGTCTTCTCGCCGTCGTCATCGCCCGCACCACCGCCGCCGAGGTCGAAGTCAAGCCCGCCACCGGTGGAACCCTGCACGTCCTTGGTGTCGATCTTGAGCGTGCCGCCGGCCGCGAAATCGCTCTTCGGTATCGCCGCCGTCGCGCCGAGGTCGAAGTCGAGCCCCGCCGCGCCCGCCTTGCCTTCGCCGCCTCCGGCCGCCTCTCCGCCGCCGATGTCGAAATCGAGCGTCGGCGCTGCCGCGCTAGCGGCCGCTGCCGGCGCCGCCTCGGCGACCGCGCCGCCGCTGCCGTATAAACCGTTGCCCGGGTCGATCGCATGGCCCAGCGCCATCGCCTTGTCCCACTCGGGGCCGGCGCCGTTGGAAAGACTCTTGACCTTGAGCGCGGACTGCTCGAAGGATTTGGCGTCCTTGCGGTTGGCATAGATCTCGAGCAGCTTCGCGTGCACCGCGATGCGGTTGCCGTCCTTCGCGAGCGCTTCCTTGAGAATTTCCTCCGCCTGCGCGTCGCGGCCGTAGGCGATGTAGACGTCGGCTTCGGCGATCGGATCGACTTCATCGCTTTCCGCGCTGCCGACGCTGACACCGCTCACAGAGACTTCGGAAACATCTCCCGTGACCTGCGGCGGCGGCGGGGTATCGGCCGCCGGCGCCGCGCCTGCGTTGTTGAATACCGAAGCGGCGCCCGGCGCGCTGGCCGCGCCCAGAACGCTGTCCTGGAACTGCGTCTGCGACGCCTTTTTGCGCCTCCACGCCCAGAAACCGTAGCCGCCTAGCAGCAAGACGATCGCGCCAAGGGCACCCAGGGCCCACGGGTCATCGATGAATTCTTCGAGGAAGCTTTTCTCCGGCACGGGCGCCTTTGCCGGCGCCGCTTTGGGCTTGGCCTTCGCGGCTTCCGCAGTCTTGGGCGCTGCTTCCTTCGGTGCTACCTTGGCGGCCTCTTTGGGGGCTTCTTTCGCGGCTTCCTTCGGCGCTTCCTTGGCCGCTTCCTTGGGCGCTTCGGCGGTCGGCTTCGGCGCCTGGGCGGCCGACTTCGCGGCTTCGGGCGCAGGCTTCGCG
>JBDTRO010000008.1:0-2827 GCA_039931635.1 Betaproteobacteria bacterium | reverse complement strand
TCACCTCAGGATGAATGCGGATTTCTCCAGCACCGAGACGCGCTCGTCGTCGACCGCGCGGACGCTGAATTCGATACGGTGGGTCCCCGCCGGGACGAGCCCGGGTTCGGCGCGCACCCGCACCGGAACCATCAGGCTTTCGGTGGCGCCGACCCGCACGCGCGGCGCGGTGGCGAGCTGGAGCGTGGGCAGGCCCGCGACGGATACGTCGAACTCGCGCGCGCTCTCGGTGGTGTTCATGATCTGCAGGCGGTAGACGTTCTCCACCAGGCCGCCTTCGACCTCGCGCGCCATCACGCCGCGATCGCGGATCACATCCACCTTGAGCGGCACGCGCTGCCACAGGCTCGCGCAGGCCGCGATGACGATGACGACAAGAATCGCGCAATAAATGAGAACCCGTGGACGGAATATCCGGGTTTTCCCCCCTTCCACCGCGTGCGTCGTGGAGTAGCGGATCAGGCCCTTCGGCCGGCCGACCTTCTCCATCACCTGGTCGCAACCGTCGATGCAGGCGGCACAGCCGATGCACTGGTACTGCAGGCCCTCGCGGATGTCGATGCCGGTCGGACAGACCTGCACGCAGATGCTGCAATCCACGCAGTCGCCTTTGCCTTCGCCCTTCCCGCGCGGTTCCCCCCTCGCCTTGTCGTAGGTGATGATGAGGGTGTCCTTGTCGAACATCGCGCTCTGGAAGCGCGCGTACGGGCACATGTAGGTGCAGACCTGCTCGCGCATCCAGCCGGCGTTGCCATAGGTCGCGAAGCCATAGAACAGGATCCAGAACGTTTCCCAGGGTCCGGTGGCGAAGGACAGCACCTCGCCCCAAAGCTCGCGGATCGGCGTCACGTAGCCGACGAACGTAAAACCGGTCCACAGGGACAACGCGATCCAGAGGGCGTGTTTCGCGGTCTTCTTCCTCAGCTTTTCGAAGCCATATTCAGTTCCGTCCAACTTGATCCTTGCATTCCTGTCGCCCTCGACCTTCTTTTCGATCCACATGAAGATCTCGGTGTAGACGGTCTGCGGACAGGCGTAGCCGCACCACAGGCGGCCTGCCACTGCCGTGAACAGGAACAGTGAAAGCGCCGAGATGATCAGCAGGACCGTGAGATAGATGACGTCCTGCGGCCAGAACACCAGGCCGAAGATGTAGAACTTGCGGTGCGCGATGTCGAACAGCACCGCCTGGCGCCCGTTCCACTGCAGCCAGGCCGTGCCGTAGAAAACGAGTTGCGTGCCCCAGACAAGCAACCAGCGCCAGGCCGCGAACCAGCCGTGCACCGCGCGCGGATGGATGGCACGCCGGACCTCGTAGAGGCGCTGCTCTACGATTTCCGCTTTCATTTTTTCGAAAGCGAAAGAACGTAGGCAGTCAGAAGGTGGATCTTGGCGGGGGTGAGAAGGTCCTTGTGCGCCGGCATCTGGTTGACGCGGCCCCTGGCAATCTGCTCGGCGATCGCGTATTCGCCGGAACCGTGCAGCCAGATGCGGTCGGTGAGATTGGGGGCGCCCAGCGCCTGGTTGCCCTTGCCGTCGGCACCGTGGCAGGCCGCGCATATGGTCTTGAAATGCGGTTCGCCACGGGCGCTGCGCAGCGAATCATGCGTCTGGCCCGATAGCGACAGCACATAGTGCGCCACGTCCTTTACGCCCTGCTCGCCCAGCACCGGCGCGAGCGGCGGCATCACGCCGGTGCGCCCCTCGGTGATGCTCGCCCTGATCGCCTCCGGCGTGCCGCCCCAGAGCCAGTCGCCATCGGTCAGGTTGGGAAAACCCCTGCTGCCGCCGCCGTCCGAAGCATGGCATTGCGCGCAGTTGTTGAGGAACAGCTTCTGGCCGACCGCCAGCGCTTCAGGGCTTTTCGATAGCGCCACCACATCCTGCGCGGCGAACCGCTCGTACAGCGGGCCATAGGCCTTCTTCGCTTGCGCGTCTTCTTCGGCCAGCTGGCCGACCTGCGTCCAGCCGAGGGTTCCCTTGAAGCTGCCCAGGCCCGGGTAGAACGCGAGGTAGGCGAAGCCGAAAAGGATGGTCAGCCAGAACAGCCACATCCACCAGGCCGGCATCGGGTTGTTGTACTCCTTGATGTCTTCGTCCCAGACGTGGCCGGAGGTTTGGGTGCCCGACGTCTTATGCACGCTCTGCGACCACAGCAGCACGCCGCAGGCGACGATCGAGACGACGGTGATGATCCCGATATAGAGGTCCCAGAAGCCTGACGTAAATTGGCTCATGTGAACTGGCTCATGATTCACGGTCCTCGAGGATGCGGCGCCCCTCCTGCTCGAGCAGGCTGCGGCGCGACGGCAGGTAAGCGCGCACGACGATGATGAGGAAGGCGACGAAGGTCACCAGGGTGATGCCGATGCGCAGCGTATTGATGTCCATCGTCAGTTCGCCTTGTTCTTCAGCGCGGTGCCGAGTACCTGCAGGTAGGAAATCAGCGCGTCCATCTCCGACTTGTCCTTGAGCTCGCCGCCCGCCGCCGCGATTTCCGCGTCGGCATAGGGCACGCCGACCCGCCGCAGCGCGCGCATCTTCGCCTCGATGTCGGCCGCATCGGCCGGCACCTTCGCCATCCACGGGTACCCCGGCATGTTCGACTCCGGCACCACCTCGCGCGGGTTGGCGAGGTGGATGCGGTGCCACTCGTCCGAGTAGCGCCCGCCGACCCGGTGCAGGTCCGGCCCGGTGCGCTTGGAGCCCCACTGGAACGGGTGGTCGTAGACGAACTCACCCGCCGTCGAATAGTGGCCATAGCGCTCCACCTCGGCGCGGAACGGCCGGATCATCTGCGAGTGGCAGTTGTAGCAGCCCTCGCGCA
>JBDTRO010000007.1:0-3578 GCA_039931635.1 Betaproteobacteria bacterium | reverse complement strand
CTGGGCACCAGCGCGAAGATGCTGTCGATCGTGCCGCTGATGGCCGGCGGCGCCATGTTCGAGACGGGCGCCGGGGGCTCGGCGCCCAAGCACGTGCAGCAGCTGACCGAGGAAAACCACCTGCGCTGGGACTCGCTCGGCGAGTTCATGGCGATCGCGGTCTCGCTGGAGGACGTCGGCTTCAAGCACCACAACAAGAAAGCCATGATCCTCGGCAGGACCCTCGACGAGGCCACCGCCAAGCTGCTCGACAACGGCAAGAATCCCTCGCCCAAGACGGGCCAGCTGGACAACCGCGGCAGCCACTTCTACATCGCTCTCTACTGGTCGCAGGCGCTGGCCGCGCAGGGCGAGGATGCCGAACTGAAGGCGTACTTCACGCCGCTGGCCAAGACCCTGGCCGACAACGAGAAGAAGATCGTCGATGAGCTGAATGCCGTCCAGGGCAAGCCCGCGGACATCGGGGGCTACTACCTCTCCGTCCCCTCCAAGACCGGCGCGATCATGCGCCCGAGCGCCACGTTCAACGCGGCGATCGATCCGCTCGCCGCCTGACAATAAGAACCGGCATGCTTGCCGCAAGCCCACCGGCAACGGCAGGATCGGTCACGCCGCAGTCCGCGGTGTTTCCGATCCTGATCTCGCTCAGCTTCTGCCACCTGCTCAACGACCTCATGCAGTCGCTGATTCCAGCGCTGTATCCGATGCTCAAGACGCAGCTGCATCTGGACTTCGCGCAGATCGGCCTGATCACGCTCGCGTTCCAGCTTACCGCCTCGCTGCTGCAGCCGACGGTCGGCATCTACACCGACCGCAAGCCGCGGCCGTATTCGCTCGCGATCGGCATGGGCTCGACGCTGATCGGACTGGTGCTGCTTTCCATGGCGGACGACTACCGGACGGTGCTGCTCGCCGCGGCGCTGGTCGGCAGCGGTTCGGCAGTGTTCCATCCGGAAGCTTCGCGCGTCGCGCGCCTCGCCTCGGGCGGGCGCTACGGGGTCGCGCAGGCGCTGTTCCAGGTCGGCGGCAACCTTGGCAGCGCATTCGGGCCCCTGCTCGCCGCATTCATCGTCCTGCCGCGCGGACAGGGTGCGATCGCGTGGGTGTCGCTCGTCGCGCTGCTGGCGATGGCCGTTCTGACGCGCGTGGGCATGTGGTACGCGGCACGGCTGCGCCCCTCGCACGCAGCGCCGCGCGCGGCCGCCGGCGTCACGCGCGAGCACGCCGTCTTCTTCGTGTTCGTGCTGATGCTTCTGGTGTTGTCCAAGAACGTCTACAGTTCGAGCCTTACGTCGTTCTTCACGTTCTACCTGATCGACCGGTTTCACCTGACAGTGCAGGACGCCCAGGTGCAGCTCTTCATATTCATGGCCGCCGTTGCCGTGGGCACGCTGGCCGGAGGTGCCCTGACGGACAAGGTCGGTCGCCGGCCGATGATCTGGATCTCGATCCTCGGCGCACTGCCGTTCACGCTCGCGCTGCCCTACGCGAACCTGTTCTGGACCGCGGTGCTGACGATCATCATCGGCTTGCTGATGGCGTCGGCCTTCTCGGCGATCCTGGTCTACGCGCACGAACTGCTGCCTGGGCGCGTTGGACTGGTTTCCGGCATGTTCTTCGGCTTCGCGTTCGGCCTGGGCGGCCTGGGCGCGGCGGCAATGGGCAGCATCGCCGATGCGCACGGCATCGCCTTCGTCTACCAGCTTTGCTCCTACCTGCCGGCGATCGGCCTGGTGGCCTGGCTGCTGCCGAATCTGGAACGCGACCGCCAGCCTCGCGCGGCGTGAACCTCCGCGCCCCGCCGCGCTCCAACCGGGGTGCCGGGGTGGCCCAGAAACGGTTTGCGCTTGCCGATGGCATTGATTAGGATAGAAACGACAGTTCACCACATGGAGTGCGGGGCGGAAGGAAGGCAATCCTGAACACCGCAAGAGATGCAGCGCAAGGACGACTCGGTACTCGAGGCAAAGAAGGCGAAGCTCAAGCTTCCGCCGATGTACAAGGTTTTGCTGCTGAACGACGACTACACGCCGATGGAATTCGTCGTGCTGGTGCTGCAGAAGTTTTTTGGCATGACGCGGGAGCGGGCGACCCAGGTCATGCTCAAGGTGCATCGCGAGGGAATGGGGGTCTGCGGCGTTTTTCCGCGCGACGTGGCCTCGACGAAAGTACAGCAGGTCGCGGGCTATGCGCGCAAGCACCAGCATCCGCTGCAATGCGTGATGGAGGAGACCTGATGGAAAGAACCCGACCATGATCGCCCAGGAACTCGAAGTCAGCCTTCACATGGCGTTCGTCGAGGCGCGGCAGAAGCGCCACGAGTTCATCACGGTCGAGCACCTGCTGCTCGCCCTGCTGGACAACCCGACCGCCGCCGAGGTGCTGCGCTCCTGCGGCGCCAATATGGACGAGCTGCGCAAGAACCTCACGCAGCACATCACCGAACAGACGCCGCGCATCGCGGCCGACCGGGAAGTGGACACGCAGCCCACGCTCGGCTTCCAGCGCGTCATCCAGCGCGCCATCCTGCACGTCCAGTCCTCCGGCAAGAAGGAAGTCACCGGCGCCAACGTGCTAGTGGCGATCTTCGGCGAGAAGGATTCGCACGCAGTCTACTTTCTGCAGCAGCAGGGCATCACGCGGCTGGATGTCGTCAATTACATCGCGCACGGCATCACCAAGAGCGTCCAGCCGCAGCAGGGCAAGGGCGAACCGGAATCGGAACACGAGAATCCGGCCGAGGCCGCCAACAGCCCACTCGACAACTACACGCAGAACCTGAACGCACAGGCGCTGGCCGGCAAGATCGATCCCCTGATCGGCCGCGACCGGGAACTGGAGCGCGTGATCCAGACGCTGTGCCGCCGGCGCAAGAACAATCCCCTGCTGGTGGGCGAGGCCGGCGTCGGCAAGACCGCCATCGCCGAGGGCCTGGCGCGCCGCATCGTCGAAGGCAGCGTGCCCGAGCTGCTGGAAAAATCCACCGTCTACGCGCTGGACATGGGCGCGCTGCTCGCCGGCACCAAGTACCGCGGGGATTTCGAGCAGCGCCTCAAGGCGGTGCTCAAGCAGCTGGTCGACAATCCGAACGCGATCCTGTTCATCGACGAGATCCACACCGTGATCGGCGCCGGCGCCGCCTCGGGCGGCACGCTGGATGCGTCGAACCTGCTCAAGCCGGCGCTTTCCAACGGCCAGCTGAAGTGCATCGGCGCCACCACCTACATCGAGTACCGCGGCGTGTTCGAGAAGGATCACGCCCTCACGCGCCGTTTCCAGAAGATCGACGTGGTCGAACCGTCGATCGAGGAAACCATTGAGATCCTCAAGGGGCTGAAGTCCCGCTTCGAAGCGCATCACAGCATCAAGTACACGGCCAACGCGCTCACCACCGCGGCGGAGCTTTCGGCCAAGTACATCAACGACCGCCACCTGCCCGACAAGGCGATCGACGTGATCGACGAGGCCGGCGCCGCGCAGCGCATTGCACCCAAGGCCAAACAGAAGAAGGTCATCGGCAAGACCGAGATCGAGGACATCATCGCCAAGATCGCGCGCATCCCGCCGCGCAGCGTGTC
>JBDTRO010000006.1:0-6359 GCA_039931635.1 Betaproteobacteria bacterium | reverse complement strand
GGCCAGACCTTCGCGCAATGCCTTGATGATCGGAATGCCACCCGCCACCGAGGCCTCGAAGGCCACCATCACGCCCATTTTCTGCGCCGCGGCGAAAATCTCGTTGCCATGCTTGGCGAGCAACGCCTTGTTCGCGGTGACGACCTGCTTGCCGTTGCGGATCGCCTCCAGCACCAGGTCCCTGGCGATGCCGGTGCCGCCGATCAGTTCGATGACGATGTCGATATCCCTGGCGCGCACCACCTCGTAGGCATCAGAGGTGATTTTCGCCTTCGTTCCGACTATTTTCCTGACGCGGGCCAGGTCCTTGTCCGCGACCCGTGAAATCCGGATGCCGCGTCCCGCGCGGCGCTCGATTTCGCTCGCGTTGCGTTGCAGGACACCCCAGGTGCCGCTGCCGACCGTGCCGATGCCCAGCAGGCCGACGTTGATCGGTTTAAGTGCGGGCTTCATTTTTCTTCAGGCGGACCTGGAGGTGGCGCTTTACGTCGGGCCATTCGGCCGCAAGGATGCTGTACATGACCGTGTCGCGGATCGTGCCGTCGCGCCGCGGCCAGTGGTGGCGGATGACGCCATCCTTCTTGGCGCCCAGGCCTTCGATCGCGCGCTGCGACCTGAAATTGAAATTGTCGGTGCGCAGGCCGATGACTTTACAGCCCAGCTGCTCGAATCCATGGCTGAGCAGGAGCAGCTTGCAGGCGGTATTGACGTGGCTGCGCTGGCAGCGCTGCGCGTACCAGGTGTAGCCGATCTCGACTCGGTCCGACACCGCGACGATATCGTGGTATCTCGTGCTCCCGACGATCTCGCCGCTCTTCAGGTCCCGCACCGCCCAAGGCAGCATGTGGCCCGCCTTCTGCCCTTCGAGCGCGGTGGCGATATACGCCTCTGTCTCGGCAGGTTCGGGCACGCTCGTGAACCACAACTCCCAGAGCTTGCCGTCCGCCGCGGCCGCGTTCAGGCCGTCGCGATGCGCCTGCACGAGCGGCTCGAGCCGGACGCCGTGCCCTTCCAGCGTTGTGGGCGCAGGCGCGATCATGCGGCTCCTTTCAGCAGGCCGTCCTTGCGGAACATCTCCCGGATGCCGCGCAGCGCCTGGCGCAGGCGGTGCTCGTTTTCGATCAACGCGATGCGCACGTGGCCGTCGCCGTATTCGCCAAAGCCGATGCCGGGCGAGACCGCGATCTTCGCCTCCTCCATCAGGTGCTTGGTGAATTCGATGCTTCCCATGCTTTCGTAGGTCGCCGGGATCTTCGCCCAGATGTACATCGAAGCCTTCGGGTTCTCCACCATCCAGCCGATGTCATGCAGGCCCTTCACCATGACATCCCTTCTTTTTTCATACGTTTCGCGTATTTCCTCGACGCATTCCTGCGGCCCGTCCAGCGCCACGATCGAAGCGACCTGCACCGGCGTGAAGCTGCCGTAGTCGTGGTAGCTCTTGATGCGCGCCAGCGCCGCCACCAGCTCCTTGTTGCCGACCATGAAGCCGATGCGCCAGCCCGCCATGTTGTAGCTCTTGGACATGGTGAAGAACTCGACCGCCACGTCGCGCGCGCCGGGCACCTGCATGATGGAAGGCGCCTGCCATCCGTCGAAGGTAATGTCCGCGTAGGCGAGGTCATGCACCACCAGGATATTGTGCTGCTTCGCGATTGAAACGATTTTTTCAAAAAAATCATACTCAACGCACATCGCGGTCGGATTCGACGGAAAGCCGATGATCAGCATCTTCGGCTTCGGGATCATCTCGCCGATGGCGCGCTCCAGTTCCGCGATGAAATCCACGCCCGGCGTCATGCGCACCGAACGGATGTCGGCGCCGGCGATGATAGCGCCGTAGATGTGGATCGGGTACGAGGGATTGGGCACCAGCACCGTGTCGCCGCGCTCCAAGGTCGCCAGCATCAGGTGCGCGAGGCCTTCCTTGGAGCCGATGGTGACGATCGCCTCGGAATCCATGTCGAACTCGACCCCGTAGCGGCGCTGGTACCAGTCGCAGATCGCGCGCCTGAGGCGCGGGATGCCCTTGGAGACCGAATAGCCGTGCGTGTCCGGCCGGCGCGAGGCCTCGACCAGCTTGTCGACGATGTGCTGCGGGGTCGGACCGTCCGGATTGCCCATGGACAGGTCGATGATGTCCTCGCCACGGCGGCGCGCCGCCATTTTCAACTCGTTGGTGATGTTGAAAACGTAAGGCGGAAGCCTTTTTATCCTTGAAAATTCGTGCATTGTAGAATTCTAGCAGTGAAGCTGCATGCTCCAGCCCCTACGGCGCTGAACACTTTCTCCGGCTACGGCGATGGATTTGTGCTCGTCAACGGCGAGCGCCACGAAGCGAATCTGATCGTGCTGCCCGAGCGCATCGTCCCCTGGGCGGTGGCCGGATTCGATGCCCTGCAGGAAACTGACTTCCAGGTATTCGCCGGGATGAATCTGGAAATCCTGCTGCTGGGCACCGGAGCGAAGCAGCGCTTTCCCCATCCGCGCCTGAGCCAGGCGCTGGCGGCGAAGCGCATCGGTGTCGAGGCGATGGATCTGCGCGCCGCCTGCCGCACGTTCAACATCCTGATGGCGGAAGAGCGCCGCGTCGCCGCGGCCATCCTGTTCGCATGAGCCTGCTCAGCATTCTCTACATATCGATCGCGGTGGTTCTGGGAACGGTGGCGCAGCTTTTCCTGAAAGCGGGCACGAACGCGACCCCGGTCGGACTCGGCCTCGCGCTCGAACCGCGCATCCTCGCCGGCGCCGCCTGCTACGCGGTGAGCCTCATCGTCTGGGTGCTCGCCCTGTCGAAGACGCCGGTCAGCGTCGCCTACCCGATGATTTCAATCGGCTTCGCGCTTAACGCCCTGCTCGCCTGGTGGCTGCTGGGCGAAGCCGTAACGCCGATGCGCATGGCCGGCATCGGCATCATAATCGTGGGTGTATTTCTCGTCGCCCGCTCCTGAACGCATGCGAGGAGGTGCTCGATGGCGCAGTTGCTGAATGAGATCCAGTGGGGCGAACCGCTGCTGGCACCGGATATGGATCCGGCCTGGGAAGCGGAACTCAAGCGCCGCGGCGGCAACGTCTCGGAAGTCGACCGGCGCATCGCGCCCAGCCCCTGGATTCGCGAAGCCTGCCTCGGCATCAATACCGGCCGGGCCTGTGCCATATCGGCGCACCTGTTCAATGTCGCCGCACTGGTCACCTCGCAGGAAAACGCCTGCCGCTACTGCTACGGCGCCAACCGGTCGTACATGAAGATGCTCGGCTACCCCGAGTCCTACATCCGCCGCATCGAGCAGGACGTCCACCTGGCCGAGC
This sequence comes from Betaproteobacteria bacterium, assembly GCA_039931635.1. Taxonomy (GTDB): domain Bacteria; phylum Pseudomonadota; class Gammaproteobacteria; order Burkholderiales; family SG8-39; genus RBG-16-66-20. The sequence goes on along the minus strand of JBDTRO010000006.1, from coordinate 3,050 downwards.
TGGACGAAAAGGAGCGCGCGCTGGTGGCGTTCTGCCGCAACCTCGCGCGCTCCAGGCCGCGGCCGGCCCGCGCCGAGCTCGATGAACTGGTGCGTCACGGCTACACGCGCGAGGCCGCGCATGAAATCGCCCTGTGGATCGCGCTCGGTTGCTTCTACAACCGCGTCTCCACCCTTATCGCCAGTCCGCCGGAACTCGGCTTCGAGGGCTGGGTCGTCGCCAAGGGCCGCTGGTTCGCGCTGATGGGCCCGCTGAACCGCTTCCTCGCGGCGCGGCGCAGGCGCGGCGCGCCCGATCCGGCGGCGACGGCGGCAGCGCTGGGCGCCGGCGCCTACGGACCGGTGCTGGCGCCGCTGGCCGGCCTGCCAGGGGCCACGATCATGAAGGGCGCGCTGGACGGCGCCTTCGCCTCGACCGTGCTTTCGCGCGGCACCAAGGCGCTGATGTTCGCGATCGTCGCGCGCAGCCTGGACTGCCGGCCCAGCGAAGCCGAGGCGCGCCGGCTGCTTGCCGCGGACGGCTTCAGCGGTGCCGATATCGAACAATCGCTCGCGTCGCTGGAATCTGCCCGCGTGCCGGCGATCGAGGCGCGCCTGCTGCCCTGGGTGCGCGACACCGTGCACTTCCAGACCGCCCAGATCCAGGGCCGCACGCGCGAGCTTGCCGCCGCGCTGGGCAACGCCGCCACGCTCGAAGCAATCGGCGTGGCCGCGCTGGCCAACGCGACGGTGCGCCTGGCAATGCTGGTGGAATGAACGAGGCAGCCGCCGCCTGGCTGCTCGGCGGCGCGCTGCTGATCGCGGCCGCTTGCGCCGCGGCCTGGCTGCGGCGCGCGCGCCAGGCCGAGCGGCTGCAGGCGGAGACCCGGCGCAGGCTGGAACATCTGCAGCGCGAATTCGAGCGTTTCGCGCCGCCGGACCTGGTCGAGCGCCTGACCGGGGGACGCGGCGACATCGCGCCGCAACGGCGGCAGGTGACCATGCTGTTCGCGGACCTGCGGGGCTTCACGGCATTGTGCGACCAGCTCGACCCGGCGCTGACAGTGACCATCCTCAACGATTACTTCACGCACATGAGCGAGGCGATCGGCCGCCACCACGGCCACATCACCGAGCTGGTGGGCGACGGCCTGCTGGCGCTGTTTGGCGCGCTGGAGAGCAATCCCTGGCAATGCCGGGACGCCGTGCTGGCGGCGCTCGACATGCGCGCCGCGCTGGCCGCCTACAACTCGCAGCTGGGTGCGAAGTCCCTGCCGCAGCTGCAGTTCGGCATCGGCATCCACAGCGGCGAAGTGATCGTCGGTGTGATGGGCGCCGGGGAGCTGAACAAATTCACCGTCACCGGCGATCCGATCAACGTCGCGTCGCGCGTCGAAGGGCTCACCCGCGATCTTGGCGTGGACCTGTTGATCACGGACGAGATCCGCAAGGCCCTGACGGCGGGGTTTCGCCTGCGGCCCATGCCGCCGGCCCGCGTCAAGGGCAAGCAGGAGCCGATTCAGACTTATCATGTGGAAAGCAACAACGCCTAGGACCGCGCACACCATGGAACTGTTTCCCGGCTTCAACCGCAAACGTGTCCGCACCGGCGGCGCGACGATCAATCTGGTCCATGGCGGCAAGGGCCCGCCGGTGCTGCTGCTGCACGGCTACCCTGAAACGCATGTGATGTGGCACAAGGTCGCACCGGCGCTGGCGCGCGACTACACGGTGGTCTGCCCGGACCTGCGCGGCTATGGCGACTCGTCCAAGCCCAGGGGCCTGCCGGACCATTCGAACTACGCCAAGCGCGCAATGGCCAAGGACATGGCCGAGGTGATGACCGCGCTCGGCCACCGGCGCTTCCATGTCGCCGGTCACGACCGCGGCGCGCGCGTCGCGCACCGCCTCGCGCGCGACCATGGCAGCCGCGTGCGCTCGCTCACCGTACTCGACATCGTTCCGACCGCCACGATGTATGCGAACGTGAGCAAGGGCTTCGCCACCGCCTACTACCACTGGTTCTTTCTCATTCAGAAGGCGCCGCTGCCGGAGATGCTGCTGAAGAACCAGGTGCCGCACTACATCATCGGGCGCATCGGCCGCGGGCCCGGAGGAATTAAGGTCTTTGATAAAAGAGCCTTGAATGCGTATGTGCGCGCATTCCGGGATCCGAAATGCATCCACGCAACCTGCGAGGATTACCGCGCGGGTGCGAGCATTGATCTGGTTCATGACAGGAAAGATTCAAGAAAGAAACTGAAAATGCCGGTGATGGCGCTATGGGGCAGGCAGGGCGTGATCGAGGCCTACTTCAAGCCGCTTGCGGACTGGCGCAAATTCGCGCGGGATGTGCGCGGCCGCGCGCTCGACTGCGGCCATTTCCTGCCCGAGGAAAAGCCCGCAGAGGTGCTCCGCGAGCTGCGCCGCTTCCTCGCCTCGTGCGGGAACTGAGCCGCCGCGGGCTGCTCGGGCCAGAGGACGGCTGGTCGCTTGCGCCGGTCGCCGCCTGGCTTGCGATCGAAGGCCGGCGCATCGCCGATCCGGCCGAGCTCGCAAATTCCCTCATGGCGCGGCTGGATGACGCCGGGGCCGGTATCGACCGCATCAGCATCAGCAGCAGCACGCTGCATCCGCAGATGCTCGCCTGGGGAATACGCTGGAGCCGCGTCCACGGCAGCCAGTTGTGGACCGGCGGCCATGCATCCGTCACGACCGACGCCTATATCGGCAGCCCGGCCCAGTACGTGCGCGAGCGCAACCTGAGCTTCCGGTCGCGCCTGACCGCGCTCCGCGAGAACGACCACGTGCTGTTGCACGAACTGCGCGCCGAAGGCCTGACCGACTATGCCGCCGTGCCGATGGTCTTCGGCAACGGCTCGGTGAACCTCTTCACGCTCGCGACCGCGCGGCCGGAGGGCTTCAGCGATGCCGATCTCGACCGCTTCGAGGCCCTCGCGAACCTGATCGCGCCGATATTCGAAATCATCGAACGCCGGCGCATGACGCTCGGCCTGCTCGATGCTTTTGTCGGCCCGCGCATCAGCGCGCGCATCCTCGAGGGCCAGGTGA
>JBDTRO010000005.1:0-11691 GCA_039931635.1 Betaproteobacteria bacterium | reverse complement strand
GATGAAATCGCGTTTCGCGGAATCCACCATGATCGGCACGCCGCAGGCGTAGACCTGGTAGCCGGACAGATCGGGAAAATCCTGTATTGCCGCGTGATGGACGAAGCCGCTGCGGCCCCTCCAGCTGTCTTCCGGCAAGGCGTTCGAGATCACAGGGACATATTTGAAACGGGCGTGCGTCGCCGCCCACGTGGCGGCAAGTTCGTTCATGTAGAGATCCGCCGGCCGTCTGCCGCCCCAGTAAAGGGCAATTGGGCGTTCGATACCTTTGTGGAACATGTGCTCGATCACCGCCTTGATCGGGGCGAAACCGGTACCCGAGGCGACGAACACGATCGGTTTGTCCGATTCTTCCCGCAGGAAAAACGTGCCCATCGGGCCTTCGCAGCGCAGGATGTCGCGTTCCTTCATTTTGTTGAAGACGTGATCGGTGAAATGCCCGCCGGCCACGTGCCGGACGTGCAATTCGATGAACTCGGCGTCGTGCGGCGCGTTCGCCATGGAAAAACTGCGGCGCGAACCGTCCTTGAGTAGGAATTCGATGTACTGCCCGGCGAGGAAGACCAGCTTTTCATTGGCCGGCAGCTTGAGTTGCAGCAGCATCGAGTCTTCCGAAAGGCGCTCCATTTTCTGCACGCGGCAGGGTAGCTTCTTGACCACGATGTCTTTCGCCGCGCCGATGGTGCGCGCTTCCAGCACCAGGTCGGTCAAGGGCTTGGCCTGGCAGAAGAGAGCCTTGCCCTGCGCCTTTTCATCGTCGGTGAGCGTCTTCGGCTGGTAGACGCCGTAGTCGACCGTGCCCGCGAGGATCTTGCCCTTGCAGCTGCCGCAGACGCCGTTCTTGCAGCCGTAGGGCAGCACGAAGCCCTGGCGCAGCGCCGCGGCGAGTACGGCTTCGCCGTCGTCGACCTGGAACTGGTGACCGCTGGGCTGCAGGGTGATGGTATGCATGTCGTTACAATGATGCCGATGAAACGCCTGTTGATCGTCGGCTTCGGCGACATCGCGCGCCGCGCCGTTCCTCTCCTTGAAGCCCGCTTCGGGATCAGGGTGCTGTCGCGCGCGAATGGGATGGATCTCGACCAGCCCGCCAGCCTCGCCGCCCTCGAACCCGCTGATGCGATCCTGCACTGTGCGCCGCCGCCGCCCCACGGCGCGACGGATACCCGCACTGCGAACCTGCTTATCGCGCTCGAAAGCACGCGAATTCTACCAACCCGCTTCGTCTACATCAGTACCAGTGGCGTTTATGGCGATTGCGGTGGCGCCCTGGTCGACGAATCGCGTGCGCCGAATCCGCAAAGCGAGCGTGCCCGGCGCCGTGCCGACGCCGAGGCGTGCCTCGCACTATGGTGCCAGTTGCACAGTGTCACGCTAGTGGTGCTGCGCGCGCCCGGTATCTACGCCGCCGACCGCCTGCCGCTGGAGCGGCTGCGCGCGGGCAGGCCTGTGCTGTGCGATGCCGATGACGTCTATACCAATCACATCCACGCCGCCGACCTCGCCGCGATTTGCGCACGTGCGCTCGAGGACGACGCGCCGTTAGGAACGTACAATGCCTCGGACGACACACAACTGAAGATGGGCGAATGGATGGACCTGGTCGCCGATCGCGCCGGGCTGCCGCGCCCGCCGCGCATCGCGCGCGCCGAGGCGGCAGGCAGGCTGCCGCCGGAGTTGTTCTCTTTCATGAGCGAATCGCGGCGCCTGGACAACACTCGCCTGAAGCGGGTCCTGGGCGCGACCTTGCGCTATCCCACTGTTCGAGAGGGGCTGGAGCATGCAAACGCTGCTGGTGCTTACGAACCTGCCTGACAGGGCGGCTGCGGACAAGCTCGCCGACGCGCTGATCGAGAAGCGCGTCGCCGCCTGCGTGAACATTCTCGCGCCCTGCCGGTCAGTATACCGGTGGAAGAACGACCTACGGCATGATGAGGAATACCCGATGCTGATCAAGACGACCGCCGAGCGCTACGGCGCGCTCGAGGCGGCGATCCGCGCTGGGCATCCCTACGAACTGCCGGAAATCATCGCGCTGACAGTCGAGCGCGGCTTGCCGGCCTACCTTGATTGGGTGGCGGCGGAAACCGCGGCCGAACAATGATCAGGATTCTGGCGTTCTTTCTTTGCATGCTTGGGACCGCGGATGCGGCAGACCCGAGCGACCTCCTTGAGCCCGAGAAGGCGTTCCGCATGTCGGCGCGCGCTCTCGATGCGCGCACGGCGGAGGTGAGCTTCGCCATCGCCGAGGGCTACTACATGTACCGGGAGCGCTTCAGGTTCGCGCTCGAGCCGGGATCGAAGGCGGCGCTCGGCACGCCGCAGTTCCCGCCTGGCGTGCGCAAGAAGGACGAGTTTTTCGGCGAAGTCGAGACCTACCGCAAGCAGGTCGTGATCCGCCTGCCGGTGGAGAACGCGCAAGCGCCGCTGCAGCTTACAGTCACGTCGCAAGGTTGCGCGGATATCGGAGTGTGTTACATCCCGATGGACAGCAAGGCGACGATCCAGCTGGCCGCATTTTCCGGAGCGCCACCAGGTGTACGGTCCGGTGCGGCGCCGGAGTTCACGCTCCAGACAAGCGACTTCGAGATCGCCAGGCTGTTCGAAGCCGGCGGCGCGTGGGTGGTTCTGGCAAGCTTCCTCGGCTTCGGACTTTTGCTTGCATTTACGCCTTGCGTACTGCCGATGATCCCGATCCTTTCCGGGATCATCGCTGGCGAAGGCGAGGAACTCGGCAAGCTGCGCGCGTTCCTGCTGTCCCTCGCCTATGTGTTCGGCATGGCCGTTGCATATGCCGCCGCAGGCGTGGCTGCGGCCTGGTCAGGCACGTTACTCGCATCGGCGTTGCAAAACGCCTGGGTGCTGGGCGCGTTCGCGCTGATCTTCGTCGCCCTTGCGTTGTCGATGTTTGGATTCTACGAACTCCAACTGCCCGGATTCCTGCATCACCGGCTGCATTCGACGCACGGCCGGCTGCAGGGTGGCCGCGTCGCATCTGTCGCCGCGATGGGTGCGTTGTCGGCGGTCATCGTGAGCCCCTGCGTGGCGGCGCCGCTTGCAGGTGCGCTGCTCTACATAAGCCAGAGCAGGGACGTTGCTTTGGGCGGTGCGGCGCTATTCGCGATGGCGCTCGGCATGGGTGTGCCGCTGCTCGTGGTCGGCGTGTCCGAGGGCGCACTGCTGCCCAAGTCAGGACCATGGATGGTCCGGGTAAAGCATATCTTCGGCGCGCTGCTGCTTGCCGTCGCGGCATGGGTCGTCTGGCCCGTGATCGGGCCCTCGGGAGGTAGCGCCGATTTCATTCGCATTGCCTCGATTGCCGAGCTCGAGGGGAAACTGAAATCTTCCGGCAAGCCGGCGATGCTCGATTTCTATGCCGACTGGTGCGTTTCGTGCAAGGAGATGGAGGCGCTTACCTTCAGCGATGCGCGCGTGAAGCCCAAAATGAGAGCAATGTTGTTGCTTCAGGCGGATGTCACTGCCAACTCCGCGGAACACAAAGCGCTACTGAAGCGTTTTTCGCTTTTTGGGCCGCCCGGAATAATTTTCTTCGACGCTCAAGGAAATGAGATCAAGGGATTGCGCGTCATCGGCTACCAGAATGCCGAGCGCTTTCTCAAGACGCTGGAACTCGCGGGCGCGCCCTGATGCGCCGGTTCATTCGCGGCGTCGACCAGACGCACGGCATCCTGCTGGTATTTGACTATCGGCGCAGCTGCGCGGCGGCTTCGAGCGCGAAGTACGTCAGGATGCCGTCGGCGCCGGCGCGTTTGAAGGCGGTGAGCGACTCCATGATGCAGGACGCGGGCAGCCAGCCGTTGGCGATTGCTGCGCGCAACATCGAATACTCGCCCGAGACCTGGTAGACGAAGGTCGGGGCCTTGAATTCATCTTTTACGCGCCGCAGGATGTCCAGGTAGGGCATGCCCGGCTTGACCATCACCATGTCGGCGCCCTCGGCAAGGTCCAGCCCCACTTCCCACAGCGCTTCGTCGGAATTCGCCGGGTCCATCTGATAGGTTTTTTTGTCGCTCTTGCCCAGGTTCTTCGCCGAGCCCACGGCATCGCGGAATGGCCCATAGAAACCCGATGCGTACTTCGCCGAGTACGCCATGATTTTCGTATGGACGTGGCCCTTCTTTTCCAGCGCCTGGCGGATACGGCCGATACGGCCGTCCATCATGTCCGAAGGGGCGACGATGTCGACGCCGGCCTGCGCTTGCGCCAGGGCCTGCTTTTCCAGGATCGCGAGCGTGACGTCGTTGACGATGTAGCCGTTCCTGTCGATGACGCCGTCCTGCCCGTGAGACGTGTACGGATCAAGCGCGACGTCGGTCATGATTCCGAGTTCAGGAAAGCGTTTCTTCAGGGCGCCGACAGCACGCGGAATCAGGCCCTTCGGATTGAACGCTTCACGGCCATCCGGTGTTTTCAGCTTTGCGTCGATCACTGGAAACAGCGCCATCGCCGGTATGCGCAGTTTCAGGCAGCGTTCGGCTACCGGCAGCAGCCGGTCCACGGTCAAGCGATCGACACCCGGCATCGAGACCACTTTGTCACTGCGGTTTTTCCCTTCCTGGATGAACACCGGGAAAATCAGGTCGTCCGCAGTTAGTACCGTTTCGCGCATCAGGCGGCGCGAAAACTCCTCGCGCCGCATGCGGCGCATGCGTACCGCTGGAAAGGAACCGTGGATATTCATCTGATTATTCGGCGCGTTTTCACGGTCGGAACTTTTTTCGAGGTCGGCAATCTTACCTTCAGACGATGCAAGTCGTCTCCCGCTTCACCTCCCTGAGCGGGTTGCCCCGGCCCCAAGCCGGGGCGTTTTCCGCCCCCGGTTTAGTTCCCCTTTTCCGGGGGTTTTTTATTCCGGCTCCGGGCGCCGCTCAAGTCTGCAGCGGCTTCCGGAGCCAGCTTTCCAGCAGCGCGCGCGTTTCCTCGACTCCTTCGGCGCTTTTACTGGAAAACAGCATGACCTCGGATGTCATCGCGGCCTTGTCGAGCGCCGCACGGGTACGGGCTAGCGTGCTTGCCCGCTCGACCCGCGTCAGCTTGTCCGATTTCGACAGCAGAACCAGTCTCGGGGCCTGGACCGGCCGCAGCCACTCCAGAAAATGGCGGTCGTTGGCCGTCAGGGGGTGGCGCGAGTCCATTAGCACCACCACCGCGCCCAGACTGCGGCGTCCAGTCAGATACCCTCCAATCAGGATGTCCCAGCTCGCCTGCAGGACCTTCGGGGCCGTGGCATAGCCGTATCCAGGGAGGTCCGCCAGCCGCGCCCGATGGCCCAGATCGAAGAAATTGATCGTTTGGGTCCGACCCGGGGTTTTGCTGAAAAAGGCCAGCCGCTTGCGTCCGGCAAGGGCATTTATCGCGCTCGATTTGCCGACGTTCGAGCGGCCGGCGAAAGCGACCTCGGGCCCCGCCTCAACTGGGAAATCCTGTGGTTTGGCGGCCGAGGTGAGGAAGCGTGCTTGCAGGAATGCGGACAAGAGGCCGATGGTATGCCGAAAGGCGGAAATTCTAATAAAATCGTGGCTTTCCACCGCGAAAATCAGGGAGCTGCCGCATGCTTCGAGAGTTGGCTTACGCCGCGAGCGCCGCCGCGTTGTTGTGCGGTGGAGCAGCATTTGCCCAGGCTCCAGCCAAGCCCGATGCCGCCAAGGGTCAGGCAATCGCCTCCCAGGTATGCGCCGCCTGCCATGCTGCCGATGGCAACAGCCCCGCGGCTGCGAACCCGAAGCTCGCCGGCCAGTTCTACGAGTATCTGCACAAGCAGATCGTCAATTTCAGGCCGCAGGCCGGCAAGAAGCCGGCGCGCGACAACGCGGTAATGGCGGGCATGGTGGCGAATCTTTCCGCGGCCGACATGCAGAATGTCGCGGCCTACTACGCCTCCCAGAAGCTCAAGCCCGCGGCTGCGAAGGACAAGGATCTCGCAGCTCTTGGGCAGAAGATTTATCGCGGCGGCAACGCGGCCACTGCGGTGGCCGCGTGCGCCGGCTGCCACGGCCCTGCCGGCGCCGGCATACCCGCGCAGTATCCGCGCATTTCCGGTCAGTTCGCCGAATATGTCGAGGCGCAACTGAAAGCGTTCCGCGCCGGAGCGCGCAGCAACGATCCGAACGGCATGATGCGCGCTGTCGCCGTGCGCATGAGCGACCGGGAGATTCAGGCAGTCGCGGAGTACGTCGCCGGGCTGCGTTGACCGCGAATGGCTGGAATAAACGGTCTACGGGGCTGTTAACTCGCAATGCGGCAGTATGGCTGTACGCTTGAACGCGTCCCTTACAACATTTCGGAGGTCTGAATGAAAAAGAGCATATTGGCGACCGGTGCAGTACTCGCACTGGGCATGGGAATTACGGCGGATGCCCTGGCGCAGGCCAAACCCGATGTCCTGGTTGCGCAGCGCCAGGCCGCAATGAAACTGCAAGGCAAGTACCTTGGCCCGATCGGCGGCATGTTGAAGGGCGCCGTTCCGTACAACGCCGATGTTGTCGCGATCAATGCGACGTTCCTGGAAAATCTCGCGAGGATGCCGTGGGATGGATTCCAGACGAGCACCTCGGACGTGAAGAGCGACGCCAAACCCGAAATTTACAAAGATCCCGCCAAATTCAAGGCTGCGGCTGACGCGCTCGAAGCCGCGACAGCGAAACTCGGCGCGGTAGCGCGTGCCAAGGACGAGGCCGGCGTGAGGGCGAACTTCGGCGCGGTCGCCAAAGCGTGTGGCAGCTGCCACGACGACTTCCGAGTGAAGCGATAGCATTTTTGCCTGAGGTGAACGCATCAGAGGGGCGCTGATGCACGCGTTGCGCTTCGTAGTGTTCGTCATATTTCTTGCTGGCGTGCAAGGTGGCGCATCCGCACAGGGCGACGCGAAGCGCGGTGCGTACCTCGGCAAGGCGGCAGGCTGCGTGGGGTGCCATACGGAGGCGAAGAAGGACGCAACGCCCTTTGCCGGCGGCCGTGCCCTGAAGACTCCGTTCGGCGTGTTCTACGGGCCGAACATCACGCCGCATCCGAGCGCGGGTCTGGGTCGCTGGAGTGAGGCCGAATTCGTGCGCGCGATGCGTTTGGGCCTGCGGCCCGATGGCGCGCATTATTTTCCGGCGTTTCCATATCCCTCATTCACGCGCATCAACGACGCCGATCTTCGCGATCTTTGGGCATATCTGCGCACGCTGCCCGCGAGCGCGCGGCCCAGCCAGGCCCATGACCTGAGGTTTCCCTTCGGTTGGCGATTCCTCGTTGCCGGATGGAAGTGGTTATTCTTTTCGCCCGGGCCGTTTCCTGCCGATCCGAAGCAAACGCCGCTGTTGCAGCGAGGCGCCTACCTCGTCGAGGCGCTGGGCCATTGTGGCGAGTGCCATACCGCGCGCAATTTTCTCGGTGGCCCGAGGCGCGACCGGCCCTTGGCAGGCACCGCCAAAGGGCCAGAGGGCGACAAGATTCCGAATCTCACCCCGGCCAGGCTCAAGAAATGGAGCGACGCCGATCTGAAAGGCTTTCTGCAGACCGGACTTACGCCTGACGGCGATGTCGCGGCCGAGACGATGGGGGAGGTTATCCGCAATACCACCGGCGAACTTACTTCGGCGGATCTTGCGGCGCTGATCGCCTATCTGCGCTCGCTTCCCGCGCTTGCCGACGAACCGGATTGAGCGTCGTCGAACTGCCCTCGATGGAATATCGGGACGGGTAGACTGTTAGCCGGAATGAACGATGCAGATAACATCGTCGAGCTGATCCCACGCCTGCGGCGTTATGCCCGGGCGCTGGCCGGGGACCGGAATGCGGCCGATGACCTGGTTCAGGACACGCTCGAACGCGCATGGTCGAAGCTGCATCTCTACCGGCGCGGCACCGATCTCAGGGCGTGGCTGTTCACGGTTATGCACAACGTATACGTCAATCAGCGGCGGGCGGCGCGGCCAAGCGTGCCGCTGGATGAAGATATGCCGGAACTCGCGCAACCGGCGCGTGAGACCGACACGCTGGTGCTGCGCGATCTGGATGCGGCTATCCGGCGCTTGCCGCCCGATCAGCGTGAAGTCCTGCTCCTGGTTGCGCTGGAGGACATGAGCTACGGCGAGGCCGCGGGCACGCTCGGAATTCCGATCGGGACCGTGATGTCGCGCCTGGCACGAGCGAGGGAAAAACTGCGCGCCATGCTGTCGGGGCTGCCCGCAGGCGGAGCGCAATTGAAGATCGTGAAATGAGAAATGGATAGCACACCGCAAAACGATTCCGAATTGAAAGCGCTGTCGCAGGCGCTGCACCAGCTTTACGACCCGGTGCTCGACGAGCCGGTACCGGCTCGCTTGCATGCTCCGCGGGGGCGCTGGCGTGGGCCGGCGATAGCGGCCGGCTGGATGTTGCTCGGGATATGCGTCGGAGTGCTCGCGGGCTGGCAATTGCGTGCGTCGCGTGTAACCATTGCGCCGCTGGCTGAGGTACCCGGGTTCGTGAAACGCGCCGCCATCGCTCACGCGACTTACACGCCGGAGGTGCGCCATCCGGTGGAGGTTGGCGCGGACCAGGAACAGCACCTCGTGACCTGGCTCTCCAAACGCCTGGGCGCGCCGGTCCGCGCGCCGAAGCTGGAGGTGGTCGGATTCAGCCTGATGGGGGGCCGTATGCTCCCTGGCGACAACGGCCCGGTGGCGCATTTCATGTATCAGTCGGAAAAGGGCAGCCGCCTCACGCTCTACGTGCGTACCGAGGCCGCTGAGAATCGCGAGACTGCGTTCCGCTATTCGGCTGAAGGCAATGTGAAGGTTTTCTACTGGATCGACCGGAAGCTCGGCTATGCGCTTTCGTCGGCCGATCTAGACAGGGACGGCCTGCTGAGGGTCGCAAACGTCGTCTACCAGCAGCTGAATCCGTAGGGCTTCAAGCGCTCGCGGCAGGCCTGATCAGGTAGCCGCCGGATTTTTCGTCACGTTCCAGCATGATGAGTTTGCGTTTTTCTGCCTCTTCAAGCAGGTCCGAGAACGCCTTGAAGCCGTAGTAGGACTCGTTGAAACCCGGGTCACGGCGCTTCAGCGCCTGCTTGATCATCGATCCCCAGACGCGCTCGCCTTCGCCGCGCTCGGCGATCAGCGCCTGCAGCGTCTCGGTGATCAGGTCGAAGGCCTGCTGCTGCTTGTCGCCGCCGGCGGCAGCCGGGGCGGATTCCTTGCGCTTCTTCGCCGCCCGTCGCTTGCTGTCTTCTTCGCGCACCAGGTCGTCGTAGAAAATGAACTCGTCGCAGTTGGCGATCAGCAGGTCCGAGGTCGAATTCTTCACGCCGACGCCGATCACCACCTTGGCGTTCTCGCGCAGTTTGGACACGAGCGGAGAGAAGTCCGAGTCTCCGCTGATGATCACGAACGTATCGACGTGCCCTTTGGTGTAGCAAAGGTCCAGCGCATCCACCACCATGCGGATATCGGCCGAGTTCTTGCCCGACTGGCGTACGTGCGGGATCTCGATCAACTCGAAAGATGCGCCATGCATGCCGGTCTTGAAATCCTTGTAGCGCTGCCAGTCGCAATAGGCTTTCTTGACCACGATCGAACCCTTCAGCAGCAGGCGCTCGAGCACGCGGTTGATGTCGAATTTCTCGTACTTCGCGTCCTGCACGCCAAGCGCGACGTTCTCGAAATCGCAGAACAGCGCCATGTTGCGTGTTTCGTGGCTAGCGGCCATGTTTCGAATCTCCGCCGGGTCTTCCCGGGTCAAGCGATGCTAGCATTCAACGCATGAACGGCGCTGAAAGTCTCGCCCGCACGCTGGTCGCCTGTGGCATCGATACCTGCTTCGCCAACCCCGGCACCTCCGAAATGCATTTCGTCTCGGCGCTGGACCGCGTGACGGGTCTGCGCTGCGTGCTGGGGCTCGCCGAGACCGTGGTTGCAGGCTGCGCCGATGGCTATGCGCGCATGGCGGGCAAGCCCGCGGCGACGCTGTTTCACTGTGGACCCGGGCTCGGCAATGCGATAGCCAACCTGCACAACGCGAAACGCGCCCATGCGCCCATCGTCAACATTGTCGGCGACCATGCTACCTACCACCGTCCGTATGACGCGCCGCTTACCGCAGACACCGAGGGGCTGGCGCGTGTCGTGTCGTCCTGGGTACGCACCTGCACGAGCGCGCGCACGATAGGCGCGGACGCCGCCGCCGCGGTGCAGGCGGCGCGTACGCCACCGGGCGGAACCGCGACCTTGATCGTGCCTGCGGATTGCACCTGGGACGACGGCGGCGAGCCAGGCGCGCCGCTCGCACCGCCGGCAGCCACTGCGGTGGCATCGGAAGCGGTGAAGGAGATCGCCATTGCTTTGCGCTCGGGGGCGCCCTCCATGCTGGTGCTCTCGGGCGCTGCGCTGAGCGAGCGGGGCCTCAGGGCGGCGCAGCGAGTGGCGCACGCGACAGGCGCGAAATTGCGCACACCAACGCAGGTGCCGCGCATGGCACGAGGCCGCGGCCGCCCGCCGGTGGACCGAATCCCATATGTCGTGGATGCCGCGCTCAAGTTGCTCGAAGGTACGCGGCACTTGGTGCTGGCCGGCGCGAAAGCCCCGGTCGGATTCTTCGCCTATCCCGGCAAGCCAAGCACGCTCTGGCCGAAGGACTGTGCCATGCACGTGCTCGCGGGCGCGGGGCAGGACGTGGCGGGCGCGCTCGAAGCTCTGGCGGACGAGCTCGGCGCGCCGCGCGCAGTTCCCGTGCAAGATGCGGTGCCGCAGCCGGAGCTGTACAGTGGCCCTTTCAAGGCCGAAGCTTTCGGTCTGACGCTGGCCGCGCTGCTGCCGGAAAACGCAATCGTGGCCGAGGATGCGGTGACATCGGGACGCGCGTTGTTCCCGCTTACCTGGGGTGCCGCACCGCACGACTGGATCCAGATCACGGGCGGCGCCATCGGGCATGCATTTCCAGCCGCAACCGGCGCCGCGGTGGCATGCCCCGGCCGCAAAGTCGTCTGCCTGCAGGCCGACGGCGCTGGCATGTATTCGCTGCAGGCGCTCTGGACCCAGGCGCGCGAGAAGCTTGACGTGATCAATGTCGTGTTCGCCAACCGGCGCTATGCGATCCTGCAGGGCGAACTTGCTGCGGTCGGCGCGCAGCCCGGGCCGGCATCGAAGGAACTGTTCGACCTGTCGCGGCCGGAAATTCGCTGGACCAGGCTGGCCGAAGGGATGGGCGTTGAGGCGGTGCGGGTGGAGACACTGGAGGCCTTTGCAGACGCCTTTACCTCGGCCAGCGCGCGGCGCGGGCCGTTCCTGATTGAATTCCTGATCTGACTAGAAAGACTTGCGGGGCGCCTGCGGCCCGGCCGGCGCCGGGGCGCCGCCGAGGGGCAGCGAAGCCACGCGCGGCTTGCGTTGCTCGGCCAGCCATTGCTGCATATGTTCGAAGTAGAGGTAGACCACCGGCGTGATGTACAGGGTGAGGACCTGCGACAGCAGCAAGCCGCCGACCACCGCGAGGCCAAGGGGGGCGCGCGCACTGCCGCCGACGCCGAAGCCGATCGCGATCGGCAGGCTGCCCATCAGCGCGGCGGCGGTGGTCATCATGATCGGGCGGAAACGGACGATGCCCGCTTCGTAAATCGCCGCCTCGGGCGCCTTGCCTTCCTTCCTCTGCGCCTCGATCGCGAAGTCGATCATCAGGATCGCGTTCTTCTTCACGATGCCGATC
>JBDTRO010000004.1:0-5254 GCA_039931635.1 Betaproteobacteria bacterium | reverse complement strand
GGCGGCGCCTGGACCGCGCGCGCGGCCGAAAAGATCATGCGCTTCGTCGATCTCGCGCAGACCTTCCACCTGCCGGTGGTGCACCTGGTCGATTGTCCCGGGTTCCTCATCGGTCCCGAGGCGGAAAAGGAAGGCACGATCCGCGCCGGCATGCGCGCGGCGACCGCGATCCTGCAATCCACCGTGCCCTGGTGCTCGGTGATCGTGCGCAAGGTGTTCGGCGTCGCCGGCGCCCTGCACCAGAACTCCTCGCGCTACTGCATGCGCATGGCCTGGCCCTCGGCCGAGTGGGGCTCGCTGCCGATCGCCGGCGGCCTGGAGGCGGCCTACAAGGGCGAAATCGCCGCGGCGCCCGACCCGGCCGCCAAACGCGCCGAGATCGAGCAGCGCATCCGCAAATTCGCATCGCCCATGCGCGGCGCCGAACGCTACGACATCGAGGAAATCATCGATCCGCGCGATACCCGCGAGCTGCTGTGTGAATTCGCCGGGCTCGCCGCGCCGCTGCGCACGCCGGGGCGCAGTTCATTCGGCCTGCGGCCCTGACTTCCGAAACAGGAATACCGACGCATGCCGAAGCAGCCGAATCTCCTCGAAGCCGTGCGCAAGAAGCGCGGCTACCTGCTTTCCTACCACCGCCTGCTGAACGACATCCATCCGGAACTTCTGCGGACGTACGACGCTTTCTACACGCGCTTTACGCTGGCGGACAACGTGCTGACGCCGGTGGAGAAGGAAACCGTATGGATCGCGCTGGCCGCCGCTACGCGGGCGCGCGTGGGGACGATCCACCTGAAGCGGGCAGTGAAGGCGGGGATGGGGAAGGACGCCATCGCCGAAGCCGTGGCGCTCGCGGCTGCCTGCGAATCGCTGGCTGCGCTCAAGTTCTCGGAAGACGCATTTTCCCAATGGGTGGATGAGCGCCGGCTGGTGAAGCGCTATCTGCGCGCGTTCGACGCCGCACGCGGCCGCACACGGCCCGTGCTGGCCGACATCGCCGCTGTCGTCGCCCATGCGGGCCGGCGCTGCGCTTCCGGGATGAGAATTCATCTCGTACGGGCGTTCAAGGCGGGTGCGAAGCGCGCCCAGGTCGCCGAGGCGCTGTCCTTCGTGCTGCTGCACTGCGGCGGGCCGACGATGCTGGCGGCGATGGACTGCTGGATCGAGACTGCAAAAAAGCATCACGTTTCGGCGCCGTTTCGCCGGAACGCTTAGTATGCGGCAGGACAGGGGGAGCAATTTTGGATAGCGAAGACGAGAACCACGGTAACGAAACTCTCAGGTGGCCGACGAACCTGGATCATCGCGCCATCGTGATGCGGCTGATCCAGTTTCGCGAAGCCGCGCGCGCGGCCGGGCTGCCCGACATCGCCGCCCGCTTCGACAATGTGGAGGGAATGCCCGCGGCCAAGATCGGCGCCAAGGTCATCTCTACCATGACCCTGCTACAGGAACGCACCGACCAGATGCACATCGCGAAGCAGCTCGAGATGATCGCGATGAACCTGAAGAATCTCAAATAATCAGTCGACCTTGATCTGCGCCGTGCGGATCACGCCGGCCCATTTTTTCCGTTCGCCCAGCAGATAGTTGCGGAATTCCTCGCTCGTGCCGCCCACCGGCTCGACGCCGATGGAGGTAATTCGGTCCCGGATCTCCGGCAACTGCAGCGCCTCTGCGAACGCGCGGTGGAGACGGGCCACCACCACGCCTGGCGTGGTGGCCGGTACCAGCACGCCGTACCAGCCGGTGGCGTCCACGTCGTTGATTCCCATCTCGCCAAGGCTCGGAATATCGGGCGCGAACGCGGAGCGCCGGGGCGAGAGCACCGCGAGCGCCTTCACCTTGCCCGACTTGATCAGGTCCATCTGGCCGCCGAGGCCGTCGCAGGCGAGCGGCACGTGGCCGCCGAGCAGGTCGTTCTTGAGCGGACCCGAGCCCTTGTAGGGCACGTGCTGCATGCCGAAGTCCGCGCGCTGTTTGAGCAGCTCGATCCCGAGATGCGAGTTGGAGGCGGTGCCGGGCGTGCCGTAGGTCAGGCTGCCTGGTTTCGCCTTGGCCTGCGCGATCATCGCCTGGATGCTGGCGATCTGCGACTGTGTCGACGCGACCAGCACCTGCTCGTAGCGTACGAGTTGGATCACCGGGATGAAGTCGTCGAATTTCCATGTGAGCTTGTCGAACAGCGCCTCGCTGGTGGTGAAGTTGGGCGCGGTGATGAGGATCGTGTAGCCGTCGGCGGGCGAACGCGCAACGAACTCGGTACCGATGTTGGCCGAGGCGCCGGGCTTGTTCTCGACCACCACGGACTGGTTGAAGACGGTCGTCAGGCGCGCCGCCATCAGGCGCGCCACGGTATCGGTGCCGCCGCCGGCCGCGTACGGCACGACGATGCGCACTCCCTTGGCTGGGAATTCCTGCGCGAAAGCGCAATTTGCCGCCAGCAAAAGCAGGACCGGGATCAGAAATTTCATGGCGTTTATCCTTAATCGGCTTTGATGCCGGCCGCGCGGACGACCTCGGCCCAGCGGGTGATGTCTGCCGCGACCATCGCCGTGTACTCGGCGCGGGTCATGCGGTTCGGTTCGGCGCCCACTGCGCGCAGGCGCTCGGCCATCTCCGGTGCATTCAGCCCCGCGACCAGCGCCGCATTCAACCGGTCCGCGACCGTGGCAGGAATGCCAGCGGGCCCGGAGATGCCGAACCAGTTGCTGGCCGTGAGCGGCGCGAGGCCGAGTTCGCGCACCGTCGGCACGTTCGGCCAGCGGGCGGCGCGCGTTTCGGTCGTGACGGCGAGCATGCGCAGGCGCTCGTTGCGACCGACGTCGGGCACCGCGGCGATCAAGCCCTCGATCTGCCCGCCGATGACGTCCGCCGTCGCGGGCGCCGAGCCCTTGTAGGGAACGTGGGTGATGTCCACCTTCGCGGTGCGGTTCAGGATCGCGAGCTTGACGTGCGAGGACGTGCCGTTGCCGTTGGAGCCGAAGCGCACTGCGCCGGGCGCCGTGCGTGCCTTGTCCAGCAGCGCGTTCAGCGATGTGAAGGGGCTGTTCGCGGCGACGACAATGCCGCTCGGCACGGCGGCGATCAGGCCGATGTGCGTGAAGTCCCTGAGTGCGTCGTAGGGCATCTTGCTGTTGACTGCGGGACCGATGGCCTGCGACGCGATATTCGATAACAGCAACGTGTAGCCGTCGGGTTCGCTGCGCGCGACCGCTTCGCTGCCGATCGCGCCACCGGCGCCGGCGCGGTTTTCCACCACCACTGGCTGGCCGAGCACGGCCTGCATCTCCTTCGCCGCGAGCCGGCCCAGCAGGTCGCCGGTACCGCCGGGCGGGAAAGGCACGATCAGGCGCACCGGCTTGGCGGGAAACGCCTGGCCGAACGCGGCCGGGACGGCGGCGCAGGCGAGCAGCAGCAGGCTGAGGATGCGGATCGATTTCATCGGCGTCTCCATGCGACAATTCTCTCATCCTTACACACGTTTTGAGGCCAGCATGGCGACACGACAGGACGAACGCATGATCGAGCCGGAGATGAATCCGAAGGATCTCTGGCTCGAGGAGGTCTTTACTGACCGGCGCGTTGGTACGATCCGGCGCATGACGCCGGTGGACGGCAGTGGCGGGCGCGACCCGGGCCGCGAAGTACTTTACATCGGCGAAACGCAGGTGATGAGCCAGATGGGCGCGCTGCCGATCAATTTCATGCTCGAAGCGAAGACGCTGGAAGAGGCGGCGACGATGTTCGGGCCCGCCGCCAAGGCCGGCATCGAGCGCACGGTGAGGGAATTGCAGGAACTGCGCCGCCAGCAGGCGTCTTCCATCGTCGTGCCGCAGGGCGGCCTGCCGCCGATGGGGCCGGGCGGCGGCGGCAAGATCCAGATGCCTTGAACCAGCAAGCAGGGGGAGAACGCAATGAACGGATTGATGATGGACATGCCGCTCTTGATCAGCGACCTGATCAAGCACGCGGACCGCAACCACGGCGAGACGGAGATCGTCTCGAAGACGGTGGAAGGAAACATCCACAGGTATACCTATCGCGACGCGCACGCGCGCGCGCGTCGCCTGGCCAAGGTGCTGCAGGCACTGGGCGTGAAGAATTCCGACCGGGTCGGCACCCTTGCCTGGAACGGCTACCGGCACTACGAGCTCTACTACGCCATCTCCGGCGTCGGCGGGGTCATCAACACCCTCAACCCGCGGCTCTTCCCGGAGCAGATCACCTATATCTCGAACCACGCCGAGAATTCCGTGTTGTTCTTCGAGCTCACCTTCGTCCCGCTGGTGGAAAAGCTCGCGCCGCTGCTGAAGACGGTGAAGCACTTCGTGCTGATGACCGACCGCGCGCACATGCCCGCGAGCACCAGCATCCCGAACCTGCAGTGCTACGAGGACCTGATGGCGAAGCAGGACGACCGCTTCGAGTGGCCGGCCTTTGACGAGCGCACGGCGGCCGCGCTGTGCTACACCTCGGGCACCACCGGCAATCCGAAGGGCGTGCTCTACAGCCATCGCTCGACGGTGATCCACGCCTTCGCGGCGGCGATGCCCGATACGCTGAACCTTTCGGCGCGCGACTCGATCCTGCCCGTGGTGCCGATGTTCCACGCCAACGCCTGGAGCCTGCCCTACGCCTGCACGCTGGTGGGCGCGAAGATGGTGTTCCCTGGCCCGCATCTGGACGGCAAGAGCGTCTACGACCTGATCGAGCAGGAAAAGGTGACGCTGTCGGCGGGCGTGCCGACCGTGTGGCTGATGCTGCTGCAGCACCTGACCGCCAACAAGCTGAAGTTCTCGACCCTCAACCGCACGGTGATCGGCGGCTCGGCTTGCCCGCCCGCGATGATCCGTGCCTTCCAGGACGATTACAACGTGGGCGTGTTCCATGCCTGGGGCATGACCGAGATGAGCCCGCTGGGCACGGTCGGCTCGCTCAAGGCGAAGCAGGCCGCGATGGACAAGGACGCGCGCTACGCGGTGCAGGCCAAGCAGGGGCGCGGCATCTTCGGCGTCGAGATGAAAATCGTCGACGAGGAGGGCAAGGAACTGCCCTGGGACGGCAAGCGCTTCGGCAACCTGCTGGTGAAGGGGCCGTGGATCGCTTCGGCCTACCTCAAGGGCGAGGGCGGCGATCCGCTGGTCGAGGGCTGGTTCCCGACCGGCGACGTCGCCACCATCGACCCGGATGGCTACCTGCAGATCACCGACCGCTCGAAGGACGTGATCAAGTCGGGCGGCGAGTGGATCAG
>JBDTRO010000003.1:0-1734 GCA_039931635.1 Betaproteobacteria bacterium | reverse complement strand
AACGCTGGTGTTGAAGGTGGCGCGCCACCCCTCGGAATCCGAGCAACACCTGCTCACGCGTGTGCTCGCCTATTGCCTGGAATACGCGGAAGGCATCGCCTTTTCGCGCGGCATCTCCAACCCGGACGAACCGGCGCTATCGGTGCGCGACCTGACCGGCGCGCTCAAGGTCTGGATCGACATCGGCTCGCCCGATGCCGCGCGCCTGCACAAGGCTGCCAAGGCTGCGCCGCGCGTCGCCGTCTATACCCACAAGTCGCCCGCCCAGCTGCGGCAGCAGCTCGCCGGAGAGCGCATTCACCGCGCCGACGCGCTGGAACTTTATGCCATCGACCGCGAACTCATCGACGGCCTGGCACGGCGCCTCGAGCGCCGCATGTCGTTCGACCTTTCGGTGACCGACCGCCACCTGTTCGTCTCGATTGGCGACATAACGCTGTCCGGAGACGTCGAGCGGTTCCGGCTGGAAGAATAGGTGCAGGCCGCATGCGGTACGAGCATCGCAACCCCCCCGTTCAGGATGCGTCGAACGGGTGGCGCAGGACAATGGTTTCGTCGCGCTCCGGGCCGGTGGAAATCATGTCGATAGGCACGCCGCACAGCGACTCGACGCGCTTGAGGTAGTCGCGCGCCGCCTTGGGCAGCTTGTCGTGCTCCTTGACCCCGACCGTGCTTTCGTTCCAGCCGGGCATTTCCTCGTACACCGGCACGCACAGCGCCAGTTCCTCGGCGCCCACAGGCAGGATGTCGCTCACCTTGCCTTCGACCTGGTAGCCGACGCAGATCTTGAGCGACTCGGCCCCATCGAGCACGTCCAGCTTGGTGATGCACAGGCCGGAAACGCCGTTCAGCTGGATCGAACGCTTTAGCGCCGCCGCATCGAACCAGCCGGTACGCCGCGGCCGGCCGGTGGTGGCGCCGAATTCCTGGCCGCGCTGGCGCAGGCGCTCACCGACGTCATCCGAGAGTTCAGTCGGGAACGGGCCTTCGCCGACGCGGGTGCTGTACGCCTTGGTGATGCCCAGCACGTAGTGCAGCTGCTGCGGGCCGACCCCGGCGCCCGCGGACGCGGCGCCCGCGACGCAATTGGATGAGGTGACGAACGGATAGGTGCCGTGGTCGACGTCCAGCAGCGCGCCCTGCGCGCCCTCGAACAGCAGGTTCTTGCCCGCCTTGTTCGCGTGGTACAGCGCGCGCGGCACGTCGGCGACGAGCGGCACCAGGCGCGGCGCGAGCGCCAGTGTTTCATCAAGGGTTTTCTTGAAGTCGATTTTTTTTACTTTATGAAAATGCTCAAGAACAAAATTATGATATTCGAGCAGTTCTTCGAGCTTGCTGGCGAAACGCGCCGGCTTGAGCAGGTCCTGCAGGCGGATCGCGCGGCGCGCGACCTTGTCCTCGTAGGCCGGGCCGATGCCCCGGCCGGTGGTGCCGATTTTCTGCGTGCCCTTCGCGAGCTCGCGCGCCTGGTCGAGCGCGACGTGATAGGGCAGGATCAGAGGGCAGGCTTCCGAGATGATCAGCCGCGCCACCACGCTTTTTACGCCGCCGGCTTCCAGCTCGTCGATCTCCGCGAGCAATGCCTGCGGCGAGAGCACCACGCCGTTGCCGATGAAGCAGTCGACGTCCGGGCGCAGGATCCCCGAGGGAATCAGGTGCAGCACCGTCTTCTTGCCGCCGATCACCAGCGTGTGGCCGGCGTTGTGGCCGCCCTGGAAGCGCACCACGCCCTGC
>JBDTRO010000002.1:0-2649 GCA_039931635.1 Betaproteobacteria bacterium | reverse complement strand
GCGGGCAATTTTCGAGCGACTGCGGGCAGGACAGCACGAACACCGTGCGCCGCCGCGCATGAACCGGCAGCCCAATGCCGGCGGCCGCGGCAAGCGTTCGCGCCCACGGACCGGACGCATTCACCGCGTGGCCGCATTCGATCCGCGATCCGTCGGCCAGCAGCACCGCAGAGACCCTGCCGTTCGCGCCGCGCTCGAAACCCGTCGCCTCGCCATCGACCAGCCGCGCGCCCTGCTGGCGGGCACGCCGCAGCAGCTCGGCGTGAAACGCGGGGCCGTCGAACCAACCCTCGCCGGACAGTCCGAGCGAACCCAATTCGATATCCGCCACCTGCAGCCAGGGAAAGCGCGCGGCCAGTTCCCTGGGTTCAAGCAAGGCGATGTCTGCACCGTTCGCGCGCTGCACTTCGTTCAGGGCACGCAGAGATGCGGCGGCGCCGAGATACAGGTAGCCCTTCTCCACCACGTCGATCCCGACCTCGCGCAGGAATTCGCGGCCAAAGCGCGACATGCGGATGTTGATGGGACTGGAGAACTGCTGGCGGATCGAACTCGCCGAGAGCGACGACGAGGCCCGCCCGAACTTCCGGTCGCGCTCGATCAGCAACACCGAGGCCGAAGGATCGAGCCGCGTCAGCCAATAGGCGACCGACGCGCCCACGACGCCGGCGCCGACGATGGCGACGTCAGCGCTGTTCTGCGATCGCTGCGTCATACACCAGGCGCGCAGCGAAGGCGTCCTCCACCGCCTGGCCCAGCGACTTGAATACAACCGTCGCGCCGGCCGCGGGCTTTGGCTGCGTACCCGCAAGGATCTCGCCGATCTCGGCGTTCACCTTCGCGCCGGAAAGGATGACATCCCCTGCTTCCTGTTCGGCCGACTCGCGGCTGTCAGCGATGATCACATTTCCCATCGCCTCGTCATCGAGCTCGCGCCAGTTCGGGCGCGGCGCGCCGACCGCGGCGACGAACGCGCCGGGCTTCAGCCACGCGCCCCGCAGCACAGGTTCAGAGGCATTAGTCACCGTGCACACGATGTCGGCGCCGCGCGCGGCCTCTTCGGCGCTCGCGCAGGCGACGCCGCCCACGTCGGCGGCACAGCGCGCGACGTTGGCCGGATCGCGGCTCCAGATCCTTATCTGCTGCACCGGCCGCACGGCGCGCATGGCGCTGGCGTGGCTGCGCGCCAGCGCCCCGCTGCCCAGCATGGCGACGACTTTGGCGCCGGGCGGCGACAGCGCGTCGGCGGCGACCGCCGAAACCGCCGCCGTGCGCAACGCAGTGATCCAGGTACCGTCCATCACCGCGAGCGATTCCCCGGTCGCCGGGTCCATCAGCACGATGGTGGCGAGCAGTGTGGGCAGCCCGCGCGCCGCGTTACCGGGTACCAGCGTGATGAGCTTGGTGGCGAGCGCGTCTTGCGTCAGGGCCGGCTTGATGAACAGGAATCCCCGCTCTGCGGGAATATCCATCACGGTGCGCAGCGGCTGGATCACTTTGCCCGCGGAAAGATCTACCAGCGCGCGCCGCATGGCGGGCAGCAGGTCTTCGAGGCGCAGCAGGCGGCGAACGGTCGCGTCGTCGAGATAGCGGATCATTTCCGGGTTTAGAATAACTGCAATCGCGATGCTCATCGACTTCTTCCTCAAGCTCAAGAGCCACAAGCTGCCGGTCTCCATCAAGGAGTACCTGACGCTGCTGGAAGCCATGGAAAAGGGCGTGATCGGCCCGTCCATCAACGACTTCTACTACCTGTCTCGCACCGCGCTGGTGAAGGACGAGGCCAATTTCGACAAGTTCGACCGCGCCTTCTCCGAGTTCTGGGACGGTGTGGACGCGATTCCGGGCATCGACGCGCAGATTCCCCTTGAATGGCTGCTCAAGCAGGTCGAGCTCACGCTGACCGAGGAAGAGAAAAAGCAGATCGCGGCGCTGGGCGGCTGGGAAAAGCTGATGGAGACGCTGAAAGCGCGGCTGGAGGAACAGAAAGGCCGGCACCAGGGCGGCTCGAAATGGATCGGTACCGGCGGCACCTCGCCCTTCGGCGCCTATGGCTACAACCCGGAAGGCATCCGCATCGGCCAGGACAAGAGCCGCAACCGGAGCGCGGTCAAGGTGTGGGACCAGCGCGAGTACCGCAACCTGGACGATGCCGTCGAGCTTGGAACGCGGAATATAAAAATTGCCCTCCGCAGACTGAGAAAGTTCGCAAGGGATGGCGCGCCCGACGAATTCGACCTGGATAACACCATCAGCAACACGGCGCGCAAAGCCTATCTCGACATCCAGATGCGCCCCGAGCGGCGCAACAAGATCAAGGTGCTGATGCTGATGGACATCGGCGGCACGATGGACGATCACATCAAGCTGGCCGAAGAGCTGTTCTCGGCTTCCAAGACCGAGTTCAAGCATCTCGAGTTCTTCTACTTCCACAACTGCCTGTACGACTTCGTGTGGAAGGACAACCGGCGGCGGCATTCCGAGCGCACCCGCACCTGGGACCTGCTGCACAAGTACGGCCACGACTACAAGGTAATCTTCGTCGGCGACGCCACCATGAGCCCCTATGAAATCCTGCAGCCGGGCGGCTCGGTCGAGTACTTCAACGAGGAGGCCGGCGCGGTGTGGGTCAAGCGCTTTACCGACGTC
>JBDTRO010000001.1:0-15941 GCA_039931635.1 Betaproteobacteria bacterium | reverse complement strand
TCCAGCGTCGCGATCCACTCCCCCCGCGCCGCCCGGAACCCCGTCACCAGCGCCGCGCTCTGCCCGCAGCTCTCCGCGTGGGCAAGCACCCGCAGCCACCGATGCAGCTTCAGAGCCTCCACCAGCCTCGCCGGCGTCGCGTCGATGCTGCCGTCGTCAACGTAGATGACCTCGAACTCCCCCTTGCCCTCGAGCGCAGCGTGGATCTCCGCCAGAAGCGGCAGGATGTTCTCCGCTTCGTTGCGGACGGGGATGACGACAGAGAGCTGCACGGAATCTCGCTTGGGAAAACGGGATTATCCCATTCCGGCTTACACCCTCGTCGTCCCCGCGAAAGCGGGGACCCAGGTTGAATCTTTCGCCCGAGCCGCAATCCACGCTTAAGTGATGATGAGGGGCGAGGTTCAGCCCCCGATCGGCAACGGCCTCACGCGAATACGTGTTTCCTCGAAGACGACGACCGCGCCTGCTTGCAGCGACTCCGCGATCGCGTCCAGGTTCGCGAGGAGGAGCGCGAGCTGCTTCTCGGGACGCCGTTCGGTACCGCCCCTGAACAGGACCAGCGAAGGCTTGGCCACGGTGCGAAGCGCGAGCAACGATCCGAAGTCGGTATCCGCCGAGACGATGATCCGGTCCTCGCTTGCAGCCCGCGCGAAAATCTCCGGGTCGCCGGCTTTCTGCATCTGGTAGTCGCGAACATGGGCCGCGTCGTGGCCCGCCCGACGCAATCCTTCCGCCACCTCCGGCGAAAGGGCGTTGTCCACCAGGAACTTCACGGCACCGCTAAGGGCAGCTCGCGTTCCCGCACCGCCTCAGCGGCGTATTGCAGCGCCTCCTGGATATCGGCCGCCACGAGGTCGGGGCAGGCCTTCAGGATCTCCGGCGAGGTCATGCCGTCGGCAACCATCCCGACCACCGTGGCCACGGGAATGCGCAGGCCGCGGATGCAGGGTACGCCCCCCATCTGAGCCGCATCGACAGTGATTCGGGTGAACTTCATTGGGCCATTCTACGCCGGCACGCCAACGATGGCCCTCCCCCATGCTCCGTGCGAGCTGCTCCTGCTGGAGAACCGTCCTCGCGAACGCCACCCCATAGCCCCAGGGAAACATCAGCCTCCCCTGAAACGACGTTCCCGGCTCACCCACCAGCGCGGGATCGGACTCCAGCAGCCGGCAAACCCCGAACGCGTACTGCTTCGCCTGCTCCAGCGGATTCGACTTCCTAACGTAATGCTGCTCTCAAGCCCGCAGCACGCTGAACGCCCGGAACAACTCCATCGGCAGCGCGACTTCGAGCTTCCAGTGCAGCGACATCGGCCGGTCGCCCTCGATGTGGATTTTGGTTGCCGCGCCCAGGGCGCAGTACGCGGCTTCCTTGTTCTCCCTCACGAAGAGGAAGAAGCGCCAGCCGTTCTCCGGGTTCTCGATGTAGCGGCGCCCGGCCGGCGTATCCGGGCCCGCGTTGTTCTGCGTCTGCCAGTGAAAGATCTCGGGGCTGATGGCGTAGTCGTGGTACGAGATGCGGTCGTGGTATCCCTCGGCCTTGTCGAGCGTGACGAAGAGGAGCTCGATCTTCGCGTCCTCGAGCGCGATCTTTCCCGATCGGTGCGGGGTGCGTCTCGACTCGGTCAGCCACCCTACCGCGGTGAGGATCTCGCGGATCTCGTAGCGGCCGTAGAGGAGGAGCGGCCAGTCCTGCGGGAAGCCTGGAATGGCGAGCGCCGGCAGTTCCGTACGCGCGGCCAGCAGCTCCGAGAGCTCTCCAAGCTCCTCTTTCAGATAGCGCTGCGCCTCCAGCCGATCGAGGAATTCCTTGCCGCTCATCTTGTCGGTGATGCGCGGGAAGAGCTGGTAGGCGAGCATCTGGACGCGCCTTCGCTCGCGCTCAACCATCTTGCCCACGTCTTCGGGGTTCTCCATAGCTTGAGCGCGAGCGGATCGTTGCTGTGAAGAAGGTCCGCGAAGCGGCGGCCGAGATAGGCTTCTTCATCCGAAGCCTCCCCCGGGAGGAGACCAGCGCTGCGGCGAAGGGCCGTCCATCCTCCGTCTCTATTCGCCTTGTATATGTCTGATAGCTCCAATGCTTGATCGTTGAGGAAGTTCGAGATCCGATCCCACGGCTGGCGCATTCCGCATGGTCTTCCTGAACGCGCCGCGCGCCATTCCGGATGACAGCCGCAGGGGGGCTATCGATCTTCACCGAGGCGGACACCCTCCCGCAATTGCATGAGATGGCCCGTGAAGCGGTGCGCCGCCACTTCGGCAAAACGTGGTCTGTCCCTGTTTTCCGCTATAATCCGCCCCTGCTGAGGAGCGCTGCATTCCCCTAACAGGTGGATCAGGCTCAGCTAAAGACAACGGCGCTCGCATTGGAAACGATGCGGGCGCTTCGCTTTTGGGGCCCCGCCAACTACAGGAGAGCTCCAGAATGAACGCACCAAACCCGAAATTCACCGACTACAAGGTCGCCGACCTGTCCCTGGCTGGCTGGGGCCGCAGGGAAATCGCCATCGCCGAGTCCGAGATGCCGGCATTGATGGCGATCCGCGAGGAAAACGCGGCAACGCAGCCCCTCAAAGGCGCGCGCGTCACCGGATCGCTGCACATGACGATCCAGACCGCGGTGCTGATCGAGACGCTGGAGGCGCTGGGCGCGGACGTGCGCTGGGCCTCGTGCAATATCTTTTCGACGCAGGATCACGCCGCGGCGGCGATCGCGGCGGGCGGGACGCCGGTGTTCGCGGTCAAAGGCGAGACGCTGGACGACTACTGGGACTACACGCACAGGATTTTCGAGTTCGGCAACCAAGGGCCGAACATGATCCTGGACGACGGCGGCGATGCGACGTTGCTGATGCACCTGGGCAAGCGCGCGGAGAAGGACTCGTCGCTGATCGCCAAGCCGGGCTCGGAGGAGGAGACGAGCCTGTTCAAGGCGATCAAGGCGAAGCTGGCCAAGGACCCGACGTGGTACTCGCGCGTCGCGAAGGACATCAAGGGGGTGACGGAGGAGACAACCACCGGCGTGCACCGCCTGTACGAGATGGCGAAGAAGAAGGAGCTGCTGTTCCCGGCGATCAACGTCAATGATTCAGTGACCAAGTCGAAGTTCGACAATCTCTACGGCTGCCGCGAGTCGCTGGTGGACGGCATCAAGCGGGCCACCGACGTGATGGTGGCCGGCAAGGTGGCGCTGGTCTGCGGCTACGGCGACGTGGGCAAGGGCTCGGCGCAGGCGCTGCGCGCGCTGTCGGCGCAAGTCTGGGTGACGGAGATCGACCCGATCTGCGCGCTGCAGGCGGCGATGGAGGGCTACCGCGTGGTGACCATGGACTACGCCGCCGACAAGGCCGACATCTTCGTCAGCGCGACCGGCAACTACCATGTGATCACGCACGAGCACATGAGGAAGATGAAGGACCAGGCCATCGTCTGCAACATCGGCCATTTCGACAACGAAATCGAAGTCGCCTCGCTGGCGCAGTACAAGTGGGAGGAAATCAAGCCACAGGTGGATCACGTCATCTTCCCCGACGGAAAGAGAATCATCCTGCTCGCCAAGGGTCGCCTGGTGAATCTCGGCTGCGGCACGGGCCATCCGTCCTACGTGATGAGCTCCTCCTTCGCCAACCAGACCATCGCGCAGATCGAGCTCTACACCAACACCGCCAAGTACCCGGTGGGCGTGTACACGCTGCCCAAGCACCTGGATGAGAAAGTCGCGCGGCTGCAGCTGCGGAAGCTGAACGCCGTGCTGACCGAGCTGTCCGACGCGCAGGCGAATTACATCGGGGTCTCGAAGCAGGGGCCCTACAAGTCGGATCACTACCGGTACTAGAAACGGCAGCGGGTACTGGAAACTGCATCGAGTACTAGAAACGGCATCGTCGCCCCCGCGAAGGCGGGGGCCCATCGACGAAAACCTGGGTCCCCGCCTTCGCGGGGACGACAATGACAAAGGAGTCCAGGATGAAATTGCTGCTTGTCTGGCTGATCAACGCCATCGCCCTCATGGCGGTGGCGTACCTGCTGCCCGGCATCGCGGTAGCGAGCTTCCTCACGGCGCTGGTCGCGGCGCTGGTGCTGGGCCTGGTGAACGCGGTGATCCGTCCGGTCCTGATCCTGCTGACGCTGCCTGTGACCCTGCTCACGCTGGGCCTGTTTATTTTCGCGATCAACGGCCTGATGTTCTGGCTCGTCGGTTCGTTCATTGCCGGCTTCACCGTGGCCGGCTTCTGGCCCGGCGTGTTCGGCGCGATCGGCTACAGCATCGTTTCCTGGGCGCTGTCGGCGCTGCTGCTGTCGACGAAGTAATGCTGAAGGACAAGCTTCTCGATCCCGCAAGCGCGGTGCTGCTCTACGGCACCACGCCGCCACGCGCCGGCACGCCGGAGGAGGGCGTGCGCCTCGCGGCGGAGAAGCTCGCCGCGCGCCTCGCGCCGCTGCCGGTGGACGGCGTGGTGGTCTACGACATCCAGGACGAGACCGGCCGCGCCGAGTCGCCGCGCCCATTTGCATTTGCCGGCACGGTGGATCCACGCGAATACGCGCAGCTGCTGCACCAGCCCACGATCGTCTACAAGGCGCTCGGCGGCATGGACGAGCCGGCGTGGCGCGCGTGGCTGGACGCGACGGCGCCGCATCATCCTCTCGTTTCAGTGGTCGGCCGCCCGACCTCCGGCGTGAAGCATGCCCTGCCGCTCTCGCGCGCGATCCGCATCGCGGCGGAGCACTGCAGCGTGGGCGGCGTGCTGATCGCCGAGCGCCATACCGAAGCGCGGAGCGAGTCCGCGCGCCTGCTCGCCAAGGGAATCGAGGGCTGCAGCTACTTCATCTCGCAGACTGTCTATCACCCCGAGGCCACCGAGCGGTTGCTCGCGGACTACCTGCGCGATTGCCGCGGCGCGGGCGTGAAGCCGCGGCGCATCGTGCTCAGCTTCGCACCGGTCGGCCGCGAGAAGACGATGCAGTTCCTGCGGTGGCTGGGGGTGCGGATTCCGGATGCGACCGCGCAGGACATATTGAAAAATTCGAATCCATTGAAAAAATCCATCGAGGTCTGCCGCGACAGCCTGCGCCGCATTCTCGACCACCCCTACGCGCGCGAGATCCCGCTGGGGGTGAGCGTGGAGAGCGTGTCCATCAACCGCGACGAGATCGACGCCAGCATCGATCTGGTGCACGCGCTCGCTGAAGTGGTGAAGGCCTAGTTCTTCTCCGCGGCGCGCCAGGGTGCGCCGGGCGAATCGCGGCAGGCGCCGAACTGGAAAGGGATCCAGTCGCGGCCCGGGTTGGCAAAGCGCAGGTCGAGGAACCAGTAACATTCCGGGCTGGCGGTCGTCGCATCGAGCGCCGGCTGGTCGGAAAACCAGCGCATGAAGGCGAAGGCGGGCGAATCCCAAGCCTCCTTGCCGGTCGCAGTATCGCCGTAGCGGCTGCGCGTCTGCCAGCGCGCCATCGACAGCGGCAGGAAAGCGGCGTCCAGGCGTGTGAAGAAGCCGTCGCCCGGCGCGAGGTCACGTGGCGCAATGCGAGCGAGGTTTACGTGCGCGAAATGATGGTCGCGCTCGGTGCTGACGAACACCGTCCAGTTGAAGGGCGATACGGCCCTCGGGTGCGCCGCGACTTTCGCCTGCGGCATGCCACGGCCGCGCGCGTAGTCGCGGGCGAAGTCCAGGGCTTTTAGGTGTTGTATTTCACCGAAACCCACGTACGCGCAGAGCGCCATGCTCGCCGCGACGGAAGGAATTCTGGAATTGGGAATAAAAATCGAGAACAGCAGGCCTGCAAGAATGATCCCGCTGAACCACGGGTCGATGATAAAGGTGCTGCCGAGGCCCGGCCGCATGTCCGACACGGGCCAGAAAATCATGGTGCCGAAGCTGGTGATGAGGTCGCCCGCGATGTGCAGCGCGATGCCCATCGCGGCGACGCCGTAGAGCGCCTTCCAGCCGCGCGGCTCGCGCAGGATTTTCGCCAGGATCCAGGAGAACAGCAGCGCCCAGAATGGCAATAGCAGCAGCGAATGCGTCGGGCCGCGATGCAGTTCCAGGTAACGCACCGGCCCCAGCAACGAGAAGACTATGTCGAGGTCCGGCGCCGCGCAGGCGAAGAAGGCCGCCGCGATGCGCCGCGGCGCCGAGCGCGGCGGAAGGTCCTTCGACTGCGTCGCGCGTGCGAGCAATGCTCCGGAAAGCGCGTGGGTGAGCGTGTCCACTCACCCATTAGAACAAAAACTCAAGCCGCGCGTTTCTTCCTTTGCGCGTCCTTCACATGCATCTGCGCGTAGGCACCGTGCGCGGCGGACTCGGCATCGCCGACATGCACCGGCAGGCCAAGGTCCGAGAGCACCGAGCCGAGCGCCGACAGGCACAGCATCACATTGTCAGCGCGGCAGCTGTAGCCCATCAGGCCGAAGCGCCAGATTTTGCCCTTCAAGGGCCCAAGCCCGGCGCCGATCTCGATGCCGAATTCGTTCAGCAGGCGCCTGCGCACTTCTTCTTCGTTCACGCCTTCGGGGCAGAGCACGGCGTTCATCTGCGGCAACTGGTATTGCTCCTTGACGAGGAACTTCAGCCCCATCGCTTCCAGCCCGGCCTTGAGCGCGAGATGGTGGCGCGTCGCGCGCGCCCAGGCGTTCTCCAGGCCTTCCTCGCGGATCAGCAGCAGCGCCTCGTGCAGGGCGAAGAGGGAATTTGTCGGCGCGGTGTGGTGATACGTGCGCGCGCCCGCGTTCCAGTAGCCCAGCAGCAGGTTCATGTCCATGAACCAGCTGTGGATCTTGTCCTTCCTCGCCTTGACGCGTTCGACGACGCGCTCGGAGAAGGACACCGGCGACAGGCCCGGTGTGCAGGACAGACATTTCTGGCTCGCGGAGTAGATGGCGTCGATTTCCCACTCGTCCACGCGCACCGGCGTGCCGGCGAGCGAGGTCACCGCGTCCACGATTACGAGCGCGCCGTGCTTGTGCGCGATCTGCGTGAGGAGCTTCGCATCGGACTGCGCACCCGTGGAAGTCTCGGCATGCACGAAGGCGAGGATCTTCGCGTCCTTGTTTTTCTTGAATGCATCTTCGACCTTCTGCGGATCGACCGGCTCGCCCCATTTGTCTTCCACGAGGACCGGCACGCCGCCGCAACGAATGACGTTCTCCAGCATGCGGCCGCCGAACACGCCGTTCTGGCACACGATAACCTTGTCGCCGGGCGCGACCATGTTGACGAAGCAGAACTCCATGCCGACCGAGCCGGGGCCCGAGATCGGGAAGGTGAGCGAATTCTTCGTCTGATAGACGTAGCGCAGCAGCGACTTCAGCTCTTCCATCATCTCGACAAACACCGGGTCGAGGTAGCCGATCGCCGGCTGGCTCATGGTGGTGAGCACGCGCGGGTGGATCTCCGTCGGGCCCGGGCCCATCAGCGTGCGCTGCGGCGGGTGGAAGGAATGGATGCGCTTCGAGGGGGCAAACTGGGTCATGGGATCGTTCTCCGACATTCCAAAAGGCGCGTCGTCGGGGCGCGATTTCACGCGCACCGGGTTCTTGGCGCTGGCTTCGTTGATCACATCTTCCGAACGGATGCGGCCCTGGGTAATGCGCTCCACCTCGCCCGCCCAACGCGCGGGGACGTAGCCCGTCTTCACCCAGTTATGCACCACCGCCCGGTCGAGCTGGAACGCGCGCGCCACGTCGGCCTGGCTGCCGAACAATTCGACCAGTCGCGCCACGCAGTTCATGGGGCCGAATTTTAGTATGTCAAATTCATTTTGACAAGCCAGGACTCACAGACCTACCATGTCCAGATGACCCAGCAAACCCGCAGTGCCCTGATCGTCACCCTCGCCGCAGCCGCCCTGCTGATGGTGACGAACGGCGTGCGCGTGTCGTTTGGCCTGTTCATTTCGCCGCTCAATACCTCAACCGGCCTGGGCATCGCGACGATCAGTTTCGCGCTTGCGATCGGCCAGTTCACCTGGGGTGCGGTGCAACCGATCGCCGGCGCGCTCGCCGACCGCCACGGGCCCGGCAAAGTGCTGCTCGGTGGGGTCTTTCTGCTCGCCTTCGGCATGGCGCTGACGCCGTTCATGGGATCGGGGTTCGGGCTGATCGTGTCACTCGGCCTGCTCGCCTCGATCGGCTCGGGCGCGGGCAGCTTCTCGATACTGATCGGGGCTGCATCGAAGCGCCTGCCTGCCGAGGCGCGCGGCAAGGCCGCCGGCATCATCAACGCAGGCAGCTCGGCCGGCCAGTTCGTCTTCGCGCCGATTTCGCAGGCGCTGATCCAGGCGCTCGGCTGGATGGCCGCGCTCTGGACTCTCGCGGCAATGACGCTGGCCGCGCTGCCACTGATCCGCACCGTGGCGGCGCCGGGCGCGGTGGCGCCGGCACAGCCATCCGCCAGCGACTCGCCCTGGCGCGCGCTGGGCGATGCGTTTGGCGACCGCAGCTACCTGCTGCTGAATGCCGGCTTCTTCACCTGTGGTTTCCACATTGCATTCCTGGTCACGCACCTGCCGCAGGAGGTGAACCTCTGCGGCCTGCCGTCCGAGGTGGCGGGCTGGTCGCTCGCGATCATCGGCCTCACCAACATCGCCGGCAGCCTGGCGGCCGGTTTCTCAACCGCGCGCTGGCGCAGCAAGTACATCCTCGCGCTGATGTACGCCTCGCGCGCCGTGCTGATCGCGATGTACCTGGCCGCGCCCAAGACCGCGCTGACGTTCTATCTGTTCGCCGCCGGGCTGGGCGCGACCTGGCTCGCGACCGTGCCGCCCACCGCGGCGATCGTCGGCAAGCTCTTCGGCGTGCGCTTTCTTGCGACGCTGTTCGGCATGACGCTGCTGTCGCACCAGATCGGCGGATTCCTCGGCGCGTGGCTCGGCGGCCTCGCGTACGAGGGCTCGGGCTCCTACCTGTGGATGTGGTACGCCGACATGGTGCTCGCCGCCGCCGCCGCGATCGTCAATCTGCCGATACGGGAAGCCCCGATCGCGCCGGCCCCAACCGCCCCAGCAGCGGCAGCTTGAGCGCCGGATCGAAGGGGTTGATGCCGAAGGTCAGGCCAAGCAGGTTCACCTCAAGACCCTCCACGCCGCTCGCGGTCAGCGCGAACAACCCGGCGAGCGAAAACTGCACGCCGCTGCCGCTCGGTGCCGAACCGACGATCGAACCACTGATGTAGTCCTTGCCGATCGCGGTCGGCGGCAGGTCGGCTTCGAGCTCCGGAACCGCGCGCGTGATCCAGGCAACGAAGGTATTGGAATTCGGTCCCGGCCAGGCGCTGTACTCGGTCGCGTGCGGATACGAGCGCGCCGCCGCATCGACGCGCGGGATCAGCTTCTCGGCCTCCGGGCCCCGTTTGTCGGCGTAGAGCTCCGGCGCATTGCCGTACCAACGCGCGTCGGCGGCGCGGTTGTGAATCGCGACCACGGTATCGGACCAGCGCAGGCGCCAGCCGATGACTTCATACACCGTGTAGGCGGACGCATTCGCCGGCTTCACCGCCACCCAGGTATGCACGCCGAAATTGCCGCGCCAGCCCCAGGTGCGCGCGCCGTAGACCTGCACCACCGCCTCCGGTGTCGTCGCGGGATCCGGCGCAAGGCCCGTAGGCGCCGTGCTTGCGGTGCGCCAGTCCTGCGCAATGACGCCGCGCCCGACCGCCAAGGCGAAAAACAACAGCCCGACAAAAAGAAGAAAAGCCATAAAAGGGTTACGCCGCCGGGGGTTCAAGATTCGGTCCGCTGTAAAGAGAGTACGACCATCCGGCGCATCAGACGTTCGCGCAATCCATGCGGTGCATCCAGGCCCATGCGCGCGAGCGCGGGCGTGTCCGCGGTGGCGGCGCGCGCGCCCACCAGCCCGGCTGCGATGCCTGCCCGGCCAGCCCAGTGCGAGCTGTTTTCCTTCAACCAGCGAAGCGCCACCAGCAGACGCTGTTCCCCGGCGTCGAAATCCGTGCCGAGCGGAAACAGCGGCAGCAGGCCCTGCCGGCCAAGTGGCGCCAGCCGCTTCGCCAGCGCCTCCGGCGTGTTGGACAGCGCGGCCTCCGGCACGCGCCAGCCGCGCGGCAGCTTGCCGGCCGCGATCGAGCGCGCGGCGAGCGGTTCCTGGAAGCGCCGGTCGGCAATGGCGATCATCGCGCCGGCAACTTCGGCGTCGGTACGGCCACGCAGGTCGGCGACGCCGTATTCGGTGATCACGATGTCGCGCAGGTGGCGCGGAATGGTCGTGTGGCCGTAGTTGAAGACGATGTTGGATTCGATTTCGCCACCGGCTTCACGCGTCGAGCGCAGCAGCAGGATCGAGCGCGCGCCCGCCAGCTCGTGCGCCATGGCGACGAAGTTGTACTGGCCGCCGACGCCGCTCACC
Organism: Betaproteobacteria bacterium; assembly: GCA_039931635.1. Lineage (GTDB taxonomy): Bacteria > Pseudomonadota > Gammaproteobacteria > Burkholderiales > SG8-39 > RBG-16-66-20. The sequence goes on along the minus strand of JBDTRO010000001.1, from coordinate 5,573 downwards.
ACGCGCCCGTCGTCCAGTCCGTCCGAGGCCACCGCGCCGGAGAGCGTCGCCTTCATGCAGATGTTGATGAAGCGCGCATGGCGCAGGCGCCGGCGCACGCCCTCCTCGTCGCCGAAGATATCGTTCACGCGCGTCACAGAGGTCATGTGGAACAGCCGCCGCTCCTCCTCGGGCAGATCGCGCAACGCCTGGTAGAACGCCTCCGGGCCGATAAAGAAGGCCGCCTGCAGCACGTGGCCCAGGTCGTCGCGGCGCCGGATCACGCCGGCGCGGTACAGCGACATCAGCCCCCAGCTGAACATCTCGCTGGAGGCAAAGAGGCCCTCGGCAAAACGGCCGAGGCCGCCCTCGCGCGCGATCAGGTCGCGGCAGCTTTCCAGGCCCAAAGCCGACGACGCCCCCGCGAATGCCTCCGGCTGGTCATGGCGGACGCGCAACCAGTGCGCGACGGAGTCGCCCAGCGAGCCGATTCCCAGCTGCAGTGTGCCGCCGTCCTTCACCAGCGCGGCCGCGTACAGGCCGACGGCGTGGTCCGGCGGATCGGCGGGTGCATTGGGGACGCCGAACAGGCGATGCTCCAGTTGCGGCGCGTCCACCAGCACATCGAAGTAGTCCGCGCCGACTTCCGCGTCGCCCGTCATGAACGGCAGCTTGCGGTTCACCATGGCGAGAACGGCGTTGGGCGCGCTGCCTGCACGCAACGCGCTCACGGCATCGAGAGTCAGATCGGGGTTGGACGAGAGGCTGTAGCGCCCGCCACGCTCGGCCACCATGACCAGTACCGCGTTCATGCCGCGGGCGAGCATGTCGCGCGCGGCGTGGGTGTAGTTGCTGCTGATGTAGCCTTGCTGCGCAGCCGGCACGCCGAGCATCGCACCGGGCCGGAAATAGAATTCGTTCAGTGTGAAATTCGCCGGCTGCCGGCCGGCGCGAAGATCGCGCAGGTAGTCGAGCTGCGGGACGCCTTCGAACATGCGCTTCGCAAAAGGCGCGAGAAAACGGCGCTCCAGTTCGTTCGACGTACCCGGAACCTCGAGCGAGAGCGCCGTGAAGACGGACAGCTCCAGTTGCGGGTCGCCCTTGGCGCGCGCGTAAAGTGCGTTGAGCAGCGGCACCGGCTTGCCCAGGCCCAGCGGCGTGCCGCAGGCGACGCGTTTGCCCAGGCGCGCCAGCAGCGCATCAACCGCTACTTCAGGCTCGCCGGTGATCACTCGGCAAACAGCGGCTCGCCGAGATTCCTGAACTGGATCACGCTGACCGGTCGCCGGTCTTTGCCCTTGCCGGGTTTCAGGCCCGCAAAGTCAAACAGCTTGCGGTCCAGCAATTGCGAAGGCCGCACATCGGTCATGGCGCGCAGCATGGACTGGATGCGGCCCGGCTCGGTCTTCTCCCACTCCTTGAGCATGCGGCCCACCACCTTGCGCTGCAGGTTCTGCTGCGAACCGCAGAGCGTGCAGGGAATGATCGGGAAGGCTTTCGCCGCGGCGTACGCCGCGAGGTCATCCTCGGCGACGTAGGCGAGCGGCCGGATCACCACGTGCCTGCCGTCGTCCGACAGGAGCTTGGCGGGCATCGCCTTCAGCGTGCCGGCATGAAACAGATTGAGGAAGAAGGTCGCCAGCACGTCGTCGCGGTGGTGACCGAGCGCGATCTTGGTGGCGCCCAGCTCGCCCGCCACGCGGTACAGCACGCCGCGGCGCAGGCGCGAACAGAGCGAGCACATCGTCCTGCCTTCGGGGATCACGCGCTTGACGATCGAGTAGGTGTCCTGCTCGACGATGCGGAACGGCACGCCGAGCGAAGCCAGGTATTCGGGCAGGACGCGCTCGGGGAATCCCGGTTGCTTCTGGTCGAGATTGACGGCGATCAATTCGAATCGGACTGGAGATTTGATTCTTAAAGCGCTTAGAACATCCAGCATTCCATAGCTGTCCTTGCCGCCGGAGAGGCAGACCATGACGCGGTCGCCCTCTTCAATCATGCCGAAATCGACGATCGCATCACCCACCTGGCGCCGGATGCGCTTGGCGAGCTTATCTGCTTCGAATTTTGATTTTTTTAAGTTCATAGAATTAAAAAGCTATAAAAAAACTGAACGACCCCCATCAACCGCCAGAATCTGGCCCGAAATAAAGGGCGCCGTGGAGAGGAAGTTTACCGCCCGCGCGATTTCCTCAGGCGAACCCAGGCGCGCCAGCGGCGTGCTGGCGACGATGCGCTCGCGCTCGGCTGGCTCGAACTGGCCGTCCTCGGGCCAGGCGATGGCGCCGGGCGCGACGCCATTGACGCGCACTTGCGGCGCGAGTTCGAGCGCGAGCCCGCGCGTAAGCGAGACCAGGCCCGCCTTGGCAATACTGTAAACGAGGTAGCCCTTGAGGGGCCGGTCGCCGTGGATGTCGGCCAGGTTCACGATCGCGCCGCCGTTCTTCCTCAGCTGAGGCGCAGCCTCCTGCGCGAGGAACAGCGGCGCGCGCAGGTTCGATCCCATTAATTCGTCCCAATGACCGTGTTCGATCGCTCCAACGGCGGTCGGATAAAACGTGGAGGCGTTGTTCACGAGTATATCCAGCCTGCCGAACCGTTCCATGCAGGCGCTGACCAGCGAGCGGGGCGCAATCGGCGCCAGCAGGTCCGCTTTCACTTTCGACGCGCTCTTGGCGCGCGCGGCGTTCAACTCCGCCTCCAGGCTTGCGGCTTCCGCTTCAGCGCCGCGGTAGTGCAACAGCAGGTTCGCGCCGGAGGCATGCAGGCGGCGCGCGATCGCCGCGCCGATGCGCCGCGCCGCGCCGGTCACGAGTACCACTTTTCCCTGCAGGCTCTCATCCATGTCAGGGCGGAATTCTAGGGTAAATTCAGTGGCATGCATGAGAACCGCGGCCGCGCAGTGCTTCCGTCGCCTGATCCTCAGGCACTGGCCGCAAGCCGCACGCTGCTCGATCGCATCGGCGCCGAACTCGCGGTTGCCGGCAACTGGATTTCCTTCGCGCGCTACATGGAGCTCGTGCTGTACGAGCCGGGACTCGGCTATTACGCGGCCGGCGCGCGCAAGCTGGGCGCAGGCGGCGATTTCGTCACCGCGCCGGAGCTCTCGCCGCTGTTCGGTCGCGCGCTCGCGCGCCAGATTGCGCAAATACTGCAGCCCGGGGACGCCATTCTCGAATTCGGGGCTGGTTCCGGAGTCCTTGCAGAGGTTTTGACTTTGGAATTCCCCGGGCTTAAGTACCAGATCCTGGAAACAAGTCCTGAACTTAGACAACGCCAGCAGGAACGGCTCGCGGACCGCGTGCAGTGGCTCGATCGGCTGCCCGGGCGGTTCCGCGGCGTGATGCTGGCCAATGAAGTCGTGGATGCCATGCCGGTGCACGCGCTCGCCTGGACGCACACGCGCGTGCTGGAACGCGGCGTGTGCGCCAACGAAGGCCAGCTGGCCTGGTCCGACCGTGCGGCGAAGGATCCGGTTCTTGTTCAAGCAACGAAACTCGACATGGAAATTCCGCCTTCGGGCCGCTACGAAAGCGAACTTGCGCTGCTCGCGCGCGCCTGGATGCGCTCTCTCGGCAGGTTCCTCGAGCGCGGCGCGCTCCTGGTGGTGGACTATGGATTCCCGGCGCGCGAATATTTCCATCCGCAGCGCTCCATGGGCACGCTCGCCTGCCACTACCGCCACCACGCGCACGACGATCCCTTTTACCTGCCCGGCCTGCAGGACGTAACGGCGCACGTGGATTTCAGCGCACTCGCAGGCGCGGCGGTCGATGCCGGCATGGCTGTGCTCGGCTACGCCAACCAGGCGCAATTCCTGGTGAACTGCGGCATCACGGAATTGCTCGCCGAAGAAAATCCCGCCGATCCGAAGCGCTACCTGCCGGCGGCGGCGGCGGCGCAGAAGCTGCTGTCGCCTTCCGAGATGGGAGAACTGTTCAAGGTGCTCGCTGTCGGCAAGGGCGTGCAGGACCCCTTGATGGGATTCAGCCGCGGGGACCGCAGTGGCACGCTTTAGCCTGCTCGTCCTGTTGCTTGTTTTTTCTGCAATAACAAAAGCAGAAAAACCGTGGCAAGACAGTCCTCACGGGCCGATGCTGGAGCGCATCATTCCGCCCGGCTTCGAGCCGGCGATGCTGCCCGAGCCGCGCTCGCGCGGTGCCCGGCTGACGCTGCGCTACTGCGTGCAGTGCCACAACCTCGCCAATCCGGCCATGCACGACACCGCGCGCTGGCCTGCCGTGGTCGCGCGCATGGTGCCGCGCATGGAAGGCAAGGGAAACATGGGCAAGCTCATGTCCGAGATGATGGCCGGCGTCGAATCACCAGGCCCGGCGGACACGCAGGCCATCACCGCTTACCTGCGCAAGCACGGGCAACGTCCGCTTGATCCGGAGAAATTCCCCGAGGTGAATACGCCCGCGGCCGAGTCGTTCCGGGTCGCCTGCGGCCAGTGCCACGTGCTGCCCGACCCGCAGCGTTACAAGGCCGCGCAGTGGCCCGCGGTGGTCACGCGCATGCAGAAGAACATGGAATGGATGAACCGCGTGGTCGGCTCAAAACCCGTTCCTGGCGAGCCGCAGTTGAAAATCGAAGACATAAATGCATTCCTGATGCGTAACGCGAGGAGGTAGGCGCGATGTCCCGCAAAATCGTCGATCTGTCCATCTATCTCGAAAACGACGTGATCTCCGATCCGCCGCCCTTCGGTCCGAAGATCACCTACATGGACCACCAGGCGACGTTTCCGCAAATGGCGCCGTTCTTTCCGGGCCTGAAGAAAGAGGACCTGCCCGACGGCGCCGCCTGGGCGGTGGAAAAGGTCGAGCTCATTACCCACAACGGCACGCACCTGGATGCGCCCTACCACTTTCACCCGACCATGAACAAGGGCGAACGGGCGATCGCCATCGACGAGGTCGACTTGAATTGGTGCTTCCAGCCCGGCGTGAAACTGGACTTCCGGAACTTTCCGGATGGATATGTCGTTACCGCTCACGACGTGGAATCAGAGTTGAAAAGAATAAGTCACACACTGAAACCGCTCGAGATCGTGATGGTGAATACCCGCGCCGGCTCGCGCTACGGCCACAACGACTACGTCAGCGCCGGCTGCGGGATGGGCTACGAAGCCACCATGTACCTGCTCGAGCGCGGCGTGCGCCTCACGGGCACGGACGCATGGAGTTGGGACGCGCCCTTCGTTTACACCGCCGAAAAGTACAAGGACACGAAGGATGCGAGCCTGATCTGGGAAGGCCACAAGGCGGGGCGCGACATCGGCTACTGCCACCTGGAGAAGCTGCACAACCTGGAGGCGATTCCCGCCGACGGCTTCGTGGTCTCCTGCTTCCCGCACAAAATTCGCGGCGCTTCCGCCGGCTGGACCCGCGCGGTGGCGATCTTTGATGACCTGCTGATGGAGAGCTTCCGCCGCGACGGCGCAAAGCCCGTCGTCCCCGCGTAGGCGGGGACCCAGGTTTTGGCGAAACCTGTCGTCCCCGCGTAGGCGGGGACCCAGGTTTTGGCGAAACCTGTCGTCCCCGCGTAGGCGGGGACCCAGGTTTTCAAGTGCTCGGCACCGCCATTCC